>NZ_JAIVFW010000050.1 GCF_020829595.1 Nostoc sp. CHAB 5844
TTACAGCTAATAATAAATATGGTCTCAATGTCAACCATGTCAACAATTTAAGTCATAATTTTATATATTTATTGACGACTTTTACCTTGAATAACTAATTATTTGGCATAATAAGTCCTGAAGAACCATAATAATTCGTAATTCGTAATTAAGAAATCTAGGCTTTGTTTAGATTTCAGGTATGAAATTAAAGTTTTAATGGTATTGCCGTAGTCACATAAATTAGAATATTTTGATAACTTAAATACCATGAATAGTAATACTTTGACCTCCTGTTATGTTACTAACGGAGTCTGACAAATCCAGCTTTACTTATCAACTCTTGTCCTTGATTTGTCAATAATAAATTTGCATAAGCTTCGCCTGCTTGTTGCTCAAATTGCCCGTTTTCTTTCACCACTACAGCTAATCTACGGCTCAAAGGATATTCCCCGCTGCGGAAAACCTCAGTATTTACTTGATTGCGTTTTCCTGGACATTCTGAAACTGGTACGAAAGGAAGCTTGTAAGGATACACAAGTTTATTGGGAGTGCGACCTAGAGCTAATGGTTTGACACCGCATTGTGGAACTAACAACGGTGCTGAAGCCCAGTAAATTCCGCCTAGGTCAGCCGCAACTAATCTTAGAGCCTCAGTTGTTGTGTTCGTTAACTTAAAGTGTTCGCCAGTATCTCGACCCTGTTTTCCATAAGGCTGAATTTTTAAATTTTTCCCGCCAACTTCTTGCCAATTAGTAATTTTACCCGCAAAGATTTTTTCATATTGATCAATTGTCAGACCTGTTATATTTAAACTGGGATGGACAACAACAGCTAATCCATCAATTGCCACAGGAATTTCTTTAAGTTTAATTCCCCTTTTTTGGGCCGCCTCATACTCATTGTTAGCAATGGGCCGAGAAGCTTGAGCAAAATCCAATTGACTTTTAAGCAACATTGATATGCCTGTTGTCGAGCTTGGAGCTTGCTTGTCTGGGTCAGTATAGCGCAACTGAAACTGCGGCCATACATTTTGAATTACTGGGTCTATTTCTTTGCGTATAGAAGCCCAAGTTGTACTTCCGCCGTAACTAATTAAGCCACTAGGCACGTTTTTAACTTCAGCAAAAATCCGAACATTATTAGAAGTATTTTGGCTGGTTTTTTCTGGCTTGATAGTCGTACCAAAAAAATTAGCAAACCACCAAAAACCACCGCCAACCAGCCCAACTGTAATTAGGAAAGTCAAGACGAGAAGGGTAGTTTCATTCTTTTGAGACATAAACTTATGAGTACTTTGTTGTCAGAATTCAGAATGAAATTTTTCAAATATTCTGACTCCTGAATTCTTATCTTCTGTTTTATACTTTCCTAATTGTTTTGCCAAACTTTGTTTAAGGACAAAACAAAGTATCACGGGTGTCGCGTCCTGTAGTTGGATTAGTACCTTTAGCCACCTTGCACAACTTTTTTTGTTCATCTGGACGCAGCAGTACATCAGTAAAATCTGCTCCTTCAATAATTGCGCCATCAAACTTGGCATTAGCAGCAAACGCACCTTCTAAAACTGCATTAGTCAAATCTGCTTTAATTAGACGTGCTGAGTCTAAGGTAGCATTTGTTAGGTCAGATCCCTGTAAATTTGCTGACTCCAAATTAGCAGCAAAGAAGCTCACGCCACGCAAGTTACTATTGCTAAAGTTACTTTGACGGAGATTAGCTTTAGTAAAGCTAGAATCTGTTAAATCACGTCCAGAAAAATCAGCTTCTACTAATATCTCTTTGTTGTATTCGAGTGCTAAAGCTGTTGGAGTATAACTAAAAGCTGCTGTGATGCTAACTGCCCACAGCAATAAACTGAGTATGCTTGCCCACATGCGATCGCTTAACCTAGAATTCATGGTACTTTTAACCAATTTAATTTCATCTATTTAGACTTGTAAAAGATGATTTATGTATAATTGTATAACCTGATATTGTTTAATAACATACCAGCATAGGTGAGTCTGATAAAAATACTTTATTTTCAAGCAAGTTAAGCAAAACTTCTTTAGATATTGCTCTTACTACGTTGATACTAACAGAATTGCCGAGTTGATAATATGCTTTATCATCATTAAAATGAAGGATGAAATTATTAGGAAAACCTTGAAGTCTTGCTGCTTCTTTGGGTGTTATTCTTCTTACTCGCCCATTATAATATATTCCTAGCCTGTTTGCATCGCTGGCCACTAAAGTCACAGATATTTTCTTGGGATCTAAAAATTTATACACTTCAAATGAAAAATTTCCAGACACTGGTTTATATTTACTGTTTACGATTTTTAAATATTTTTTTGATACTAAAGAATCGAGTATATTTACAAGCTCAGGATTTTTATAAAATGTAGCGATTTGTTCTTGAGTTAATAGTTTACCATCTTGATGCCTTCCAAATTCTTGATTTCTTCTTTTTGTAATAAAGAGATTCATTAATTTTATCTCTTGTTTAGTGCATTCACCTCTAAGCCCTAATTCCCATGAATGAATAGAATTACCACCTCTATAATCAATTAGTCTGCAACCATGCAGCTTTTCAAAATTATTACCAACTACTTTACTCAAAGCGTTAATAAAATTTTTTGAGCAATTATATTTAGGGTCAGGATCATCTTCTAAGATATCTGCAACTGTTGTGGGTGTAGGTTGGTCAGATGACTCAAACAGAGAAAGCTGTTTATGATTAAATGAATGTGAATCCTTCGGGCCTAAGTCTGAAAATAAATTTAATTTAGGACTTTTATTTAAAAAACCTATTAGATATAGCCTTACACGATTTTGAGGAAGTCCAAAATTAGCACTATTAAGTAGTAAAGCATCAAAGCTATAACCTCTTTTATGCATTTCATGCTTTATTGTTTTTAAAGTTTTTCCTTGTTCATGAGTATACAAACCTCTAACGTTTTCAAAAATAAACGCCTTTGGTTTATGGGTATCTATAAGTCTCACTATCTCAAAAAATAGTGTTCCTCTTGTATCTCCAAAGCCCTCTTTTTTACCTGCATAGGAAAACGATTGACAAGGAAAACCTGCTAATAATACATCATGCTCAGGTAAGGTTTTTATTTCTTTAATATCTCCTAAAGGTACTTCTGAGAAATTAGTACTATATACAAATTTAGAATCTTCGTCAATTTCACTACTCAGTACACACTCTGTTTTCAGGTGCATTAACTGGGCTGCTTGTTCAAACGCTAATCGGATTCCCCCAATCCCTGCAAATAAATCGACAAAGCGAATTTTGTCCATTCTTTATATTTTAATAACTTATCTTTGATTTATCTTATATGAATTTTATGTTTCAAAAAAGCTTTTTAAAAATTCATGTAGACGTTTTAATTCATTCTCTGAAAAAGCTACAGGACAGTGACTATAAGAACACATAGTTTCTACAAATTTTTTACGTCTAAAATTACCTAATCCGTCTATTACATAAGCAATTTTATGTCCAGCATTCTCTATTTGTTCATATCTAAACTTGGCTTGACCGCTTTTTCGTTCAACTACACTATTAGTTGTTTCTTGAAAGCTAACCTCTATTGCTACGTATTTATTATTCTTGCTGACAACTATATCAAATGAAGTTAACCTCCTTTGAGAACTGGAAATGTGGTAATCCCAGTCGATTATTGCCAGGGACAACCTTTGCAAAATCCTCGGAAAATTACTACAAGTAAGGTTGATTCTTACCTTTAAGAATGTCGGAAGCTGGATGCTGTCAAAGCAGCACGTCCAGATTTAACACAGAGGTGCGGAGGATAATACCTCCCATCGACTCTACCAATATTGATTTATCTTCAACGCAGACATTGAGCAATTTTCCCAGTTCATCAGCTGACAATGCCCGCTCCAGGGGGAATTAGTCTTGGTTTGACCATCTTGGTATCAGTTTCAATTTTACTGGGAATAGGTATAAGGCTGATTCTTAAATTTGCGGCGATCGCCAATGACGATTAATTGATAATGTTTTAACAGCCGGATTACCAGGCGTAATACTTTTTGTTGTTCTTGGAGGTTACTGCAACCGTCTTTGTCCAGTAGACACCAAAATATTGGTAATGCCCTTTTTTGATAAATGACGCTAACCATCAAAATATTATTTTCTTTCCATTGGGTTCTATCCAAGACAATGATCAATTGCGACTCAGGTTTGAACAGACGTGATAAAATTTCTTCAATTATCGGGAACCATAGTAGGACTACACTCAACGATGAGAGCATTTAAAAATCTTTGTATATGACGACGACGGCTATTTTGTTGGATTGGTAAAGGCAAGGTAGCAGCTAGTCTTTCTATTCTGACTTCCTTCTGATTCTGTAGCAACCACACCAGCATTTTTAGGGTAATTAATTGTGCATTACTCAGGTATTTTTCTAGGATTGTTTGATAGAATGCGGGTAACATTTATTTTTTTGGTCTTGTTAAATTGACGAGACCATTCTTTTTTACCATCAAACTGTCCCCTACAAATAGCTGTCTAATAACCACACAGTTCATTGTCAATAAGCTCCCTTTGTCTGAGAGGGTATGTTACTTGAATCACCCTCCCTGTAAGACTTTGATGATTCTTGTCGCCCCCTCAACGATATAACGTACTAACTGCTGCTCTAGCTGTCTTAGCGTCAAACAAGCTTCTTTTTCTGCTTCTTCTGGTTGCTCTTGTACATTCGACCCCGTGTATCCTGGTAAATTGGAGAATAATTCAGTGTTGAAGGTCTTAAAAGGACGCTCGACAATACCCTCTTCACTAGGGCGAAGCTCCTTCGGAGCCGCTTCGCTAAAGCGTAAATGACAAACAAAACCTAGTTGTACGGCAATCTGTTGTAAGTGGTTAGAACGAAAATCTTTGCCACCATCTGTATAAAAATGTTCTGGCAAACCGTAAGTACCCCACTCTTGATGGGGTTGCAGGTATATCAGAAGAATCAGAGTCCTGCATAAACATAATTGTTTAATTGAAACATTTATGTATATTCTACTGACAGAGTGACATTTAATCTGTTAACTTTTCTAAAATTCAAGAATTTTCTGGTTTTTGTGAAATGACAGTTAAATTGTGAAATTTCAGGACTTGGACATCTAATTTGTTAAGACGGCCAAAATAACGTTGTGAGAATTGAGTTAATCAAAAACCTGCCATAACCTTTGTTATGACAGGCTTTTAGCTACTTACCTAGTTTGTGACAAGATTTTGTTAATTGGACAAATAATTAGTTAATGTACATTTCTGTACAACTATTCTGTTACATATTTTAATAAAAGTAGTTCAAATAAAGTTCAAAATACTCCACTCATCAAGCTAAACAGCCAAGAACATCTCTCTTATCTAGCCTCTAGTCTCTATTTTCAAGAATTAAATGTTATATAAATCACACTTGTTGCAATCTATTTGGCGGCAATTTCGCTTATCAGCCGCGTTTCCTTATCTCAGTTTGTTAATTTGGCTACTGCCTTTATTATTATTTACTTCTGGGCAAAATAGCTTGATGGCACATGATGAAGGACTTTATGCTTGGCGTGCGCGGCGGATGTTTGATTCTGGTGACTGGATAGCGCCTTGGGGTACTGTGCATCATAAAACCCCTGGCTTTTATTGGATAATTGCCAGTAGTTATAAACTATTTGGCATGAGTGAAGTTAGTGCGAGAATTCCCAGTGCGATCGCCGGAATATTGTGCTTATTTTTAATATATGAAATCGGCAATATTATCCTAAATAAAAAATTAGCTTGGTTAGCTGCTGCTATTTTAAGCATAGAATTTCTTTGGCTACAACATTGTCGTTTAGGCGCACCTAATGTGCCAATGATTTTTTTAGTCTTGTTAGCAATTTTTTCTTTACTCAAAGCTGAATTACAACCTAAATATTCTTCTCTGTGGCGATTAATTGCAGGTTTATGTTTAGGATTGGGTTTCTTCGTCAGAAGCTTTATGATTTTTTTGCCAGCGATGGCAATTTTACCTTATCTCATTGGTGAACATCGCCGCCACCGTCATCTTACTAACCCTATTTTATATTTAGGTTTAGTATTAGGTTTTATCCCGACTTTGATTTGGCTTTGGTTTAGCTGGCAGCGTTATGGTAGTGATAGTTTAAATGCTATATTGCAATTTGTTTTTCAACTAGGTTCCGAGGAACGTGAAGGAAATAGCATCATATTTTATTTCTGGAATGTTCCTTTAAAAGCATTTCCTTGGGTATTTTTCAGTATTTTAGGTTTAGTTTTAGCCTTCCGTCGTCCTATCTCTTATTATCATTTATTATTAGTTGGCTTTCCTATAGTTCTATTTACAGAACTAAGTATTTTCTCAACTCGATTATCTCACTATAGTCTTGGCCTTTATCCCTTCATCGCTTTGTTAGCAGCTTTAGGTTTAGATTGGTTGGGCAAAATTTATCAGAAGACAAAACCACCAAGAAATATTCCCCGGAACTTGAGTTATGGCTTTGGCGGATTAGGTATTTTACTTTTACTAGTAGGAATATATGTTCTAATTTGGGCTAATGCAGATTTCCGCAAGTATGCACCCCTTGGCTTGATTATGGGGTTAGGTTGGTTAATTTTACCTGTAGTGTGGATTGGTCGTCACCACTTCGGTTACAAGTTTCTCACAGCACGTTATTGGTTAGCTGGTTGGTTAATTCCCTGTTGGCTGGCTTTAGCTGTGGCTGGTAGTTTGGGATTAATAGGCGATTATAACCCGGCATTTAGAACTTTTTTTCAAGAACCTGCGATCGCCTCTATTCTGCAAACTCATCCAATCTACTTTGTCAAAGTTGATGGCAAAAATGCTGTACTCCTAAATTTCTACACACCTATTCACGGAACGTCATTAGAGACAATTTCTCAACTACCCGCTTCTAGCTACGCTTGGATATATTTAAAAAATTCGCCTGATTTATCTCGTCCTCACCGCATTATTGGGACAGTGCAAGGTTATCAGCTAATTCAAGTTTTATAGTAAGGGGCAGAAGTGTTCAGATCTCCGACTTCTTTAAGAAGTCGGGGATCTTGTCTATTATAGGACTTACGCAGTAAGACGAAAATCAAGAGTTTAGATCAGGGTGTAAGGATATAGGGGTGTGATATCATGTCCGGGTAATTAGTTATAATTCCCGAATCTATGCAGAGAACCCAAAAACCCCTCCCCTCTGCTCCCCTGCTCCTCTGCTCCTGAAGCTGCCTTAATGATAAGTCTTTTACCAGACACGATATGAGGGTGTAAATCAGCCTAACCCATACACCCTCACACCTTCAACCCCTTACAACGCCAGTCGCCTTAAGTCGGGAAACCCGCCCACGGCGCTGGCTCCCCAGTCTCAACAGCATATTTTCTGCGTAAGTCCTGTATTACTAAAGATTTAAAAGTCATTAAATAAAATATTGATAATTTTTCAATATTTAATTACTTTTGTTTATGGAATTGAAAAAAAAGAGTGTTTGATTTTACCAATCAAAATGAATATTTTGAAAGTGTAGTCGCGTTGATTGCATTAAAAGCAAATTTTTCTAGAGAAAACAGGATGCTTTTACAAAGGAGAAAGTCAATGAAAGCTTGGAAAATGATATTGGTTGTTGTGTTATTTTTGCTAAATTTTGCAGTAGCTCAACCTTCGTGGGCAGATAAAATGTCTAAAATTAGTCCAGACTATCCAATAGTTGTGCAGAATCTGAATAGTCTGTTAATGGCAAGAAATAACCCTGAACAGGCTGGTTACACCGCAGAAGAATTACAGCAAAAAATTGCAGCGCTACAATTGCAAAAACAAACTCTAGAGACTTCTGAAGATTGGGCGAGTTGTCGCAATGAAACAGGAAGTCCATTGGCTATTTATAGTCGTAAACCTGAAGACGCAATTCCGAACAGTCTCTACTATTTAGGAAATAGACAAACTACCGATGAAGATTGGGATTGTGATGCTGTGTATTTGCCAAGTGATGCTCAAGTAGCAGGTTTAAACTTACCAGCAGGAGAACCAGCAATTTTGAAGCTTGTAGATGGCGCACAACTTGTTGCGAGAATCAATCCCACTACGCAAGAACTTCAGTTTGATGTTCCGCCTGCTTTGGTAGAAGTTCTCAAGCCTAACCAAGTAAGTTGGTCAGTTCCTAACTTAGCTCAAGCCGACATTAATATGCAAATTCCTAATGCACCAAATGATTGAAATTAAATGAGTTAGCGGCGATATCATGATTGATATCGCCGCTTTTTTATTTGATGTTGGTTTTGATGACTGTAGCGATCGCTCGCTATCTATTTTCAGATGTTAAATTAGCCAAGTTAAAATGCATCTTCTGTAATCAAACTAGCTCTGCGAAAATAAGAAGCCGAATTTAGTCCCATTGCTTTGCAGTGTTCGGCACATTTACGGCAAATAGCTGCACAATACATCATTGTAGGGTCTTGACTCATTTGCTCACAAGTCATTGCTGTGCGATCGCACATTTCGGCACACAAACTACAAGCATTGCCCATAAACTCTGAACCGTCGTTCATCATATTGACGCACATCATGCACATTTCTGCACAGTCGCGCATCATCGACATCATAGCCATGTCCATGTATTTACCCCCTTTAGTTTTGCAGTATTGGAGGGTATCAATACAAATAGTGTGGCATTCGATACAGGTTTCTCTGGTAGCTTCTACTGCGGTAAGTATAGATTCAGTCATCATAAGAGTAATTTCCTAAAAACTTAAATGCTGTGAGATAGTTGGCTTAATTAGCAAGGTAAAGGTTTATTTTTCGGAATTCAATAGCTGGCTAAATTCCTAGAACTAGAAGATCACTAAATCTATGAACTTGCTGTAAATTAAGCTGCTGGGAGAGATTTGTTCTCAAGCGAATTAGCCAAAATCCTGACTAATTAAGGCTGGAAAATACTTCGTTTTTCGTCAAGCATGAATTATGAGAACTAATTTCCTACCTTAAAGCGGGACATTTACGGTGGCTTTGTCTGTATATTTCATTCTCACAACATGAGATTCTTCGGGTGAATGCATCCGTATTTGTCCATAACCATAATCCCTCAAATAAATATCTAATAAGGGTTTTGGGCATTTTCATTCGCAGTAGAATGTTGAGAGAAAATATGCTATGAGTACATTTACTCTAATTTAGTAAATGTCAAAATTTCATGACTTTATTGCAAAATGTTGCATTGATTTGGCTCTGCTTAAGTCAACTCTTCCACTGCAATAGTTACAACCGTGAAGGTTTTTTCTCAAGGAAGATATTTCCTCAGCAGAGCTAATTACTAGATTTGGGATGAGTGTACGCCTAAGAACTAAGGACGTATTTTTTGAGAATAAAACGAAGCTGATTCTTCGTTTTTGGCACAGTCTTGGGCAAACCTAATTAGATGATGCCCGACTAGCCCAACGTGAATTAAGTTCTCAATATTGCCTGCTTTCAGTGCGGGTTTGGCCATTTTCCAAAAAGTTTGACGATAGTTACCAAATACACCGACACGCAGCAAAATATTGGTTAAATAAGTTAAGCCTTTGCGAATATTTGCCCAGGAAGTCCGAGCGGGGCTGTTAGGTACAGCGATGCGGTTTGGATAAGTATGTTCTATGTTGTAAGCAAACCGCTGATATAAAAATTCTGGCTCATAAGCTGCGGTGATACAACGTCGCCACATCTCAACAACTTGCTGGTAGGGCAGCAAAAACTCAACATTTGATTCACGACTTTCATCAAAGACGATCCGCCCTTCTGCTTCCAACCTCCGCCATAAAGGAGTTCTCGGCAGTGCATGAAGTAGGTTAATTGTCAACATCGGAATTTGTGACAGACGAATAAATTCCAGAATTCGGTCGGCGGTTTCTGGTGTGTCTGTGTCTAAGCCGATGATGATTCCTGATACTACTTCCATGCCATAGCTATTCAAAACTTTAATGGCTTCCAAAATTGGCATACTGAGATTTTGGTCTTTGGAAATAGAGTGGAGAGCCTCTGGTTCTGGTGTTTCAATGCCGCAAAATACGGTACAAAAATAGGCTTCGCGCATCATTGCCAGCAATTTTGGACTTTGTGCCAGGTTGAGGGTGGCCTCGCAGGCAAATTGAATAGGATAGCCATTGCGCTTTTGCCAGTCAATTAAGTGAGGTAGCAACTTCATCGTGGCGCGGCGATCGCCCACAAAGTTATCATCAACAAAATACACTGCCCCCAAATTGCCAGATTGGCGCATCGCATCAAGTTCAGCCACAACTTGCTCTGGGGTTTTCATGCGAGGATTTCTGCCATAGAGTTCTGGGATATCACAAAACTCACAGCGATAAGGACAACCGCTAGAAAACTGGACATTTGCCAGAAAATAGTCATTGAGATTCACCAAATGATAAGCAGGTGTAGGGAACTCAGTCAGAGGTAAACGTTCCTTGGTTTCAAAGCGAATTTGTTGTGGCGGACGTTCGTGATTGTGGTCAAGATACTCAATCATGCGATCGCTGGCATCGCCCAATTCACCCAAATGTAAAATATCAAAGTTAGGATAATATTCTGGACAACCAGATACCGAAGGCCCTCCCACAACAGTAATTTTGCCTTCGTTGTGAGCCAGTTGATTAATATGATTAATCTGTGGTTTTTGGATATGCATACCACTCACAATCACCACATCCGCCCATTGATAATCAGCTTTTTTGGCTGGATGTAAATTTTCATCAATAAAGCGGACTTCCCATTCTTGGGGTAAGTAGGCAGCCACAATCAAAATCCCTTGGGGTGGCATAAAAGCCCGAACATTCCCCATAAGTGGATAAGCGTGATGAAACGTACCAAAAGAACGGCTGTACTTGGGAAAGATGCAGAGAATGCGTCGATGATTTGTCGGAACGTAGCGAGCTTTTTTAGTGGTAGGAGCGGTTACCAAATCAGCCGCTACAGGAATTTGGTTCTCAAAAGACTTTAGTTGCACAGTCATTGCCAATTTCACCAGAAAAATGAGCAGCTAATTTCGGCACTAAATTGTCAAATTAGCTGTAATTTTAAATAGCTTACTGTGATATTTTAAAATTCTGTAACTGTCCAGATATACACCTTTTTCTAGAAGCACGACGTGATTGGGTATGGACAAGACAGATTCTCATGTCATGAATTTGATTGATTTTCTTTTGCGTTCTGTTTGGGCAGATAGTAGCGATCGCAAATTGCGATCGCCAGCCGCACCGCCAAAAGAAAAGAGCGATCGTTCCAGAACAAACAGTCATCTACGTATTTTTTACAAGCAAAAAAGTAGCATGACTCCCAGCATTTACCACAAATTCCTAGCATTAATAACGCCAGAGCCGAGCAACCTGGTGGCTATTCATTACCAGTTAAAGACAATGTCAAAGTCAAAAAAAGTACAGTAGGCAAAAGAAGTGGTAAGACAACAGGAGTCTAGAAAGGCAATTGTTGGACAACATTCCCTATCAGTTGGAATACTAGTGGATCTAGAGTGGGGATTGTATGCCGGTGGTCATGTGAAGTGTTGGGAGCGATTTGCGGCAGCGGCAATTGATTTTCCCAACTTAGACTTGACAATTTATTACTTGGGGCAGAAGCAAAAAGAAGTGACGATTGCTCCTAATGTGCGTTACCGCATCTTACCGCCCATGCTGGGAACTAGTCAATTTCCATTTCTGCATGAACGTTCCCGAAATACAGACTTAGCTCCATATCATTTAGGTCTAGCTCGACAACTCCGGCAGCACGATGTTTTACATATCACAAGTGCCTTTAGCTTTTCTCGTACAGCCCACTGTATAGCTAAAAAGTACAAAATTCCTTTGGTATGTTCTACACATACAGATCTAGGCAGTTTCACCCGAATTTACTCTCAGCAAATTATTAGCCGCATTTTAGGTTCAAAATGGTTAGTAAATCTGGTCTGGGAACGCGGGAAATTAGGTGAGCGCTTAGAAAAGCAAATGATTCGGCGATGGCATAGCCTGATTGGCGATAGCGATTGGGTCTTACTTTCTAAACAAGAAGACTTCCCTTTGATCCAAAAATATGTATCTGATGCTCGCTTGTCTCGACTACGAAGAGGCATCGATAAACAGCGATTTCACCCGCAGCATCGCGATCGCCATCTTCTCCAAACAACTTTTGGCATCCCTCCTGAAGTCCCTGTACTTTTGTTTGTGGGTCGAGTAGATGACAGCAAACGCATCATGATCTTGGCTCAAGCAGCCCGTCATTTGCTAAAACAGGGATACTCTTTACACGTTCTGATCGTGGGTGAAGGTACTGCTAAAGCAAAGGTGCAACAACTTCTGGAACCACAAGTAACACTGTCCGGTGCGTTACCTCAGGAAAGCCTTTCTTGGATATATGCGAGTGCAGATATGTTTGTGTTTCCCTCAGACAGCGAGATATCCCCTAATGTGGTATTGGAAGCAAAATCATCAGGGCTACCTGTCTTTGTTGCTGCTCATGGTGGAAGTGTTCAGTTTGTACAGCAATCGGGTATTGATGGCATCGTGGTTTCAGACCCCAGTCCTCAAAGTTGGGCAGACGCTCTCACCCCTTATCTAAACGACTTAAGGATGCGCTTGAGAGTTAGCCATGCGGCTCGCAATCATATTGAACAGTGTCATCCTTCCTGGAAAGAGGTTTTTCAAGCGGATTTACTACCAGTATGGCAAACAATGAAATTTATCTCACATACTAAGCTTTGATATCTCTAGAGATACACAGCCATAGCACTTTGATTTGATATGGTTATGCTAATTTAGCGCCATCAAAACCACCTCTTATACCAATTTTGGATTTTGGATTAAAAATCTTGATTCATAAATTATTTCAGACTAGGACTGATATCATGTTCGCTAAATTACCCATAATTCCCTGAGAACCCCACCCCGCCAACACTGCGCTTTGTCTCCCCTCCCTGCTTGCTCTGAGGGGTGTTTTTATTATTGTCATGCTATTAGCTGATTATGACTGTGAATAAGGAGGTGATTTATACATTCAACATGAGCTATTCAAGCGGAGAGTGAGCGATCGCCATTTGTAAACAACCAGTCAAAATTGGACGGTTTGGCTAGTAAACTGCGGGTTAAATTTGCCAAAATTCCGACTCTGTATCGGTTATGGCTGAATAAATAAAATAGATGTATTATGGAAAGTTGCTATGTAAAATTAAAAAGTCCTAAAAAATTAAAAATTACTAACACTTCTGGCGAACAGTGCTAGAGTTTCAAAAATTCATCAAAAATTTTCAGCGGGTATCAATGCTGAAGCAACTAAAGAAAAACCAGGTTCCTTTAATTATTGGCGCGGCAGTGTTTGCCTTTTCAGCTGGGGCAATGGTGGCAGCACCTGAGATTGGCAAAACTTTCGGTCAATGGCTCAAATTAGCTAAAAATCAGCCAGAACAGCTATCCCAAGCAGGTAAAGTTAAATCTGCTGTGTTCCCGTTGGTAGCGCAATCTCCAGTGGAACGAGCCGCGAAACTAGAAGCGATCGCCAAAGGATTTGCTTCAGCAGACCGCAATCGCGCCCGCTATCTTTTAGCTAGTGATTTAATTGAAACTAGAGATGCTCAACAAGCCCTTGATTTACTGACGGGATTGGAAAAAGATTATCCTGTGTTAGCGCCATACATATTGCTGAAACAAGCTCAAGCACAGGATATTTTAGGGCAACAAGGCAAAGCTTCCGATCTGCGGCGAAAAGTTCTGAAAGTATATCCCAAAGAAGTAGGGGCGGCGAAGGCGCTGTATTTAATTGGTCAACCGGAAACTCAAGATACTGCGATCGCGCAATTTCCCTCTCACCCCCTCAGTTGGGAAATTATTCGCAAGCGCTTGCAAGAAAACCCCAAGCAGTCGCAGTTACAATTAATCTTGGCGAAATATGCTTACAATCAACCGGGGATAGTTGGAATATTAGATCAGTTGGTGAGACAGCCAAATCTCAAATCCGCAGATTGGGAAGTAATTGGTACAGCTTATTGGGAAAATACGCAATTTCGCAAAGCGGCGATCGCTTATACTAAAGCACCAAAAACACCTCAAAATCTTTACCGGATAGCACGGGGGTTACAGGTAAGCGGCCAAAGCCAAGACAGAGAAAAAGCGATCGCAGTATACAAGCAACTAGTGGAGCAATTTCCGGAAGCACGAGAAAAGGGAACTGCATTATTACGTCTGGCAGACACAGCAAAAACTCGCAAAGATGCCCTACCATATCTCAACCAAGTCATAGCGCAATTCCCAGAACAAGCACCGACAGCACTAGCAACCAAAGCCAAAATTCTCCCAGGTCTCAACGATCAAAAATCGGCTCAACAAGCTTGGGATTTACTTCTTAGCAAGTATGGCAACTCCGATGAAGCAGCAGAATACCGTTGGAAAATTGCCCAAGATAAAGCCAAAGCCAACGATTATGTCACCGCTTGGGAATGGGCGCAACCAATTACCACAAATAACCCCAACAGCATATTGGCTCCCAGAGCAGGTTTTTGGGTAGGTAAATGGGCAATTAAACTGGGCAAGCAACAAGAAGCTAAAACGGCTTTTGAGTATGTAATTAGCCAGTTCCCTCAATCTTATTATGCCTGGCGATCGGCCAACATCCTGGGGCTGAATGTCGGCAACTTTAACAATGTGCGGCAACTAAATCCTGAAGTAGTTCCGCACCAACGTCCCGTCCCGACTGCCGGCTCAGACACCTTCAAAGAATTGTATTTGTTAGGTCAAGATCGTGATGCTTGGTTGCAATGGGAAACAGAATTTCTCAACAAAAAGCAGCCGACAGTTGCAGAACAATTCACTGAAGGGTTGATGCGCCTCGCTAGAGGAGAAAATCTTTCGGGAATAGACATAATTTCTAAATTGGAAGATAGGGACACACCCGAAGAACAAACTCAATATCAAGCCTTAAGTAAACAAATCATTTACTGGCAAGCCCGTTATCCTTTTCCCTATCTCAAAGAAATTGAAAAATGGTCTGCCGAACGTCAACTGAATCCCCTACTAGTCACCGCTTTAATTCGGCAAGAGTCGCGGTTTGAGCCTGCGATTAAATCAGTTGTTGGTGCGACAGGGCTGATGCAAGTACTACCCAGTACAGGTAAATGGATAGCTTCAAAAAATAATTTGGATAGCAAAACAATTGATTTAACAATTCCTAACGACAACATTATGTTGGGTACATTGTATTTGGATTATACCCATCAGCAGTATGGTAATAATTCGTTGCTGGCTATAGCTAGTTATAATGCTGGCCCTGGCAATGTTTCTAAATGGCTGCAAACTCTTCCTAAAGAAGATCCTGATGAATTTGTCGAAGAAATACCTTTTGATGAAACGAGAAATTATGTTCGACAAGTTTTTGGTAATTACTGGAATTATCTACGACTGTACAACCCAGAAATTTCCAGCGTAGTAGCAAAATACTCAACTGCACACCCAAAATTACCAAACCAGTGATTTTTAAAACAATTACCGAAAAAGCTGAGAGAATTTTGAGACTTTTTCGGTAAATTCAGGTATTGTAATTCTGCTTTAGCAGAAGGATGTCTGAGGTTTGAATTAACGTTTTTTCAAAGTCAATTTTGACTTGTAGAGCCACATTTTCTTTTCATAGCAATACCAAAACCAGCCGCTGTCAAGGTACCAAGAATAGTCAAAGGTTCGGGTACAGATGCTCCTGTTGATTGAGTAAAGTTGGCGTAAGTTACATCGCTAAAATATAAGGTAGAAGCACCGAATGGCCCTACTCTAGCCAAACCAATATCATCAACATTTACTAACCCACGCCACCAGCCGACTCCACCACCACCAAAAATAAAGGGAATATTCCACGCATGAGATAAATTTCCATCTGTATCTTCTACTTGCCAAAAGGCATGACCTGATGAGTCATAGAAATTAATTAAGGTTTGCCAGAGGGTTGTGCTGGCCTTTTGGGCATCATCAGAATCATTATAGAAAGTTGTAATTCCTCTGGTTGTAGGGGATAAATCTTCAAAAGTTCCAGATATAAAAGTTACATCATACTTTTTGTTTAAAATTTCTAAGCCTTTGATAGCCTTTAAAGCATTATTTTCCTCATCAAGAATAAATGTTGGCCCGTTTTCGTCAGGAGTAATGCTAAAAGCTTCAGCCTTAGTTATCAAACCACCGCACATGAGTGCGAATACTGCCGTTGCAACAGCTAGAGATTTTTTGCTCATATTTTAGGTAGGGTCAATTTTTTGACGTTTATTAGCTGTATCTTTTTGAGCTAAGTTTCTTTTACCGCGTTTCTCTAGCAATTAGCAACATTTAAGTAAATTTTTTACAAAAAATTTACTAGTTTAGGCAAAATTATTATTAATCTTACATAAATTTAAGTTTTAATATTTGGTTTTGTTGATAATTTTATAGCTTTTATATTACTTGCAAATATTTATACTTAATTTCTAGCAGCTTATTGCCATAAACTACATTTTGCATCAGCTATTTTATGCCAATTAAAATCAAGTGGGCAATGCTCAAAATTAGAGATTACATGACAAGATGAGATTAATTGTCAATTAAAGGGAGCGATCGCTTCCATAACTCTGACTTTTCACGTCATGTGGAAAAGCCGACGAAAAACCTAACCCCCTAGCCCCCTTCCCGACGCGGGAAGGGGGAAGATTCAAAGTCTCTCTCCTTGTAGGAGAGAGATTTAGAGAGAGGTTTTCCAGATCCCGTGAAAAGTCAGCCATAACTCCATCATTTCATACCATTTCACTAAAAATTTGATACATATGTAGGTTGGGTTGAGGAACGAAACCCAACACCTCAAAGGCTTGTAAATGTTGGGTTTCACTGCGTTCAACCCCTACTACGCATTTGTTTCATTTTTTTATGGAATTGGTATCACCTCCAAACATAAAATTTCCAGTTCAAAACAGAAACATTTTCGTTTAGCAGGTGAAAAGCCGCTACAAACAAAAAAAGGGCAGGCAATTTACCCACCCTCTGAAATTAAGAGAAATTAAGAGAATATGTTGGCTGTTGCGATTAACCCAACAATTGTTTAGCCTTAGCTAACACATGATCAACACTAAAGCCAAACTTCTCTAAACAAACACCACCAGGAGCCGAAGCACCGAACCGCTCGATAGTCACGGTATCGCCTTCAGTACCAATATACTTATGCCAACCGAAGCTAGAAGCCGCTTCTACAGCCAAACGCTTGCTAACAGCTTTAGGTAGAACCGATTCTTTGTAAGCTGCATCTTGTGCTTCAAATAGATCCCAAGAAGCCAACGATACAACACGCACTTTCTTACCTTCGGCTGTGAGTTTTTCAGCAGCGGTGACAGCCAGGCTCAATTCTGAACCAGTACCAATCAAGATTAAATCTGGTGTACCTTCAGAATCGAAAACCGTGTATCCACCTTTGGCAACACCCTCAACTGATGTACCTGCTAAATTGGGGACGTTTTGACGGGTGAAAACTAACAAAGTAGGAGCGTGCTTCTTAGCTCTTTCAATCGCTACTTTATAAGCACCGGAGGTTTCGTTACCATCGGCGGGGCGAATCACTGTTAAGTTGGGAATAGCCCGCAGGGAAGCCAGAGTTTCGATTGGTTGGTGGGTGGGGCCGTCTTCACCTTGACCAATGGAGTCGTGAGTCATTACCCAAATCGACCCAGCTTGAGACAGAGCAGATAAGCGGATAGCAGCCCGCATATAGTCGGTAAAGATCAGGAAGGTCGCGCCATAGGGAATTAATCCGGAAGCATGCAACGCAATCCCATTACAGATTGCGCCCATTGCGTGTTCTCGCACACCAAAGTGAATATTGGGGTTTTGGTATTGTCCTTTTTGGAAGTCGCCCTTGCCTTTGATTTCGGTCAAGTTGGAGTGGGTTAAGTCAGCTGAACCACCGATCAGTTCAGGTACAACTACTGCCAGCTTGTTGAGGCAGGTTTCTGAGTGTTTGCGGGTGGGAACACCTTTATCTTCGGGGGTGTAGGTGGGGAGTACTTTATCCCAACCATCAGCTAGTTTGCCGCTTAGGTAACGCTCAAATTCCGCTCCTTCTTGGGGATACTTAGCTTTGTAGTCGGCAAATGCCTTGTTCCAGTCAGCTTCGTAGCCTGCACCGCGTTCTACTGCTTTGCGGGTATAGTTGAGGACATCTTGAGGAACCACAAATGGCTCCTGTTCCCAACCCAAATTTTTGCGAGTTAATTCTACTTCGTCTCCACCCAAAGCCGCACCGTGAATGCCAGCAGTATTGGCTTTGTTAGGGGAACCGTAACCAATAGTGGTTGTCACCTTAATCATGGATGGTTTATCGGTGACAGCTTTTGCCTCTTCAATGGCTTTGTGGATGGCTTCTAAATCGGTGTTGCCATTTTCGACATGGAGAACGTGCCAGCCGTATGCTTCAAAACGCTTAGAAACATCTTCTGTGAATGCCACATCTGTAGAACCATCAATGGAGATGTGGTTGTCGTCGTACAGGGCGATGAGTTTGCCTAATCCCAAGTGTCCAGCCAGGGAGGCAGCTTCACCAGAAACTCCTTCCATGTTGCAACCATCACCGAGAATCACATAAGTGTAATGGTCGACAATTTTGGCATCGGGTTTGTTGAACTTAGCTGCTAGATGGGCTTCAGCTATGGCCAAACCGACTCCGTTGGCAGTACCTTGTCCTAAAGGCCCGGTAGTGACTTCTACCCCAGCGGTCATAAAGTTTTCCGGGTGTCCGGGAGTTTTCGATTCCCACTGACGGAATTGCTTGATATCTTCAATGCTTACGCTATCGTAGCCTGTCAGGTAGAGCAGCGCATACTGCAACATAGAGCCATGACCGGCAGACAAGACAAAGCGATCGCGGTTAAACCATTTGGGATTTTTGGGGTTATACCGCATAAAGCGATCCCATAGCACAAATGCCATTGGAGCAGCCCCCATCGGCAGCCCTGGGTGTCCCGATTTTGCCTTTTCTATAGCGTCGACAGCCAAGAAGCGGATTGAGTTAATACACAGTTCTTCGAGGGATTGGGTTGCAACAGCCATAATAAGATTGTTTTTAACGACGGGTTAGCACTCTGCGAGCTTCTCATTTACCGGGGTGGTTTTTCACAGTGAACAGTTAACATATAACAGTTATCAAGATAGAATTTACTACTACTCATAACTGATTACTAATAACTGACTACTGATTAGGATTACCCTACAGTATCCTCATCATCCCATTCCCGATTGGCGATGGACAAGCGGGATCTCCGGAGTTTCTGGTAATTAATCAAGCTGAGAATTTGGTCATGCTGAACCCTTGGTTCAGCTGGGAATGATATCTATGATACTTTTGTCTGGCGCATCTGAGGAAAAGTATGAAGTGTGAAGTGTGAAGTATAAAGTATGAAATCTTAATTCTTAGACTTCTGCTTTTTGAGCATTAACTTCAGCACTCAGTACTTTTTAAAGACTAAGGTGACGTTATGGCCACCAAAGCCAAAGGAATTAGATAAAGCAACTTCAATTTTTTGGGCGCGGCTGGTGTGAGGAACGTAATCCAAGTCACACTCAGAATCGGGATTTTCGAGATTGATTGTTGGGGGAATTTGCTCGTTAGCGATCGCCAGTACGGTTGCGACTGCTTCAATGCCGCCAGAACCACCCAACAAGTGACCTGTCATTGATTTAGTGGAACTAACCGCTATTTTATAAGCATGGTCGCCCAAAGCGGTTTTGATGGCTTTAGTTTCGTTAGAGTCGTTAGCTGGGGTACTAGTGCCATGAGCATTGATGTAGGTTACTTGTTCTGGGGTAATGCCTGCATCTTTGAGGGCTAGTTGAATGGCTCTAGCTGCGCCTTCGCCACCCGGAACTGGGGATGTTATGTGGTAGGCATCACAGGTCATGGCATAACCGACAATTTCACCATAAATGCGTGCGCCACGACTTATGGCGTGTTGCAGTTCTTCTAGAATTAAAATTCCCGCACCTTCACCCATGACAAATCCATCGCGATCGCGGTCAAAGGGACGGCAAGCATGAGCCGGATCATCATTGCGGAAAGAAAGGGCTTTACAAGCAGCAAATCCAGCCACAGATAAGGGTGTAACTGCTGCTTCACAACCACCGCAAATCATTGCTTGGGCGTATCCTCCTTGAATCAGACGAAAAGCATCTCCGATGGCGTTGGAACCTGCGGCGCAAGCAGTAACTGTACAGTTGTTTGGCCCTTTAGCACCAGTATGAATAGCTGTTAATCCAGCTGCCATGTTGGCAATCATCATCGGGATCATGAAGGGACTACAGCGATCAGGGCCACGGTTCAGGTAGACTGTTTGCTGGTCTTCCATTACCTTAATGCCGCCCACCCCAGAACCAATAATTACACCTATCTGTTCGGCGTTTAGCTCATTAATTACTAGGTTTGCGTCAGCAAGTGCCTGTTTTGCTGCTACAACCCCAAATTGAGAAAACCGATCCATGCGCTTGGCTTCTTTGCGCTCTAGATAATCATGTGGGTCGAAGTTTTTCACTTCACCAGCAATGCGACAATCATGGCTAGACGCGTCAAAATGTGTGATGTAGTCAATGCCATTACGCCCGCTGCTCAATCCTTCCCAATATTCAGCTGGTGTGTTGCCAATAGGTGTAATCGCGCCAACACCAGTTACAACAACGCGTTTACGTATATAATCTGTCATGACTCAGTTAAAGGTAGCGAGAAAGCTGCAAATAAAGTGCTGAGTGCTGAGTGCTGAGTTTTTAAGTAGGAAGATTAAAGGGAAAAAGATTCGGAAAACAATTCTTGACTCTTGACTACTCAGCACTTACTACTCAGCAACGCCAAGTGTTCAAGTCGGCGAAGCCAACCAACGCAGTGGCTCCTCAGCACTTTCTTAAGCGGATGTGGCAACTTGATTATTGATGTAATCAACCGCATCTTGAACTGTCAAAATTTTCTCGGCGGCTTCATCAGGAATTTCGATCTCGAATTCTTCTTCAAAAGCCATAACTAGTTCTACGAGATCTAGGGAATCAGCACCCAGATCATCGATAAAATTAGATGTTGGAGTGATCTTCTCAGGCTCCACACCTAGTTGATCGGCGACATTTTTCTTGACCTTTTCAAAAGTTTCCGCTTGGCTCATACAATAAAATTCCTTAACCAGTTGCTATTAGCCGCTCTTGATGAGTGACATGGTTTTGAGCATATACATCTTATCGGAAAGCGCGATCGCCCGTATACTACCGAGGTGTTTTCTTCTAGAAAACTCGCTCCCTAGCCCCCCAGGATAGACATAGTAGTAGAGCAATTCTAGCGATCGCATACACTGTATAAATGCTTCTACTTACCAATTGTTACTATTTTTTTAGCTAATGTCCAAATAAATTCTGAGTCAATAGTTAGTAATTATTTTTCCCCTGCACCCTTACACCCTTGCCCCCTACCCCCTTAATAATTATGATTTCTCAAACGCTGAAATATGCTTACTTTCCTGGCTGTGTTGCCCAAGGTGCTTGTCGGGAACTTTATCAGTCTACTCAAGCCCTCAGCCAAGCATTGGGGATTGAATTGATTGAACTCAAAAAAGCTGCTTGCTGTGGTTCCGGCACATTTAAAGAAGATTCCCAATTACTGGAAGATACCGTTAACGCCAGAAATATTGCCCTAGCAGAAGCATTAAATTTACCGTTACTCACTCATTGCAGTACCTGTCAAGGTGTGATTGGTCATGTCAATGAACGCCTAAAAGATTGTCAAAATAGCAATCCTACTTACATTGCTCAAGTGAATGGCTTGCTAAAAAAGGAGAACTGTTCGCCTTATCGTGGTAGTACAGAAGTAAAACATCTGCTTTATGCTTTGGTAACAGATTATGGTTTAGAGGAAATTACTAGACGCGTTACTCGGAAGTTAACTAATTTAAAATGTGCGGCTTTTTATGGTTGCTATCTTCTCCGCGCTCAAAAGTCCATGCTCTATGATGACCCTTTCCAACCCGAAGCAATGGAAAATGTATTTCGGGCTGTGGGTGCAACACCAATTTATTATCGTGGTCGCACCCAATGTTGCGGCTGGCCGCTGGCTAGTTACGCCACTACCCAATCTTTTAAGATGGCGGGGATGCACATTCAAGAAGCAATAGAAAATGGTGCTGATTGTTTAGTTACACCTTGCCCTTTGTGTCATTTGAATTTAGATTCTCGTCAGCCAGAAGTCGAAAAAGTGATTGGGCAGAAGCTAGGTTTGCCAGTGCTGCATTTACCACAGTTGATTGCTTTAGCGCTGGGAATTAGTTCTCAAGAACTTGGTTTAGAACGGCATATTGTTTCGACAAAACCAGTGTTAGAAAAATTGGGACTATAAAGGCAAAAGTAAAAAGCGCAAAGTAGGCGGTGTCGGTTTCCGTCCCGCCTAACTTTGTAAGAAGGCAAAAGTAGAAAGAATCTTTCACCTTTTTATCATTTACTTTTGATTTCCTAGTCTTTACTTACTTTTCCCCTGCCTGATGTTGCAAACGTTTGAATGCTTGATACATATCTGGTAGACGACTAGTAATAGCACTTACCTTGAGGTAGAGTTTGTGAGAAACGGCTGGAGACCCGGAAACAATTTCTCCAGGCTCAACATCATGTACAATGCCGCTTTGAGCCGAGACAATCACGCCATCGCCAATTTTAGCTTGATTGGCAACTCCGACTTGTCCTGCCAATAACACACGATTGCCTACTTTGACACCACCAGCCATACCAGCTTGACCTGCGATCGCGCAACCAGTACCAATTTGGCAACCATGTCCAATTTGAACTAAGTTGTCAATTTTGGTATCGCGTCCAATCCGTGTTTCACCCACTGCTGGACGGTCAACAGCACTGTTACAGCCTATTTCTACGCCATCTTCTAAAACTGTGTAGCCTGATTGTTCCATTTTGAACCAACCAGTCCGGGTAGGCACAAAGCCAAAACCTTCTGCACCGATGACAGCGCCACTGTGAATTACGCAACCTACACCAATTTGAGTGCGTTCGTGAATTGTGCAGTTAGCGTGTAATGTAGTGCGATCGCCGATTTTTACATCTGGATAAATCACTACATTGGGATGAATAACTGCACCATTGCCAATTTCTACTCTTTCTTGTACCACTGCATGAGGGCCAATGTAAACATCACTACCAATTTTGGCTGTGGGATGAATGACAGCAGTGGCGTGAATTTCTGGGTTAGGACGATATGGTTGATAAAAAAGAGTAATGATTTTAGCAAACAAGAGTCTTGGTTCGCGTGTGCTTATCCAAGCAATACCGCGTTCTTGTGCTTGAGTCTGTAAGGTTTTATCTTCTGGCAAAATTAAAGCACTTGCGTTTGTCTGACTAATTAAAGATGCAAATTTTCCGCCTTCTACATAACTGATAGTCCCACTTGTTGCTTGATCAATAGCAGCTACTCCTGTGATGTCTAGTTCGTCGTCTGGTTTGGTTGTCAGGCTGTTATCAGTGGCGATGTCACCGAGTTGGCGTATGATTTCGCTGAATTTCATTTTTAGGTTGATTTAAAATTCATCAAAGGCAAGATTATTGTCTCTCTTTATTAACCAAGAATTCAGGAGTCAGGAGTCAGAATTCAGAATATAGCAGTCCTAAATGAATTACAAACAAATCTACTCCCCACTCGCTACTCCCTGCCTAAACGAGTAATTTAGAAATCAAATAAGATTGCTATAGAATCTTTTTTCCTCACTCATTTATTCTGAATTCTGGATTCTGCATTCTTCTTTAATGGCATTCTTCTGGGGATGGTGTTTTGCTTTGTAGATTCTGTCGCAGTAGTATTTTAAATCGTTGGTTATCTTCTGCGGCGATCGTCTCACCGTAGTGATGTAGTTGAAATAGTTGGCAATAACGATTTTGTTTAGCGCAAATCAAACAACCATAAGCATGATTGCCATTAGTACCGCATAGTCTATGTCCCATCACTGGGCCAAGGGAAATATTTTGCTCACTAGCAACTGTGCTGAGAATAGAACGCAGTCGAGACTCAAACTCTGGTGACAAAAGTTGCTTGCGTCCTGATTGTGTACGATCCCATTGCGGCACAACTAATCCCTGTTTTAACAAACTCTCTTCAATTTCTTCAGACATGACAATCCCAGACAAAATTACATGGTGAGAAACGTAGGGCAGAAGTGTGCGTGTTAACTCCCACATTAAAGCCTCATCAAACCACTGTTCAACTAGGGGACGGAGATACCAACAACAGGGAATACCAAGGTTGACTAAATCTTGTAGTAGCTGTACTCGTCCTTGAATAGAAGCTTTTTCATAACCTGATTTCAAGGGTGGTAGACTGACAAAAACCGTGACTCGCAGTGAGTTTGGTTGTGCTAAGGTAGCTTTGAGACGTTCTAAAAATGCTTTACCAGGATGGACTTTGGTCGTGATGTAGACCATGTTGGCGGCTTGACGGTCAATTAGTGCATTGAGGATTGATAGTACACGTTCCCGATGCGCTCCAATGAAGGGATCGGAGTAATCACATAGGGAAATGGGAAAGCCTTTTTGTCCTTCTGGTGTAGCAAAAATGTGGTCTAATAAACGATCAAGCAAGTCAGATGGCGTGAAATTATTCTCAAAGTTTTCTGGATGATGGTGCCAGTCACTATCTTGATGGCAGACACAATAAGCACATTCAATCGGACAACGATTTTGAGCATCTGGAAGAAATGGATTAAGACTAAAGTATTTAACTGCACGTTCTTGATCAGGAATTCCTAATACAGGAAAGCCATGCAGCATGTACTGACTGCCCTGCAATGTAATTTTAGACAGAGTAGATTGGTAGTTTGACATACACCCTTTAACAAATAATACAGATGCGAAAAATCGCCTACTCTAGGGTGACTGCTGTAAATATCGAGTGGCAATGAGAGAAATGCTTGAAACATAGTACTATTTTTTACTTTAAGCAAAATTATACTGAAGTAATATTGCTCTCTCTTTACAGTAGAAAAAAGAATACAGCCTTCAAACTACTAATATTCTGAATTCTGTATTTTTTATTAATTTTCTGCCATTGCTAAACCTGCTAAATAAGCTGTTGTCCAAGCACTTTGAAAGTTAAAACCACCTGTAACACCATCAATATCTAAAATTTCGCCAGCAAAGTAAAGACCAGGAATTAATTTGCTTTCCATTGTCTTAAAGTTAACTTCTTTGAGGCTGACACCACCACAAGTGACAAATTCTTCTTTGAAAACTCCTTTACCCTTTATTAAGTATTTTCCCTGAGAAATTTCTTGCACTAGTTGATTGAGACTTTTGTGAGATATTTCCGCCCAGCGGACTTCGGTAGTAATACCAACACGGGTGATGAGGTATTGCCAAAGACGATGAGGTAAATCAACTCCGCGATGTAAGGCGATCGCTTTTCTGCCCCATTCATTTTTAACTGCTAAAATTTTTTCTCGTACTTGTTCTTGTTGCAAATCGGGTAGCCAGTTAATTAATAAAATGGCTTGATAACGGTTGTCATGGAGTATCCTTGCACCCCAAGCCGAAAGCTTCAGTACTGCTGGGCCACTTATACCCCAGTGCGTAATTAACAAAGGCCCAGTTTGTTCCAACACAGGTTTTTCTGGAAGCAACAGCCGCAAGCGCACTGGATTCATGCTAACGCCGCTTAACGCTCGCAAATTTGAGTCAGCAATGTTAAAGGTAAATAGTGAAGGGACTGGCGGTTCAACTTGATGTCCGAATTCTTGGGCTATTTTATAGCCTATCGGGTTGCTGCCTGTGGCTAGTAGTAAGCGATCGCATTTTAAAGTTTCACCCGATTTCAAATTAATTTCCAACTCATTGTTGAGTAGCCGTTTAACTGAGACAACTGGTGTACCAGTTCGCAGTTCTACCCCAGTTTCTGCTGCTGCATTCATCAGACATTCCACAATGGTTTCGGAATTGTCTGTGACAGGAAACATCCGGCCATCAGCTTCTTTTTTTAGTGGCACTCCGTGGTTGGCAAACCAAGATACAGTATCTTTCGCTTGGAAGCGACTGAAAGCACCCCGCAAAGCCTTTCCACCTCTGGGGTAATTTGGTACTAAGCCTGCTGGTTCAAAACAAGCGTGAGTAACGTTGCAGCGTCCACCACCAGAAATCCTGACTTTTGCTAGTGGTTGACGGCTGGCTTCGAGTAAAATAACTTGAGCGTGGGGGTTGGCATTAGCACAAGCGATCGCACCAAAAAATCCCGCAGCCCCACCCCCAATAACTACAATTGTTAACGGTTGCAAGTTCAAAAAGTCTCTTTTATCAATGGTCAATGGTCAAGTAAGAAGTTAAAAAGCAAAAGTAAAATTTTTTACCTTTTTACTTTTGACTTTTTACTTATTTAGTACTTCCCCACATCAAACTTCTGCTGGTTCAAATTGATCTTTGGTTGCGCCGCAAACTGGACACACCCAATCTTCTGGGATATCTTCAAATGCTGTTCCTGGTTCAATCCCACCATCAGGATCACCTACTTCTGGATCATACACGTAGCCACAAACAGTGCATTCGTAAGTTTCCATTGTTTTATCCCCTGATAAGTTACTTGTATGGTTTCTCGATGACGCTTTGAGTGGCGAGTTACAATCAGCACACTTTTACATTCAAAGAGAAACCAATATCTATTGCTTTTGTTGCCTAAGTTTACTAAATTTTAAAATTTACGTAAAGTTATATTTTTGGCAATTTAATCAACTTAATCACGTAAAATTACATAATTTGCTAACTATGATTATGATCAGTATAGATCAGAAACGCCACCATGTTCTTTGAGCAAAACTGATAATTCCCAGAGCGATCGCACCTAAGAAAAATAGCCAAATAATCCCTCCTGGCAGAAATGTCAGAATACCAAAACCTCTGAGAACCCAAATGGCCAAGCCAATGCCGAGTAGAATACCAAAAGCCTGGGTTAGCCTACGATTTAAGGAAGATTGACTCATTTAATTTGCCTTTGATTCAAAATTTATTACACTTCTATATTAGAAGTCTGGCTATTTTTAGAGCGGCTTAAATTTAGATTTAAATAAATGTAATCATAAATACGAATTTATCAGTGATTTTACAGAATAATGTCCGGAAATGATATTAATTCCGGAAAACTGTGCTTGAAAAGTGGAACTAAAATTTGAGTGAGTTGATCTAAAGCTTATTCGACGGTTGATTAGTGTCAACTTTTGGAAGTGTGGCAAAGTGAGGAGTGAGTGAATTAGTATGGCTGCGTCTCATGTTTCAGACCCAATTATTGCAGGTTTAGATATGGCTTGGAGCGATGACAAGCGAAGATTGCTGATGCAGGGCGAAATTTTGGTAGAAGCGCGATCGCACACGGCGTGGGGTGGTGCAGTTACTGCATGGATGTATGTGCCAATGATGCGATCGCAGGTATGGCAACAACTGACAGATTACCCGCGTTGGGTACAATATTTTCCTGACATTACCAGAAGTGAAGTTGTGCAGAGAGGCGAAGTTAAGCGCCTGTATCAAGCTGCACAAAAAGCCTTTTTATTTTTTACTGCCCAAGTTGAAATTTACCTCAACGTTGTGGAAGTTTTAGGACAACAAATTCACTTCCGTATGGAAAGAGGTACTTTTGATGATTTTACTGCCTGCGTCGACTTAAAAGATTTTGGTAACGGCACTTTGCTGGCTTATAACGTGCAAGCCACACCCAATATTCCCATCCCTTCAATTTTTATTCAACAAGCCATGAACTTTGAGCTACCTGCAAATATGCGTAAAATGCGACAGGTATTGTGTAAGCAGTCATAAATTCATGTTGTAGACAGAAACTATTTTGAGATTTTGGTTCACTTATCTAGATAATTTTCTAGTTTTAAATTGATATCAGATGAAAGCTAAAGTTGAGCCGAAATCATGAGAAAAAGCGGTCAGCTATGTAAAAGTGACTGCTTTTTCTTAATGGAGAGTAAGCATGGTAGCAATGCTAAAGACAAAATCTTTGGTTTTGACGGTGATGATACTCTTCTAGGTGGTAACAGCCAAGACTACATTGTTGGTGGTGATGGTGATGACGTGATTTTTGGCGTTTGGTTAAAAGCCATGTAGAAAATTAGGGACTATCAATAGGAATTGCGATCGCAAATTCGGTTCCTTTGCCTAGTTCTGATTGACAAGCTAAGGTTCCACGATGCTTTTCCACAACAATTTGCCGAGCAATTGATAGTCCTAATCCCGTTCCTTTACCCACAGGCTTAGTTGTAAATAAATGATCGAAGATTTTTTGCTGAACTTCATCTGACATCCCTACACCATTATCTTTAATCCGAATTAATACATTAGAATTATTCTCTACATCCAAAATGGTCTGAATTGTAATTTGATGAGGATTTTCCTCAATGTCAAAAAAATTACGCCCTTGATTGGACTCCTCTAGAGCATCAATAGCATTGGAGAGCAAATTCATAAATACCTGATTGAGTTGTCCAGGGAAGCATTTGACTAAAGGCAAATTACCATAATTTTTCACTATTTTAATCGCAGGACGAGTATATGAGGCTTTCAAGCGGTGTTTGAGAATTAAAATAGTGCTATCGATACCTTCATGGATATTAAACGGAATCTGATGATCGCTATCTGCCCTGGAAAAGTTGCGTAAGCTGACACTAATCTTTAAAATGCGATCGCTACCCTCTTTCATTGAGGAAATCAGTTTAGGTAAATCCTCACGCACATACTCCAGGTTAATCGCTGCAATTTCTTCTTGGATTTCCTCAACTGGGTTGGGATAATGCTGTTGATAAAGGTCGATCAAGTTCAACAAATCCTGAATATAATCCTTAGCTGGTTGCAAGTTTCCAGCAATGAAGCCAACAGGATTATTAATTTCGTGACCAACACCGGCAACGAGATTTCCCAGTGCTGACATTTTTCCGCTCTGTACCAACTGTAGCTGCATTTGTTTTAAGTTTTCCAGAGAACCTTCTAGTTGTTGAGCATACTCTTGAGACTGCTGATAAAGACTAGCATTTTCTAAAGAGATGGCAGCTTGAGAGCAGAGTAGATTGAGAATGATCAGGCGATCGCTTGTAAATGCTCCAGTAATTAGATTATTTTCTAAATAAAGGATACCAATCAATTTCCCTTGTCTGCGAATCGGATTACACAATAAGCTTTTAGGTTGCTGGCGGATAATGTAGGGATCAGAGGCCAAAGCAGTCTCAGACCTTGCATCCTCGATTACCAAGGTTTCACCAGTACGTTTAACATAGTTCAGAAGACTAAGAGGAAGCTTTTGGATTGAGTCGACTGGGACAGATAGCAGTCCTTGAAGAACGGGTTCATTGTGTGAAAATTTTGCTAAACCTGCTCCGACTGCTTCTATCACTAAATTGTCATCTTTAACTAAAATCAAGGCGCATTTTTCGGCTCCGGCATTTTCTGTCACCACTTGTATCAAAGCCAACAGCAACTTATCAAGCTGAATTTCACTAGAAAGGGTTTGGGAAGCTTTGATGATGCTTGTTAAGTCCAAAGCTTCGGAAATGCTTGTAGTTGTGGAAATGGTTGATTGAATGGTAGACAGAGAACTGCTACCTGAAGTTGCGATCGTAGTTACGGGATTGAGGCGTATTTTCTCCCGTTGTAAAATAGGAGTTAGTAATTCTGGATAGCGTTTCTCTAAGTCCTCAACTTTTGCCTTGGCTCCCCAGCGAGCATATCCGTAGTAGGCATCTGTGAGATATAGTTGGGCAATTTTTTCTTTGCCCCATTCTAGATAAAATTGAGCAGCCAGTTCGTTAGCTAAAGCTTCTTCTTGGATGTATTTATTTTCTTTAGCTCTAGCAATAGCGCGGTCATAATAGTCCATTGCTTGTAGATTTTCACCTAAAACTCGATACCGTTCTGCCTCTACAAGATGGAATTTGTGCAGAAAATTCATTGGGGCATGATGCGCCCAAATTTGCATTTTCTGCTGATTGATTGCTACCTTTTCTAATGTAAAATCTCGCTTTTTATTGCTGGTATTCTTATATTGCGAAAGCTGTACTAAAGAATCATAGAAATAGAAAAATGCAACTAAAATTGTACCACCGACTCCTGATAAATATTGCTCTGCCATTTCTGCATTTGCAGTAGCTTCAGCGAATTCACCAAATAAATAAAATAATATAAATTTATTAAAGTATAAGTGAAATATCCCAGTAATGTCATTGGTTTGTCTTAAAAACGGCAGCAATTTCTGCTCATCACATGATTCACCAATTAAATAGCCGGGATTTTCCGAACCACTCATCAAGTTGAGAACTGTTTGTCGATAGGTTTCGTTATAGGTGAGACCTGTTGCTAGTTTTAATTGCCTGAGAGAATTGCTGTATACCGCCATTTCTGCTTCGAGTTCTTCTAGTTTCTTACCCATGAGATATAAGTTGTAGCAGTAGCAGTAAGCACAATAGCCAGCAAATTCTAAAGCTCCTGCTTCTTGCAATCCCAAGTACAGTTCTGGTAAAGATACTTGTAAGTTTTCTCTAACATCTTCCCGCCAGTGTATTATGCAAGCATAAAATACAAATAATGCTCGATATGTAAATTCTTTAGCAGCATAGAATTGTTCTGAGAGCTTCAATGCAAGTTTGCCAAATTGATAGCCTGTTTCAATATCTGACATTCCCGCACACAGAATTACACCATAATACGCATAGGCCATAGTAGATGCGGCAATATTGCCGTATTTAACTGATAAATTGACCTGTTTGTATACAAGGAGCGGTAACAATTCCGGAACAGCATTATAAGCAGCACCAGTAACTATTGATAAAATTCTCATAGCTGCCAGATGGATAGGATCTGTCATTTCCGGCAGGTTAATTAAGTCTTCGATACGCTTTCCTGCCAAATTTAATTTGACTTCCTCCAACTCCATCTGAAAATCCAACTGTGTAGGCTGCTCTGGAATTTCTATTCTCAAAAGCTTCAGAACAGCAAGTCCAGTTCTTACAGCTTCAAGAAGTTTGTTTTGCGCTGCATAGGCTTGTATCTGAATATCATACACATTTACTTTTTCTAATAGAGTTCTGGCTTGTTGCAGCACGACTTGTGACAATTGTTTCATGTCATCAAAGCTACCGCTGAGGTATGCCGCTTCTGTTGCCTCCTCATATAAAGATAAAGTTAGGTGATACTGACTTTGCCAACTATCTACTGCTAGTAATTCTCTGCCTACTGTTAAATACTCGCTCGCCGCACTGTAAGCAGTTGCAGCCTTCGCTTTCCGTCCAGCAAGCAGATTTAATTTAGCAAGTTCGTCTCGTTCACTTTGATGGTTAATTAACCCCAAGCCAATATTCAATTGATTGACAATCTCAAAAATATTGTCTTCTTGTTCTGTCTCAGGAGTATTGTTTAACAGCAGTTGCCCAATTCTGAAGTGAGTAGACTGTTTTTTGTCTTCAGGAATTAGACAATAAGCAGCTTGCTGAACTCGGTCATGGAGAAATTTATAAGTTGGTAATTGCGTAGATTCCTTATCATTACCTATTATCGACGAGTCACCATCATTTGATTGAAAGAACTTGTAAACTTCACTCGTAGGAATAATCAGTCCTTCTTGCAAGGCTTTCCATAAATCTGTTGCCGTCTCAGCTAGAGATTTTTCATAAACAATTGCGAGATTTTTCAAGTCAAAAGAGTTGCCAATACACGCAGCAAGTTTCAACACTTCTTGAGTGGAAAAGGGCAATTCTTGTAACTGAAGAGCCATAAAATCTACTACATCGTCACTGAAGGTCAGCCCCTTCAATTGAGCGAGATCGCATTGCCACCCCCCTTCGCTTCCCCCCTGACAAAGGAGAGACAGAGGGGGGTAATTAAACCAAAGTAATCCATCTTCATAGAAAGACTTGAGTAATTGATTAACAAAAAAGGGATTGCCTTTAGTTTTTTGATATATCAGTTCAGTAAGAGGTAAAGCAATTTTTAAAGAACAATTTAAAGTCTCGGCAATGAGATAGTTTAAATCAGATTGTTTAAGGGGAGCCAGGGTAATAGTATTAATGGCTGATGCAGCATTATTAATTTCTTTTAAAGTCAATATTAAAGGATGGGTGGGATTGACTTCGTTATCTCGATATGCACCAATGAGTAATAAATATTTGTTATTTGTCTGACTCATTAATAGCTGCATTAACTTCAAAGAAGCCAAATCTGCCCATTGCAAATCATCTAAGAACATCACTAAAGGATGCTCTTTTGTAGTAAAGACCTGGATGAATTTTTCAAACAGCAGATTAAAGCGATTTTGAGCAGCAATACCAGACAGTTCAGGAACTGGTAATTGTTTACCGATAATTCTTTCGAGTTCAGGGATAACTTCGATAATTACCTGAGAATTCTCTCCCAAAGCCGACAGAATTTTAGTTTTCCACTGTTCAATTTGGGCATCACTTTCAGCGATTAATTGTCTGATCAAATCTCGGAAAGCCTGTACAAAAGCACTCAAGGGAATGTTGCGTTGGAATTGGTCAAATTTGCCCTTGATAAAGTAACCCCGTTGTCGCACGATGGGTTTGTGAACTTCGTTGACAACAGCAGTTTTGCCAATTCCAGAGAACCCTGCTACTATCATCATCTCAGTGTTTCCCTGGGCGACGCGCTCAAATGCGGCGAGTAAGGTTTTTACTTCTTCTGTACGACCATAGAGTTTTTCAGGAATGAGAAAATGGTCAGAAATATCCCGAATGCCTAACTCAAAGGGATTTATCTTCCCAGTTTGTTGCAACTGGTGTAAGCAAATTGTCAAGTCATGTTTTAGCCCCAAAGCACTTTGATAGCGTTCTTCAGCATTTTTGGCCATCAGTTTGCTGATGATGTTAGACAAGGCTAAGGGAATGTCAGGATTAATGCTGTGGATAGCAGGCGGTTGCTGGGCTATGTGACAGTAAACCAATTCCATCGGATCGTTTGAGTGGAAGGGCAACTGTGCCGTTAGAAGTTCATAAAAGGTGACACCTAACGAGTAAAAATCGCTACGATAGTCAATTCCCCGGTTCAAGCGTCCGGTTTGTTCGGGAGACAGATAAGCAAGAGTACCTTCCAGGACGTTAGGACTGATTAAAACTTGCGTTTCTCTGGGTAGTAATGAGGCGATGCTAAAGTCAATGAGTCTTACCTCAAGACTGGTAGAGTTGATCAGGATGTTAGCGGGTTTAACATCTTTGTGAATGACTCGGTTTCGATACAGTCCTTCTAAAGAGGAGACAATTTGTAGGGCAATGTGAAAAAACTTGCTTAAGGATTCAGCATTTCCTCCTATTCCTTGCTCTCCCCATTTTCCCAACTCATCTTGGAGGGAGATACCACCAAAGTCTTCCATGACTAGAGCATAACCGTTGCGGTAGTTTTCTAGACTATAGGTTTTAATAATTCCAGGAAGATTGAGATTTTTGGTAATTGTGTACTGATTGCGGAATTGTACAAGTTCCTTGAAGCTGGGATACTCACTCCGCAGCAGTTTGATTACAACGGGTTGTTCGTCTAAAGTGCGCTGTCCTCGATAAACTAGAGTTTTGGTGCTTTCGTAAATTAGTTGAGTAATGCGATAGCCTGAAAGTGTAATCGCGCTGGTGGTGTACATAAGAAAGCTCTAACACATCTGAGGACTCTTAAAACTTAGAATTCCCTGATATTTGCACAATCTAACAAACTGGTGCTTATACCGATTTTCTGTAAAGCTGCACATTACATCGACTGCTATACCGATGTCCTAATACCATTTCACCAAATAAATGATACAAATAATTTCTCCTCTGCCCCTCTGCTCCCCTGCTCCTCTGCCTGCCTAAATGTATCAATAAACTAAATTAATAATTTTTGAGATCAGCTGTTCTGGATCTACGGGTTTGGCAAGGTGCTGCTCAAATCCTGCAGCTAAGGCTTGTTGTTGATTCATTTCTCCAGCATAAGCGGTAAGAGCGATCGCTTTGATATTTCCTCCCTGTTCTGGTGGCAGATTTCTCACTTGCTGCATCAACATATAACCATCTACCTGCGGCATTCCAATGTCACTTAACAATACATCTGGTTGGAATTGTCTTAACGCTGTGAGTGCTTCGGTTGCAGAACCTGCCATTGCCACGTTTGCACCTTCTTGTTCCAGCACAAAGCTAACAAACTCACGGCTATCAGCATCATCATCTACTACTAAAACTTTAATGCCATTTATGTTTAAAGCTGGCTCCATCGGTTCATCATTCTGATCAGTTTGAGAGTGAATCAGCATTAGTGGTAGCCTGACAGTAAAAGTAGCTCCTAGTCCTTCTCCTAAGCTTTGGGCTTGAATAGTGCCGCCATGCAACTCAATTAAATGATGGACAATTGCCAGTCCTAAACCTAAACCGCCAAACTTTCTGGTGGTAGCACTATCAGCTTGACGAAAGTAATCAAATACATAAGGTAGAAACTCTAAAGAAATACCTTTACCATTATCACTGACCGTAATTTGAGCGAGTTCTTCACAACGCTCTAGTCGAATTTTTACTCGCCCTCCTGACGGCGTGAACTTAATGGCATTCGATAGCAAATTCCACACAACTTGTTGTAAACGGCTGGAATCTCCAGCTACTGGCCCCACATTCGGCTGGAACATAGTCTGTATTGTAATTGACTTAGCCTCAGCCGCCAGGCGTACCGTTTCTCTGGCACCGTTAATTACCGCTGTCAAATCCACAAGGCTTACATTGAGATTCAGTTTGCCTTGCAAAATTCGAGAGACATCCAACAAATCTTCAATTAATTGAGCTTGTAACTTGGCATTGCGCTCGATAGTTTTTAAAGCTTCCGTTGTCTTTGCTGGATCTAGCTTTTGGGATTGCAGTAACCGCGCCCAGCCGAGGATCGGGTTGAGGGGAGTACGTAACTCATGGGACAGTACCGCCAAAAATTCATCTTTAATTCGGTTTGCCGTTTCAGCTTGTTCCCGTGCAGCTTGTTCTTGTTGCAGTAGCTGAATACGTTGTTGTTCCAGTTGTTTTTGGTCTTCAATATCTGTTGCTGTACCGAACCATTTAATTATTTGACCATACTCATTCTTTAACGGCACAGCTTGATGTAAATGCCAGCGATACATACCATCTGCGCGGCGCATTCTGCCTTCTGCTTGATAGTCAGTACCGTTCTGTTGAGCCATTGCCCAATTTTGACTTAGGCTGGGTGTATCATCAGGATGTACAACTGCTTGCCAGCCTTCGGTTTGTGCTTGTGCCAGTGTTAGCCCAGTGAACGTACACCAGCGTTGATTAATATCAATCAGTACTCCTTTTGTATCGGCTGTCCAAACTAATTGAGGAATGGATTCAGCCAAATATCGATAGCGTTTTTCACTCTCCAGCAGGGCTGCTTCTGAAAGTTTGCGCTCGGTAATATCGAAGGCAATGCCTGTCATACGTATGGGCTGATGATTGTCGTCGTAAAACGTTTGCCCAATTACCGTTAGCCATCGCTGTTTTTGGGTTGGATGATGAATGCGGAATTCTACATTGAGGTCGGTGCGGTTTTCTAGTGCTGCACGCGTTGCTTGAGCAGTGCGATCGCGGTCTTGCTCTATGATGGAAGTTAGCCAATTTTCATAGGAAGGTTGGGTAATTGCTGGATCAAGACCGTAAAGACGATAATATTCTTCTGACCAAGTGACGTGATTAGTTGTAATATCCCAGTCCCACACCCCAGCATTGGCAGCTTTTTGAGCAATTCTCAGTCGCTCTTCACTTTTTCGGAGCGTCTCTTCGGTTTGCTGGCGATGAGTGATGTCATTTACTAATGCCACAAATCCGACAACATTTCCTCGCTCATCAAACTGCGGCACATAGTTGACCACAGCATCACTGATATTTTCTAAGATAGCTGCTACTTGGCGATCGCCTGCCTCTAAAGTTACTTCTGAGCCAGTGATTGCTTTTATCACCGATATGCCTGAATTGTTCTCATTTTTTGGAGATGCAGTTTGTGGTTCTTCATGATTCAAACTACGGGCAAACTGTTCTATAACTTCTGAGCGCGAAGTGCCTTGCTTTTTCGCTTCTTCATCTAATAGTTGCCATGCAGTAGCGGTCAGCGTCATACTAAATCGCTGTTTGGTTTCACCATCACAATTGCTCACAAATTTACCTGTGCTATCCCGCTTCATGAGCCTTCATCCGTATATATATACGGTTATTATTATTCAACCTTACTTTTTCTGTATAAGACTCTGTCTAAAGAAAGATGATTGTGTACTTACGCCTTAACCTTGCACCATGTCAGTTGAATAAAACTTACGCAACTACTATCTTAGAACTTACGCAGTCAGAGGAAAAATCAAGGGTTTGGCGAAGGGTGTAATACCATTTCACAAACTCTCAATTAACTAAACTGTTGAGCATAAAATCTTGCATAGCGACCTTCCAACCTTAATAATTCTTCATGAGTGCCTGATTCCACAATTTGCCCTTTCTCCAGAACTAAAATCCGATCGCATCTTCGCACTGTACTTAAACGATGGGCAATAATAAATACTGTCCGGTTCTGCATCAATCGTTCTATTGCTTCCTGTACTAATGCTTCCGATTCTGAATCTAATGCAGAGGTTGCCTCGTCTAATATTAATATTTGCGGGTTGAGCAGCACAGCACGAGCGATCGCAATTCTTTGTCGTTGTCCACCGGATAAATTTACGCCACGTTCACCCACCCAAGTTTGATAACCTTCTGGTAACTGGGTAATAAATTGATGGGCGTTAGCAATTTTCGCAGCTGCTATGACTGTATCCATATCAAAACTGTCTTGTCCAAAGGCAATATTTTGAGCGATGGTTCCCGAAAATATCACCGTTTCTTGAGGAACAATGCCAATTTGTCGCCGCAGACTATGTAAAGTCACATCCCGAATATCAATATCATCTATTAAAATTTGCCCAGAGTCTGGGTCATAAAAGCGAGGCAGCAGATTCACAAACGTCGTCTTCCCTGCGCCGGAAGCACCCACCAAAGCGATCGCTTCTCCTGGTGATGCCAACAAACTGATATCTTGGAGTACAGGTTCACCAGGTTTGTAAGCAAAACAAATCTGGCGATATTCCACTTTACCTTTAACTGGGGGAAGTAGAATAGCGATCGGCTTTTCTATTACCCTTGGTTGAATCGCCATCAATTCAAACACTCGATCTAAAGATGCTTCAGCTTGTTTAAACTCGTTATAGTTATTAGTAGTGTGTCCTATCGGGTCAATTAACAATGCAGCGGCAGCTAGATAACTGAAAAAATCTCCGACAGTTAAGTTGCGTTGATAAATTTGCCACGTACCCACCATTAATAATGATAAAGCGCTTAAAGCTTCTAAAAAACCCACGATGGGAATTTGGATAGCTTTGAGGCGTTCGGCGGAATACTTCGCTTTTAAAGAACGTTCTGCTTCATAACCAAAGCGAGCAATTTCATAATTTTCAGCAGCAAATGCCTGTACAAGGCGAATTCCGCTGAAAACTTCCGTCAAAATAGCGGATAATCCCGACACGCGATTTTGGCTTTTCAGAGAATACTTCCTTAGCCGTTCCCCAAACCACCCAATTAACAAACCCATTAACGGTGCAATCACAATTGTGGCGAGTGTGAGTTGCCAATTCAAGTAAATCATATATATGGGTATGGCTACTAATTGCAACACACAGGGAACAAAGTCATGAAGTAGTTTATTGACAACTTCGCCCACCCGATCTACATCTTCTGTCAGGCGGTAAGCTAAGTCACCCGTTTTAGCTTTTTCAAAATAGCTCAAATCTAATTTTTGCAAGTGACCGTATACTTGCTTGCGGAGGTAATAAGCCACTCTTAAAGCTACTTTGGCCATGTAGATATCCTGCACAGACTGAAAAAAGCCGCGCACTAGAAATACCAAAGCACAAATACCGGCTAGTTGAGCGATCGCTACTACATTACCTTGTCCAAAAGGTGCTGCTAATTTACCAGCAAGATTAATTAACGTTAGTGTAGCCAGCACGTATCCGATAATGCCGACAAACCCCTTGATAATATTTGCCCACTGAGGTTTGATATATGGCAATAGTTGCCAGTAATTAGAACGAGTTTTCAAACTATAACTTCCAGAATATTGTTTTTCTTTGTTTGACGCTATCAGCTTTTGTGCAGTTTCAATGCACCTAGCTTGAAAATGAGTAGGAAACAGGTGTGTATGGCTGTAGGGGTCTAGGCGAAAGACTTTTTCATGTTTGGTTGTGAGATTTGCTCATGATTAGCTGATTTTAAAATTGCTGAATAATCTATCTTCATAGTACGGGTCATATCTGACTCATATTTGATTTCTGAAAAAAATCAAGTATGAGTTCTGTACTACCGAAAATATTGCCATTATAAGTTTTATCGGATACATTGCATCTAGCAGTTTTAGTTCTCAGTAGACCTACCAAAACAAAGAAGTAATGACAAATGTTCAATCAGATATGATATAAAATCTTATTTTCTCCTGCCTCTACCAATAAATAATACCAACAACATACTTATAATTATTTGGTAACTACAATGAAAAGTTTTCTGCGGCAAGCTTTTTTTGTTTTAACGATTTTCTGGTTTTCGCCACTAATACTACCATTCTTATTAACAACAGAAAAAGAAGTAATTACTGCTGATGTCAAACGATGGAGTGAAGTTTTGGGTTTGCCAGAGCAACGTTTGTGGATTAAATTACTTGTTTTGCTACACAAGACAACAGAATTTAGAAATTTATATTACTACCGTCTATTTAAAGGCAATCTAAACGGGCGGATTGCTATGTATTTACTCAAGTTGCTTTATCCAGAATGTCCTTCTCTATTCTTAGATTACTCCTGTTGCATTGGCGCTGGTTTATTTATCCAGCATGGATTTAGCACTATTATTATGGCAGATATAGGTGAACAATGTTGGGTGAACCAACAAGTAACAATTGGATATAAAGATAAATCAGGTCGTCCTAAAATTGGGAACAATGTTCGGATTACGGCGGGGGCTAAAGTCCTAGGTAACATTCAAGTAGGCAATAATGTCACAATTGGTGCGAATGCAGTTGTTGTCAAAGATGTCCCTAGCGATTGTGTTGTTGTAGGAATTCCTGCCGCCATTATTAAAAGAAATGGTATCAAGGTTGAAGAGAAATTGTAAATTATGCAGCAGAAGGCAGGAGGTAAAAGTATTAAGTAGCATCATGAACTGCGTACACAAAAAAACATGAAAGAGAGATTGAGGACTAGTATTTTTACTCAGCAACTGCCGAAAGGGTTTCCCGACTTGATCTGCATTGGCGTTTGAACGAAGTGAAACCCAACAAATCCCAAAAAATGTTGGGTTTCGTTCCTCAAACGCCAGTTGCTACAACGGGGGGAACCCCCGCAACGCACTGGCTCCCCAACCTACGCCTAATGCACAACTTTAGCCTTGACACGCTACTATAATTTGATGTTTTTTATGTTGAGCTACTTATTATCAGTAGTAGCCGTCAGATAGTAGTTTATATTAAGGATTTAGAATAACTGTTAAATATTGCTGCAAAATAGGGATTTTCCTTGAATTATTTTCCTAGATTTCCCGATGATATTTTCAATGATTAACAAATTTCAGGAGTAAATTTAGTGTTGACTTCAACCTTACTAGCAGCAGCCACCACACCTCTACAATGGAGTCCTACAGTTGGCATCATCATGATTCTTGCCAACATCTTCGCTATTGCCTTTGGCAAATCTACCATTAAGTATCAAAATTCCGAGCCAGCTTTACCCTCAGCAAATTTCTTTGGCGGCTTTGGTTTACCTGCACTACTAGCAACTACAGCCTTTGGTCACATTTTAGGCGTAGGTATCATCTTAGGATTGCATAACCTAGGTAGATTCTAAGTTTTGTACCACAGTTTGCTTTCGGTTCTATACAGTTTTGTCTCAACGATTTGAGCTAGAAATTAACATTTCTGGCTCTTTTTTATACAACTGTTATCAGTCGGTTCCATCAAAACTCCAATTTCTTCAAAAATACTCTGCCAATAATGAAGAGTGCCGGAAAAGCTGAGGAGCATTGATGTGTCTGAATGAGGTATTTGTATCAAAAAAAGTAATAATGCTTTTTCACGTCGCTGATAATTTCCCAGGTGCAGGACATACCAGCGGGGAAAGTCACCAAATCTCCTTTACCCATTTGCACTGATTGTCCAGCATCTGGCGTAACAATGACCTCACCTGTCAAAAAGTAGCAAGTTTCTTCAGTATCGTAAGTCCAGGGAAACTTGGAGACTTCCTTTTCCCAAATTGCCCATTTGAACACACCCAAATTTTTAAGATATTCTTGACTGGGTTGATGCTCAATTTTAATTTCCATGTTTTGTCTTCTTAGTTTGCGTTTAACAGTATGACTGGATATCTTCGCCACACTGATCTACTAAATAACACAAAGCACGAAAACGCAAGCCGACAAATTGCTCATAAAGGGGATTCAGCTTGCACATGGGCGGAATGTGCGCTATTATGCGACCGAACAAAACAATATCACGCTCGAAAGGACACTGTGCTGGAATCAATTTAGCAATAAAGTGTGCTAATTTACGATTTTGAATTTCGAGTTCGTCAAGTTTTTGACGTAATGGTTGCAGAAAATCATATCGAGATTGAGCAAAAGAGTTTTGTTTAGCTGCTTTTACAGTTTGATTCAGATTTTCAGGCTGAATAAAAGCAGGCAGAATAATAGATAGATCAGTTGTTTTGTGCATAGTTGTTAGTAATATTTGCTCAGGTTGGTAAACTAGCAAGTTGCAGATTTAAGTCTTACCCAGCAATTGATTCCAGCAGTTTGTGTAATGCTTGCAGACATAAGTTCTGTAAGCACAAAATGCTTATTTGGTTTACAAAATGTGGGTAAAAGTTGACTTAATTGATATTTAAACTCACCGTATGGTGGAGAACTGTCCCGTTAAATACAAAATAACAAAGAAAAGATAAAAGTGGGATTTTTTTACCTTATTGATTGCTGATACCGGAAATAGCAATTTCATATATTGAATATAGATCCAACGTTCGGAAACTACACAGTATCTGGAGATGGAGTTTCTTAGACGAAAGCACAGTTATATTATGACTTTAGCTAGAATTCCTGCGAATTACTCCCTAAAGCTAAATGATTGTAGGATATTGAGTATCAAATAAATTGTCATGTACGCTACATAAGTAGCCCTAGATATTATTTAATTAGTCACTCCAAATCGTTTCATAAGCATAGACTAATAATGTTGTGTAAGTAACCAAACAGAACATCAGGGACGTAAATTAAATCTATCAAAGTGATTAATTATGAAATAGCGAGAGTAGGCGATGTCTACTTAAATAAACACCAAGGCACAAAAAAGAGAAATATTCAAGCTATCTTCACACAACACTCAAATATATTGCCTGAGTTTGGTGTAATTAAAACTAAAAAATACTGCATTGTCTGAATATCTGTTGTGGTTACAGCCAAAATAGATGTAAGAGAATTTAGCAAAGAACAACAATGACTACAATAGTCAAGTCCATCACTTTAGAAGAATTCCTGCAACTTCCTGAAACTAAACCCGCCGCTGAATTTATCAACGGAAAAATTAGCCAAAAACCTATGCTTCAAGGAGAACATAGCTTACTACAGGTAGCACTCTGTGAAGCAATTAACCGGACAGCCAAGCCACAAAAAATTGCCCATGCTTTCCCTGAACTGCGTTGTGTTTTTGGGGGTGTTGCTATAATTCCAGATATTTCTGTGTTTCGTTGGGAACGCATTCCTCGTGAACCATCCGGCAGAATTGCTAACCGCTTTGAAACTTATCCCGACTGGGCAATAGAAATCCTTTCCCCAGACCAAAGCTCAGGTAAAGTTCTGCATAACCTGCTACACTGTTCTCAAAATGGTACAGAACTAGGTTGGTTAATTTTTCCAGAGGAAGCCAATATTCTAACTATCTTCCCAAATCAACGAGTCCAAATGCTCACAGGTACAGACCAACTGCCAATTCTCCGCAATATTGAGTTAACTTTAACTGTTGAGCAAGTTTTTAGCTGGCTAACTCTTGAGTAGCAGGGGTTTATACTCAGCATTTAGATAGACTTGCCAAATTTTGATGGTTTTATCAGAACTACCACTCACAAGTAATTTACCATCAGGACTGAGAGCGAGAGAATTTACTGTTCCTGAGTGTCCGGTGAGGGTGTAGAGGATTTCGTTTGTAGAAATACGCCAAATATTAATTGTCCGATCGCCACTACCACTAAATAATAGTTGTCCATTGGGACTAATCACAATTGATTTGACTGCATCAGCGTGACCGTTGAGAGTATGCAGCAGTTTGCCTGTAATTAAATGCCAAATTTTGATAGTTGTATCAGCACTACCGCTAAATAAAAGTTGACCATCAGGACTAATGGCTATTGATTTTACTTCGCCTGTATGACCAGTGAGTGTGCGTAGGGGATCACCTGTGCGTGGGTTCCACAGCCTAATTTTGCTATCGGAACTACCACTGGCGAGAATGCTACCATCAGAACTGATAGCTACGGCATGCACAGATGCGGAATGCCAAAGTGTACAAATGCGATCGCCCTTGTGTAAATTCCAAATTTTAATTTTGTTACTACCACTGGCGAGAATCTGCCCATCAGGACTAATATCAACAACGTTGACGGGTTTTTGATGCCCTAAGAGGGTGTGGATTAACTGACCAGTTTGCAAATGCCAAACTGTAACATTACTTTTGGGGTGTTGACAACTACCAACAGCCAGAAAATTCCCATCAGGACTAATCGCCACCGATGAAACTTCGCCTAAGTTACTGGTGAGAGTTCTGATTTGTTTGCCGGTTTGCAAATTCCAGATATTAATTGTTTGGTCTGCACATCCACTAACTAAGGTCTCACCATCAGGACTAATGGCCACAGATGCAACTTTACCGGAATGACTAGTTAATGTATGGATGAGTTCGGGAGATTCTAAGGTGCGTTTGTGTTTGAGGGTGGCGATCGCTTGTAATATTGTTTCTGTGGTAGCAGCACTTTGGCGATCGCCCACTGCTATAAAATATTCTTTGAGTTTGAAAACATATTCCTCATCTTCTATTTTGATAGCAGATTGCATTGCCTCTAAGGAGTTAGTAAAATCCTGAGTTGTGACTTGACGCAATTCTAACCAGGTGTTGATTGAATAATCTACTTGTTCTTTTGCCCACGAGCGATCGCTTAAATGTGATAAACTCTGCGCTAATTGTAAAGCCAACTCTGGAACCCAATATCTGCGCTCTTTTTCGAGAGCTTGATAAACTTGTTGATAACCTGTGGCATATACCTGGAGTATGTTATCTTCTGACATTGCCTGTAGTGCTGGCACTAGCTTATCTTTGAGCAAACTAGGTAACAACTCTGGTAATAACGGTGGTACATCATGATGAACTAGGTGATAAGCATCTGCTACCCAAGCTGCAACTAAACAGTGACAGGTAATTAATACTTGGCTGAACTTGGCAATATCCTGCTGATTTATCTGGTATTTCAAAGACAGTTTACTAATATCAATTCCTTTGACTTGCCATTTTTCAGCCTTTTCTAAAGTTGCCAAATTTTGGACATTATCACCACCTAGTTGATTGATTTCCTCTAAATCTTCGCCTAAATTTACTAGTTCATCTCTAATTTTTTTCCATTCTAAAGCTCGACTTTTCGCAAACTCTTGAATAATCTCTTTGTATGGTAAACGAGAAATAGTTTTATAAAAATAATTTTCTTGACCTAAACCCCAGTATGCAATCCGAAAATTTAAATAATCTCCATCGTGGTCTGATTCTAAAATTAAAATTGGCTCTGTTTTTAACATACTAAACAAAGCTTTAATACTAGATTCGCTATGAAAACGTTTACTATCCCAAGCACCAGCTAAAAATTCTGTTGGTCTAACAGGGTTATGCAGAGAATAATTGCTATTAATAAATTCTCGCAACCCTTCAGCTAAAATTCTTTCGATATCAGAAATTTCTTCAGGATTGCAGTCAAATTGGTCAAACTTAATTTGTGGAGGAGCGATAAAAATTTTTAGTGGAGTATTTCTGTGACTATTACGAGTCTCTAAAATTTGCGAAGGATACAATCTTAAAGGCCAGCTATCCAAAACTTTATTAACTTCTGGTAACTGAAGAGATGTATTTCTCTGTTGTTGTGCTATTTGTAATTGTGTTTCTCGTTGATATAGTGCTAATTGCTGTTGTAATTTTTCTTGTTGAAATTCTTCTTCGGAACTTTTGCCATTAGTTGTAATATTGACGAATTCAATAACTTCTTCGATTATTTGCGGAAATTGGTAATTTGTTGTAGCTAGACCTTCAGCCGTTCTTTTTTGTACTAGATTGACAACTACAGGTGCAAACTCTAGTACGAGTTGAATGAGTAACCTTAACCCTTGTTCCATAAAGGGATGCCTATTTGATAAATAATATTAACTGTGGAGAGGAAATACGAGTGTGTGCAGCAGTTTGTCATTAGATACTGCTACAATCCATCACTTAAGATAATCGCCATAAGCCATACTACTACTTACCGGGATCATATTGCCCATAAATTAAATGTCTAGTTCCAAGAATGATTAAGTAATATTAGCTGCACTATAACCAATTACCGAGCATCATAGTAGAATTGAAGGGAAGTTTTATCAGGGCGATCGCAGCTTTAATTAGATTTTAAAATATCAGAAAAATTAAGTAAACTAATTGCTAGTTAAAAATTCAAAAGTTTAGAGAATTAAAGCATTATGCTATAATTGAAAGATATGGCTAGATAAAACATCTAAAATCAGCCTTTAATAATAAAACTAGCTTTATAAAACATATAATTTGAGTTAACGGCTAACTTTTTAGCAATAAAGCAATTGATAAAAAATTTTAGGTATCTTTAGACTGAGTATTTTCTACTAGATTCCGGGTTTATTTACTGTTTTACTAGAAAATGCTCATGCTTACCGAACAAAATTAAAATCTAATTCCCAGTTGTCCATTAAAACCTCTTACAGAATTATAACCGGCTCCTACGAAAACGTTTTTTGTAGCACCTACCTGAACGCCACCAGAAACAGCCACACCTTTATCTTGGGAATATAATCCCACTCCTACATAAGGAGAAACAACGGGTAAATTGATAAATTTCAACACATCTACTCCAGTAGCACCGTCAGGGCCATTTCCCACTTCTACACCCAAATTTAAAGCTCTAGCTCCCACTGCATAAGTGGTATCACCTTCTTTGCTACCAACAGAGACCCAAGGCTGTGGTATTAGTTGAGCAGATGCTTGGCTAGGGGCAAACAGAGCAAAAAAACTAACTGATGTTATGAGTGTTTTGGTAATAATTGCTTTTTTCATACTTTCCTTCTAATATTAATCGTCAAAGATGATTAATCGTGACGCATTTGCCAAGACTAAGTGCCTGGGTGGAGTGATTAGACAAAAGCATTGCGTACCTATGAACAGTTGCACATCTAGCTAACTGGAAAACAATGAACTACTCCGTTGAACTTCAAAGCTATCTAGATGCACAAGGACGTGTAAAAGAATGGCCTTCAAAACGGAATAAGGGCAAATTCCAAAGGCTAGTGTTGGAATATTTAGCAACAAAGTTTGAAGTAGGTATAATTTACACCGAGAAAGAAGTAAATGTGATTTTAAATGAGCATCATACCTTCGGCGATCCTGCTTTATTGCGAAGAGAAATGTTTGAAAGGCGACTAATTAACAGAGAACAGGATGGTTCTGCTTATTGGTGTAATCAGCAAGGGGAAAATGTTACTCATACTCATTCTCTGTAAAGCTTGGTAGGGTGCGTTACCGCGCCAGCGTAACGCACTCTACTGGCATGGGTTAGGAGGGATCAACGAGTGCTTAAAGACACAGACAAATACTTTTAAAACAACCTCTTAACTGCAATTAACAGCGGAAGCCGAGTTGACCTTTGTTAAATCGCTAGTAAATACGGCTGTGTATTTATAAGGTGATGAACCAGCGCAAGTCATGGAATTGCGATCAGCACGCAGAGGAGACCACCAAGAATCTGCCAGCACCTTTAAAGTTGTGCCATTCCATGACAAGTTTGTGACAAGTAAAGAGTTAGTTTTACCATCACTAGGCTTTTTGGCAGCGACAAATGTAGCATAAGAAACATCGCCATTGCTGGGATTAATCCGGGCTATAACTGCTACTTTTGCACCACCACCGCTACCATAGTAAGTTAGCCAGCCCTTCTTCGCAAAACGGCGAAAATCGTACCCAGTCTGGCTACCAGTAGAAGAGAAAACACCATACAACACGCTTCCACCATCCCATAACAATCCGTAGCCTCTACCATCATCAAGAGTTGTTTCGTAGTCACTGCGACACCATTTTTTGACACCATGATCAAATCGAATAATGCGGGGGTCTTGGTTAACAGCTGATACTTGCTGATAACCAATGTAGATAGTTTTTCCTCCGATAGATACCTTCGGCCCATTTTTCGCTTTGATGGTTGCTTCAGTGTCATTGCATGTAAATGTCACACTTTTAGCGAAAGATGTCTGTATAGTAGCTTGGGCAAGCACTTGCCCAATTGCTAAATCAATTCCTAATCCTATTGAAAAACATAAAAAACCCAGATACTTGGGCAATTGGCGGCGATTAATCATGTGTTTGGAATAGGGAACCCTGTATAAACCGAAACCATAACACAAACTTAAATCACTGCCAATCCCATTGTTAATATTACAGGACTTACGCAGAAAAATATGCTGTTGAGACTGGGGAGCCAGCGCCGTGGGCGGGTTTCCCGACTTGAGGCGACTGGCGTTGTAGGGGGTTGAGGGTGTAAGGGTGTATGAGTGAGCTATTCCCGCCAGCAGCCCCACGCCGTCCCGAAGGGCGGCGCTGGGAAGAATCGCCAATTGGTCTTGGCCGCAAGTCGCGGAGTCTTGGTTTTGCACGTATTGTTTTAGCACTTCGACAGTCACCCCACCGCACGAGGCAATGAAGTAGGCACTATTCCAAAACACGGGTTTACCCCAATAGACACGCCTAATCTCCATCAAAAACTCTTTACGAATTTGTTGACTTGTGTAGGATTTTAAAGCGTTAACGAACTTTGACAGTTGCATCTGGGGATAGTACCGAAACAACAAGTGAACATGTTCACTCTCACCGTTGAATTCAACAACTTCACAACCCCACTTCTGGGATATGTGATTAACTAGTTCACCTAATCGAGTCAGCATGGTAGGTGTGATTACTTTTTTCCGGTACTTTGTGGTCAAAACCAGATGCGCTTTCAAATCAGAAATAGACCTAGCAGTTGATTTGTAGCTCATTTATCCCTTGAAAGCCTCATCACTAGCTTTTTCTAAATACTGAAGAACTTCTCGGTATTTAGTCTGTTTACCAGCCCACTCGGCTAGTGCGTCAAGCAAGTTAGAAAACGAATAACCCTTTTGCTCCAAAATGCCGATGAAGTCGCCCATAAATTCAGCCAGTGCAACAGCTTTTGCTTCATCTAAAGCATTGGCAATTGAAGTTTTAGCTTCCTTGTCCATTGCCTTCCTCCAACTGTTCGGTAAGCGCTGCTACCTTGCTTTGGTAAAACTCAATCTCGGCTTGAATTTCCTCTTTAATTTCTGTTGGTGAAAGCGGTTTAATTTGGCTTTCCGTGCAACTTTCAACAGAATCAGACATCTCGTCAGGACAAACCCAGTAATACCAGCCTTCACCTAGTTCATAAGCTCTTAATGTGCCAGGTCGATGGTATTCTAGACCAACGATTTCACCTTGTTTGACCCGTTGCCCAAGATGGTATTTAGGTTTTTTCCAGTGGCTAGGAAAACAAATTTTGGACTGTTCAGCGATGGTTTGCGGTGTTTCTTTTGGCATGGCGTTACCGTTCCTTGGCATTTCCTGACCCAATCAAACCAGAACATATACAGGGCAAATTCATTCAACTACCCAAAATTGGTAAGCTGAAAATGATTTTGCATCGCCCCATACCAGACGGTTTTAAAATCAAAACTGCCACAATTACCCACAAAGCTGACGGTTGGTATATCAGTCTTAGTCTGGAAGATGTGACAGTGCCTAGCACTAAAGTTGATGTCATCCCCGCGCTGGATAACACTGTAGGTATTGACATGGGGCTGAAATCATTTTTGGTAACGAGTAATAACCAAGAAGTAGAAATTCCCCAACACTACCGTAAAAGCGAGAAGAAACTGAAGCGCTTGCAACGTCATTTATCCCGAAAAAACAAGGGGTCAAATCGTCGCAAGAAAGCTATTAAACGTGTTGCTAAGACTCACTTAAAAGTCGCCAATCAACGTAAAGATTTTCACTATAAAACTTCAATATGGTTACTTAATCAATCCCAGGTCATTGCACATGAAAACCTAAATATCAAGGGACTGGCAAAGTCTATGCTTGCCAAGTCTGTAACCGATGCTGGGTGGGGTCAATTTCTGCAAATACTGAACACCAAGGCTGCAAGTGCTGGGTGTTTGGTAGTAGCGGTAAACCCTAACGGCACAAGCCAAGAGTGTTCTGATTGTGGCGCGATTGTTTCAAAAACACTATCCGACAGATGGCACAGTTGCCAGTGTGGTGCTAGTTATTGCCGTGACCACAATGCCGCGCGAAATATAAAACATAGGGCGGCGGGGCATCCCGTCCTTTTAAAAGCTAGGGAAATGTCCAACCCGTTGGGGGGAGTCACCTAGAAGCCCCCACCGTCCCGAAGGGCGGTGCGGGGAGTATGTCACGCTCATTTACACCCTTACACTCTGATCCAAACCCTTGATTTTTCGTCTTACTGCGTAAGTCCTATATTATCGAGAAATAAATACTTGAGCGGCACAGCTTGGGATGTTGGTAACTAAACCATCATTGCTAACTTCCACTTGACTGTTGTCGAAGCAATCGTACCAAGATTCAGCAATTGGGAAATCTGGAATGCGATAATCAATAAGATGTTGGTTAGAAAAGTTAGCCACGACAACAACTTGAGAGTCATGGTTATGCCAACGAACATATGCTAATACTTTCGCCTCTGCATTGGTGTGGAAAAACTCAATATTGTCGCTTTGTAAGGCTGAATTTTTCTGGCGTAAAGCAATGAGTTTTTGATAATACTCAAATAACTCACGATTTTGGTCATTTGTTAGTAAAGACCAATTAATCTTTTTGGGTTGAGTTACGCTTTCACTTTTTTGCTGGTATTCGCCAAATTCATCTCCCATCCATAGCATTGGTATACCCATTGCTGTCATGAGAATAACGGCTGCTAATTTTGCTCTGGAAAATGCCTCTTGATCAAAAATACCGCGATCGCCTAATTCTCTCAATAGACGTTCACGATCATGAGTTGCTAAATAATTTATGACATTAGTGCTTTTGGCATAACCCTGTAGTCTAGGATCTAACACCGACATGACTTGTTCTAATTCAAATTTTTCTCCACAAATCAGGGGAATAATAAAGTAGCGAAAACTTTCATGCCAACAACCATCTAACGGCCCATCTGGTTTTACTACAGTGCTGGTATCGGGAATGTGTTCGGCAATGTTGTAAAACTCCTTTGGTGCTAAACTTTGTTTTGCTTGTTGCGCTAACCATTCTAAAAATTCAAAGTTAGCTAATTGGCGCACTGCATCAAACCGAATGCCATCAATATGATATTCTTTAATCCAAAATTGGACTACATCTCCAATATATTTCCACGCAGGTTTTATATCTAAATTTTCATCATAATTATCATAATTAAACTCTGGCCCCCAGTAATTATCTGGGTCTTCAGGATAGTGCATATGTTCGTAATACCAATAATTTCTGTCAATTAGCATTAACGGGCATTCTTCATCTGTGTGATTATAAATTCCATCAAGAAAAACCCGAATGCCTCTAGCATGACATTCATCAATAAACTGCTTTAACTCTGCTGTAGTACCATAACTAGATTCGGTAGCAAAGAAATGCCGTACTTTATAACCCCAGCTATAATCACCGGGATATTCATTCACAGGCATTAATTCTATGGCGTTAATTCCTAATTCACAAAGATAATCTAGTTTAGCGATCGCACCTAAATATTTACCGCGTTTATCAGGGTCATTCTCATTCCCAGTAAAATCTGCAATATGCAATTCATATATGACTAATTCATCATTATGCGGCAGCGGCTGATCATCATGTTGCCAAACATAAGTATCAACAATTCGTTCACCACTTTTAATCCGAATAATCCCGTATTCTTTAGCTTCATCAATATCTGTAGCGTAGGGGTCAATAACATCTACCCATTCATTAACTTGAAACTGCGGACTTTTTGTTTGCACCCGAAATTTATATGAGTAAATTCCATCTTCTAATGGTATCTGAGTTTGAAAATAGCCATTCTCCGTTTTTTCTAATGCTATATCTTGCCAATCAGAAAAAGAACCGATTAAAGTTGCTTGCTCATTTCGAGGTGCAAACAATTTAAAATCAACTAAATTCCCCATTATAATCCAATATAAACTTGCTAAAATAATGTTTTTTTTATTTTGAACTTTAGAATCAATAAAAACTTCTTTCGGAAGTTATATTAATGAAAAACCTGATTTCTAAAGATAGAGTCTTAAGAAACATATTTGGTAAATATGGGAATAAGGAATAGGCAACATAACTATTCCCTATTCCCATATCGTTATCTGATTTAATTTTGCCTACCTAATATTCATATCAACTCTAGAAGGCTACAAGCCCCTGTGGACGGCTTTCATTCACTGGAGTAATGAACCGGGGTGAAGCAGGAACTTCAAATAAAGTGCCAATTTGTGGATTTACCCGCAGGACATTAATCGCATCTCCTTCACTAGGTGGTGGAGTTGGAACTTGGCGTTGACTGACAGCGTACAAGAACGATTCAGTCTTGTCTAGATCAATATTAGTCGGGCCAACCAACCTGACACCGGATGAGTTAGGTGGCATGCTTCCCTTGCCATGCAGTAGGATGTGCTGGATTTCAACTGGGGTGCTTGGGTCTGCCAGATTATAAACAGAAAGGGTGTTGGAGAATGATTCAGCTGTATAAAGACGAGTTCCGGCTTTATTTGTAATTAACCAACAAACTGCTATACCTGAGTTGGGTATTGCTTTGAGGAATGTTAATTCACCTGAATACTGATTGTAAGTGTAAACACTTATTCTGCTACTTAGAGGATAGCCAATATACAAGTATGGTAGCTTGGGATGAACCTCAATACCGATAGGCCCAACTGGTCTAGTGTTGGCAATTGCAGAGAAACCTGCAAGTGGCGAGTTGGGAGCTTCGGATAAACGGCCTCTTCTCTCAATCTGGAACGATCGCACAACTCGACCAAATTGCTCTATACCAAACAAGAACCTTTTGTCTGGAGAAAGAACTATTGCTTCTGGTGCATTACCCCGTGGAACATTGAAAGTAAATCTAGGGATGAGTTTACCTCTGTGAGTGACACGAAAACTCGTATAGTTGGGTGAGGTATTACTCGCATCGTTTGGTAAATTCTGTGGATCTAGATTCTTGTTAGTGACAAATAGAGTTTTACCTGCTAAAGCTAAACTGACTGGGTAAACTCCTCCAGAGGGGAAGGGAGAACCTTTGACAGGATATAGACTACCATTCGCAGCAATATCAAATACAGCTATTGAACTAGAACCTGAATTAACAGCAAAAAGGCGTGTTCTTTCAGGATTGGTGATAACTTGTCTGTCACCATCTATAGCTGCCAGATTAAATTCAATGTCGGTAATTCCTTTGCCTCCTGTGGGGAAAGGTGAACCAGGTAGAGGTATCAGATTGCCATTTTCATTCCGGCGGAAACCCAGAATGGAATTACCATTTTCTGATGGAATATTGCTCTGGGTGTAAACAACACCAGATAAAGGATAATAATTCCACCAATGTGCCTGCGCGGGATGAAATGTGAGCAAGGCGATCGCAAAACTAGCGATCGCTACAATAATAAAGTGTAGTTTGAAAAATTTTTTCTTGAACATAAAAAAAGCCTCGTTTAAACCGACATTTTCCAGGTAGTTAGACAAGACCACTTCAGGTGTAATCGGATAAACTTATTTACGGGATAATCAAAAAGAAAATCCCTCATGGTGTTGTCAACTTGCCTGATTTCAGCACCACCAAAACTTCACCTATTTGCATAAAAAGGTGGTGATTGTTATAGAGCAATACGGTTCAGATAAAACATTGCTACAAATGATTTCTGGAGAAACTTTACATTGCAAAGTCTCTCTCACCAACAGTCTTACTGAACTGTATTAGTTTATAAAGCCGTCTTGATGCTATTTAATTCTTCCCTGTTCTCTAATTGCTGCCGCGTCATTGGTAATGGGCTAAGGTACACTTGGATTGCGTATTGCACTTGGTAAACAATTGATGAGCAATAATTGCTTACCTCTGCGTTGACAGAACAGCTAACCCATAACCTACCTATTACTAAAGATAATATCTTTTATTTTGGCAAAAGTGTGTATATTTTTAATTCAAAATATCAAGCTAAAGCAGCAATCAATGTTGTCAAATAAGTTAAAAATAGGTTTTGAGCAACATGACAGGAAATCTGAAGAAATATAAACATTTTTCCGATTTTTTATCTAACTTTTGTTACTGAATTATTGTTATAAACCACAAGTGTAGTATAGTAGTATCTATAGTCTCCAACCAAGACATAAAGTTGGTTGAGAACTACCGTGTTCCGTCTTGATGAACTGCATATTGATTTGTCTGTAAGATACATTATTTAGACATTTCTGCCCTTGTTGAATATACATCGCTTGCTCATACCCTACATAGATATCAGGTAACGATAACTTGGCGATTTTCAGTACTCGATCACCATATTTAATTGATGGGGTCAAGGAGATATTTATGAAAAATTTAATAACGCGCACTTTACTGAGCAGCGCTATGCTTCTTGTCACATACGCTACTTTTGTTACAGGAACTAATGCTCATCCCGGCAACTTTGCAGCAGGATTCGTGTTTGTAGGTACAAATCATAACAACACTCACCCCACAGCCCCATCAGGAGAACCCGCTAACCAAGTAGTTATGTACAATCGAGCTGCTGATGGCAGGCTCAGTCTCGTTGGCACTTTTGATACTGGTGGACAAGGATCTGGCCCAGCAGTTCGATTTGCTGGTGATGGACTCGGCTCTGCCCACTCTGTAGAGCTTAGTCACAACCGCCGCTGGTTATTTGTAACTAATGCTGGTAGCAACAATGTCACTGTATTCCGTGTGAAGCGGCACGGTCTTCAACGTACTGACTTGGAAGCAACTGGTGTTTTTCCCAACAGCGTCACCCAGCATGGCCATCTCGTCTATGTCTTGAACTCCGCAGGTGAAGGCAGTATTACAGGTTATGTCTTAGATAACCGAGGGGATTTGACACCAATTCCTGGTTCAACCCGCAGACTCCACGCCAACCAAAACCCTGTGCGTCCTGATGTTTTGTTTAACCCAGCGCAAGTATCGTTTACACCAGACGGTCAGCAACTAGTGGTGACAATTAAAGACGGGCCAGCAGCCGGGGCGCTACCTAATGTCACTCCCACTGGCTCTGGTCGGATACTTGTTTTCAATGTCGAACGCAATGGTTTACCGTCGATATATCCCACGCAAACTAATCTCAACAACCTAGGCCCATTCGGCTTTTCGTTTGATCGTTTTGGGCATCTGCTGGTGTCGCTGTTTGTTGGTGGGCCGAATCTCACTGGGTCTGCTGGCTCGTTCCGCATTACTCAAAGTGGTGGGTTAATACCAATTACACCCAACGTACCGAATACTCAAATCGATACATGCTGGCTGGAAAATAACGGGCGTTATGCCTTCGGTGCAAACTACTCGTCTGGCACAATCTCCAGCTATCGCATTGGTTACGATGGCAGCTTGAAGTTGTTGGCTGCGGTTGCTGGGATCACTGATGATTTACCTGGCCCTCCGGGAAAGGTGCAAGGTTCTACGCCTCTTGATATTGGGATCAGTACAAATGGACGTTTCCTGTATAATGTCTTGCCAGGTTCTGGTGCGATCGCTGGCTGGCGGATTAACAGCGACGGTAGTCTGACCAAGATTGGCGAGTTTGGCGGGCTTCCCGATGCTGTAAATGGTGATATGGCTCCATTTGAATTTGGCCCTGGAGGCAGCCCTGCGGGCATAGCGGTAGATTAACGCTCTCTGAAGAAACATTCCTGAGTGTGGCTTCACTGAGCGATCGCTAGATAGCTGTAAAAATCACAACATTCAGATAGCCTGTCATTGAGAAAAGGAACAGAGCAATTCCAGTGATTGCTTTGTTCCTTTCTACGAGATGCTACGTAATTGCAATGACATTTTTGTTGAATTATAACCAGCTAATTAGCTTTGGGAATTAGAACCTTCTGCACCTGACTAACACAATCTCCTGACTAGGAAAATTTTCACATTTTCATATTAATGCTATAGCCCTGTAACAAAAGTGTAATAACCGCTGTCTACATTAGTAATAGATTCAAATACCTTTTCAGACAGCAATGCAAAATCAAATACCAGATGGAAATCACCCATTAAATAGCAATTCAGATGCCAAATACCGCAAAGCACCTTGGAAGAAAGCAGCTGCTTCTCTATCCTTAGTGTTGCTAGGATCTGGTATGACTTTGGCAGGTGGTTATCTCGCTAACCATCCGTCGCAGGTGTCGGAAAGTGCATCGAATTTGGCATTGAGTCGAGTTAATGCTGCACCGCCAATAGTACCTGGCACAGATCCTAATTTTGTGACTCAGGTGGTGCAGAAGGTAGGGCCGGCGGTCGTGCGGATTAATTCGTCGCGTACTGTGAGAACCCAATTACCAGAGGAGTTCAACGACCCGTTGTTCCGTCGCTTTTTTGGTTCACAACTACCAGAAGCCCAACAAAGAGTAGAGCGGGGTACTGGTTCTGGGTTTATTATTAGTGGTGATGGTCGAATTCTCACCAATGCTCACGTCGTTGATGGCGCTGACACAGTGACAGTAGTCCTCAAGGATGGGCGGAGTTTTCAAGGTAAGGTATTAGGAAAAGACGAATTAACTGATGTGGCGGTTGTCAAAATTCAAGCCAGCAATTTGCCGACAGTTACTTTGGGTAACTCAGAGCAATTGCAACCAGGAGAATGGGCGATCGCGATCGGTAATCCTTTAGGATTAGATAATACTGTAACTACTGGCATCATCAGTGCTACCGGACGCAGTAGCAACCAAATTGGCGCAGCTGATAAGCGTGTAGAGTTTATTCAAACTGATGCAGCAATTAATCCTGGAAACTCTGGCGGGCCGCTACTAAACGCCCGTGGTGAAGTAATTGCTATGAATACAGCTATTATTCAAGGAGCGCAAGGTATAGGTTTTGCTATTCCTATAGCTACAGCGCAACGTATTGCTAATCAACTGATATCCACAGGTAGAGTCGAGCATCCTTATTTAGGAATTCAGATGATTGGGTTAACACCACAACTAAAACAAAATATTAACTCTGACCCCAACAGTAATTTAACTATTAATGAAGATAAAGGTGTCTTAGTTGTGAAAGTCATGCCCAATTCACCAGCAGCCAAAGCAGGTTTACGTGCAGGTGATGTCATTCAAAAGCTTGAAGGTAACACTATTACAGACGCTGGGAGTGTGCAGCGGGTAGTTGATAGTAGCCAAATTGGTGGAGATTTGCGCTTAGAGTTACGCCGGAACGGACAAACCCTGAATTTATCTGTGCGTCCTGGTGCTTTCCCATCTCAGGTGCAGTAATTTGTTACAAAAATGTTATACCATTTCCATATGAAGACGCATAGAAATAACCCCACCGCCTGCGGCACCTCCCCTTGCTAAAGGCAGGAGGTTGGGAGGGGTAAAAATAATGTGCAGTTCACAGAGAATTGGTATAAAAGATGTAGTAGTGCGATAGCAATCCTATTTGATTTGTAAAAATTAGTAGGCTTCAGCTCCCCGACTTCTCCAAGAAGTCGGGGATTTTGTTTCTCACGCGTCTTTTACATGATTAACGGATGAACAAATATCTTGCACCTATGACCAACAAAAAGATGCCATACAACTTTTTCATAGTTTCACTGCTAATAAATGGTTGATTGGCAAATAATGCACCAAAGAGGTTGCCTACTACTAAACCAACAGCAATCATTACCGCATATTTGATGTTGATGTTACCGCTACGATAGTAAACTGCTGCACCTAAAATACCAATGGGTAAAATTTGGGCGGCTATGGAAGTCCCAGTCGCAAATTTTTGATCCATTCCTACTAACAGTACCATTGCCGGCACCATAATTGCACCGCCACCAATACCAAACATACCACCAGCAACGCCAGCCGCTAGACCAATGAGTAGCATTTGTACCAGAATATTAGAAATCACGCCAAATTAACCTTTATAGCTCATTTTATTATTTTAATGCTCACTCAATGCTCAAAAGCCAAGATTTCAGCATTTAGAGCCTGATTTTGAGCATTATTTTATACTCAGTGTAGATGCTCAAGTAATGCTCATTCCATATTATCTATGAAAATCAAACTTCCCGTTGTTTTTTACAACTGGGTGCGCGGTCAAGAGGATATCGTAATTGGCACTCCTGAATGGCAAGAATGGTTAGCGACCAGGAAAAGCTTCAATTACCAAGATGCCTCCGGTAGCTTCACTTGCAAACAGAGAAACA
>NZ_JAIVFW010000051.1 GCF_020829595.1 Nostoc sp. CHAB 5844
TAAAATCGGATTTTATTCATGAAGAGTATGATTGAAAGTTAGATGAGGAAAGGGTTTTACAGTTTTCTGTTATCTATTTTGCGCCGCAGTCGCATCAAGACCTTTGTGCCAGTTGCGTAAGTCCTGAGTTATTGTAAGCTTTTGTGCTTACAAGTTGCACAATTGAAATTTTGGGGAAAAACTTTAAACCCTCTCCCCTGCTCACGCCAGTTGCTACAACGGAGGTTCCCTCCCTTCGGGTGACGCTCTTGAGCGTCGCTAACGCTGCGCTAACACAGTTGCCTGCGGAGGGAAACCCTCCGTCCGCACTGATTCACCGCAACGCACTGACTCCTCTGCTCAAGAGCCACGCCAGTCGCGCGGCTGTCGGGAAACCCGCAAGGGGCGCGCTGGCTCCCCTTGCGGTCTCAACAAGCAAACTTTTGTGATTATTAGCTTATGACCTGTTTTGTCGAGTTATATGTATCAGTTTTTGTAATACCAATTCCTGATGAAGATGCATAGAAAAAACCCCACCGCCTACGGCACCTCCCCTTGCGAAGGGGAGGTTGGGAGGGTTCAAAATAATGTGCAGCTTTAGAGAGAATCGGTATAAAAGCGATTATATCTCCTGAAACAAATATCATATATAAAACACGATCGCTTCATTACCACTATCAACTCAAAACATCAGGATCTATCCCCAATCGTCGCAATTCTTCTGCCAATCTTTGAGCGCGTTGTTCGGCAATTATTGCTCTTTCTTCTGGAGACAAAAATCTTATGCCTTGCTCGTTATACCAATATAACCAATCCCGCGTGATTCCTTGATAGGTTCCTGGTTCATAACCAATTGCTAAACCTATCTCTGGCAACCAAACGCGATCGCCTGTTTGCAATACATATTCACCATTAATCAGACGATAAACTTCTAATGGTGGTTTTTTACGCCTTTGGGGATTGTAGACAACATAATACAAAACTTCCATTTGTGCATAACGTTTCTTTTTGTGGGTATATTCACCCCTGCGTCTATGAGAAACAACTTCTAACGCCATAATGGGCATGACTTTTTCTTCCCACAGTACATAACTCAAGCGCAAATTCTCATCAAGAACTCGCTCGACTCCTAAACTTAAAAACCCATTAGGGACAATTGGTGGTTGTTCAGGATCGTAGTAAATACCCATATCAACGCCAAAAAACCAATTCATCTGGCTTGCCCATATCCAAGCTAAGATGGCTTCTAGCAAGCCAGGAATTAAATGTTGTAGTTGATTATCCACAGGTTCGTCGTCAGAGTCGGGCAGATCCTCGGCGGAGGGTAAACAGTGCAGTGGGTTGTAATTTAACATGGTGGGATGCTCAGAGCGATCGCTGTCCTTGTAAAGTAGACTCACAATATTGATGATATCTATCCACCTCTTGCTTTTTCTTGCGATAATTCCCAAGGGGTCTGTTCTGGTTTGTCAAAGGGGGATAGATGACAATCAAACGGTTGGTTTTAATATTTTCGACTTTGTTAGCAATTGGGTTGGCAACTTTATCTTTAGTCAGTAGTTGGCAGAAACCCCAGTTTCAAAGTCGTCTGGAACTTTATCAGACAAACATTGCGCTGCAAGCCCAAGCTTGGCAACCAGAAGATAGCAATGATAATCTTCAGGTGATTCGCCAAGCCATACTGGAAGATCAGCCTTTGGAAAATGCCACGCAGCAATATCAGGAGGCGCAAAAATCTGTACAAACTAGTCTAGATAAAGTTAAAAACCAACTTGCACAGCTAACGCCATCAAAAATTACTACTCCAGCTAAACCCCTACCAGAAGATACTTTTGATACTGACACATCTCCTGACGTAAAACTGCAACAGTTACAGCAGTCTTTCAATCAACAGCAAAAACTACTAGCAGAATTAGATTTGCGGCTAGGCATTTTACAAGCGCAACAAGGACAACAAGACGCAGCATTTAAAACATGGAACGAGTTACAACAGCCAGTAGAATCAGCTAACCCACCACCCAGCACTGAGTTCAGAGATACTGCTAATGTCTTAAGTGGACTTTGGAGTAATCCCCCCCGTATCTTACCCAATGCCCAACAGCTGATTCAAAAGAATTTAGATGGTTGGTTTCGTTACACCGCTTTAGTTCAGCTATACCAACTTCAGCAACGTCAAGAACCTTTATTGGCAGTTAAAGCTGCACAGCAAGAAGCCGCTGCTAACGCTGTGTTTAAACTAACCCTCATCGGCACTGTACCAGCTTTAGCAGCTTTGGTAGGTACAATCCTGCTGATTTTCTTATTTACTCAACGCTTGTTGAAAGGCAAAGCTGCCTTGATAAGTCAAAATGCTGATGTACCTTGGAAAACGCCTTGGGATGGAGACACAATTTTACAAGTTTTTGTCCTGGGTTTTTTCTTTATGGGGCAATTGTTAGTACCTTGGATTTTATCGTTACTCCCGATTCCTCGCCCTGTTGGTAATGTGCGACTTCAAGCTTTGTATGTCTTAGTTAGTTATATTTTCGTGGCTTTAGGAGCGCTGTCGGTATTATATTTTTCAGTGAAAAAGTTCATTCCGCTACCTGAGTTTTGGTTTCGCTTCCGTTTGCAGGACAAGTGGTGGTTGTGGGGACTGGGTGGTTATTGCACCGCTTTACCTGTAGTTGTGGTGGTGTCGTTGATTAATCAAAAGTTATGGCAAGGACAAGGTGGCAGTAACCCATTATTGCAACTAGCACTAGAAAGCCAAGATTTTGTGGCGTTAGGAATATTTTTCTTTACAGCAGCGATCGCAGCTCCAATATTTGAAGAAACTTTATTTCGTGGCTTTTTGTTGCCTTCCTTGACTCGTTACATCCCTGTTTGGGCAGCAATTCTAGCTAGTAGTTTATTGTTTGCGATCGCACATCTTAGCTTGTCAGAAGTTTTACCACTCACAGCTTTAGGGATCGTTCTAGGAGTAGTTTACACGCGATCGCGCAATCTTCTAGCTCCTATGCTGCTTCACAGCCTCTGGAATAGCGGCACACTACTTAGTCTATTTCTCTTGGGTAGTGGTAATTAATAAAACGTTGATTATACGGTTGCGGTAGCAAAAAATATCTGATTTCATCTGCGTAGGTGATGATTTTTCGCTGATAATTACTAAACATAAGTATTCAGTAAAATCTGACTCAAATTTAACAATATTGGCGGCGACGAAAATTTCAACAATACTGTTAAATAGATGACAAAACTTCTAGATAAACATTTAGTAATATCTAGACAGATGAAGCTATTTCTCAGATGTTGATTGCCTATCTATGCCATCTGTGGCAGGCAATATTGAATGGTAAATTCAGTTTTTAACCATAGGAGTTGCAAACGACAACTAAATAAGGTGATCAGTATAACCTAATACTGAAACCAAGATGGCATTTTTTCTAGTTGATATATGTCATCTATGTCTAATTTAGACCTTTCAACCTAAATTAGAATCACATCATTGCAGCCATATCAAAAAAGTCCGGAAATAACATTAACGGGCTTGTAGAAAATGGTATGATATTACCGTTTTTTACTGTTCCTAAGTATTTATTCTCCTCTAGAGAAATCATACTTAAGAATCTGCAAAACTACTGTCTTTGATGTCATAATTGCAATTAAATACATCTATCAAAGTAGCTTACTAGTTATAAGCTACAAAATAATTGCTTTTACTACGTATATTTGTAGTGTTTACTTAAAGTGTTGACATCTGTATTTGGGCAGAAGTTAGGCGTATACTAGCAAAACATCAGCCCGATCAACATTTTTTCTAGCTTATTATTCCTAGTCGACTAAGAAAAAACCGAGTTTTTCTTGGTGATTTCACAATATCTATTTTGAGGTTAAATCCTCTTAATTACGAATTGTGAATTGATATTGCCTATTCTTAATTAGAAGCAAAATTTAACTTTTTACCTAATCTTTCAGGAGTAACAACACTATGGCAAATCTCAACCCTACAAGTCATCCTAATAAGCAACTTTTGGCTGGTTACTGTGGAATTCTTTTTGGAGGTTTTGGAGTTCATAAATTTATTTTAGGATATGCTGCTGAAGGCTTTATTATGTTAGCTATATCTATAGTTGCAGGCACGTTTACCTATGGAATTGCCTTGATAGTTATGCAACTTATAGGTCTGATTGAAGGCATGATTTATTTAAACAAGTCCTCGGAAGAATTTGCCAATATCTATTTTGTCAATAAACAGGGCTGGTTCTAAAATTACATATCGCTCTTGCGTTACTCTATCCAGAAGAGACAGCTAAAGTAACCAAGAGCCATACAACTGCTTTTACCAAATATCCTTTAGGTCAATGGCTTTCTACAATAATTATTAAATGACCCTACAATACTGAAAATTACTTACAGCTTTTGAGTAAACAGTCTGATTATACTGTTATGCCAACTATCAAACGTAAACATCTCATTTGGTTTTTATTACTGCTATTAGGCTGTGGATATTTCAGTACTATGTCTAATTTAGAAATCAATTCTTATTTAAAGAGCCTGATTTTCCTAGCGCCAATGCAGTTTGCAGCGATTGTTTATGTCACTTATCGACGTTGGAACCGCAGTTGAGGCTAAAACCAGAGGAATAAATAAAGAAAAATAATGTTATTTACATTCAGTCATAGTTCCAGATTTCGCCTACGCTCGAAATAGAGACGCTTTTAGTCAGGCGTTGAATGTTCGTAGCAAATCCAAAAACTTGCCATGCAACTTGTGCCGAAAACGAACCTTGACCCAGAACTAGCCCCGACATCAGAGACAATTATTCTGGATGTAGGAGGTATGAAGTGTGCTGGGTGTGTAAATGCTGTAGAACGTCAGCTAACCCAATATCCAGGAGTCAAGACTGCCTGCGTGAATTTGGCGACAGAGGTAGCAGTCGTAGAGTCAGAAGTTGGAGTGGTAGATCCGGATGCACTGGCAAAGCAATTAACCACCGCAGGATTCCCAACTCAACCCCGCAAAGCTAGTAACCAAATTGCTTTAGACGATTCAGCACAACGGCAGCATCAAGAAATGCGTGCTGCATTTCAACAGTTGGCGATCGCTGGTATATTGCTGGTGTTGTCGGGAATTGGGCATTTCAGCAGTTTCAGTGGCTTAACATTGCCCATATTGGACAACATTTGGTTTCATTGTGGACTGGCAACAGTTGCACTCCTATTTCCCGGTCGTCCCATTATCGTCGATGGTTGGCTAGGCTGGCGGCGCAATGCCCCCAACATGAACACCTTAGTGGGGTTGGGAACACTCACAGCTTATACTGCGAGTTTAATAGCGCTGTTGTTCCCGCAAATGGGTTGGGAGTGCTTCTTTGATGAACCAGTGATGATGTTAGGCTTTATCCTCTTGGGCAGGACATTAGAGAGACAAGCCAGAGGCAGGGCTGCCGCTGCCTTTAGACAATTACTCGCCCTCCAACCACAGGTAGCACGGTTAATTCCCAACCCAGACCCAGAAAAATGGCGAGTCGGTGCTAACAGTCTCGAAATCCCAGCAGAACAAGTGCGAGTTGGTGAATGGTTGCAGGTATTACCTGGAGATAAAATTCCGGTGGATGGCGAGGTTCGCTTTGGGCAGACAACAGTAGATGAGTCAATGTTAACGGGCGAAGCAGTGCCTGTAAGTAAGCAACCAAGCGATATAGTTACAGCCGGAACTTTAAATCAGTCAGGTGCGATCGCAATTCAAGCAACCCGTACAGGTAAGGATACCACTTTGGCACAAATTGTCGCCTTAGTAGAAGCAGCCCAAACCCGCAAAGCACCTGTACAGAAATTAGCCGATAAAGTAGCTGGGTACTTCACCTACGGCGTGTTGACTGCTTCTGTATTGACATTTATCTTTTGGTATTTTTTTGGTACGCATATCTGGCCTAGTGTCACCATGTCCAGTGGCATGGAAATGATGAGTCACGCTGCCCACAGCAAACACTCAGCACTCAGCATTCACACTTCGGCTTCGCTCAGTGAACAGCACTCAGCACTCTTAACCAGCTTAAAACTTGCGATCGCCGTGATGGTAGTCGCTTGTCCCTGTGCTTTAGGACTAGCCACACCCACAGCGATTCTCGTTGGCACTGGCATAGGCGCAGAACGGGGTTTATTAATCAAAGGTGGTGATGTTTTAGAAAAAGTCCACCAATTAAATACTGTGGTCTTCGATAAAACTGGTACTCTCACCACAGGTAATCCTACCGTCACCGATTGTCTTGTATTGGAGGGGTTAGAGGCTAGAGGCTGGGGGCTAGAAAAAACATTATCTAATGCTTCCTGCCTCATTCAACTAGCAGCCGCCGTCGAAAGTGGCACATATCACCCCCTAGCCAAAGCAATTCAGCAAGAAGTAAAGCGCCAGCAGTTAACTATACCCAATGCCGTAGATTTTCATACAGAACCAGGATTAGGGGTGTCTGCGGTTGTGGAAGAGACAACAGTGCTGTTAGGCAATCAAGATTGGTTGAGTTGGCACGGAATTGCTGTTAATGAAATTGCACAACAAGAGATTCAAAGACTAGCAACAGCAGGTAAAACAGTTGTTTGCGTAGCCGTTGGCGGCACTTTAGCTGGACTCATCGCCGTTCAAGATACCCTGCGGCCAGATGCCCAAACCACAGTAGATAAATTGCGTCAAATGGGTTTACGGGTTATGTTAGTGAGTGGCGATCGCCCAGAAGCCGCCAATGCGATCGGTAAACAATTAGGATTAGATAGCACTGATGTCATAGCCGGAGTTCCCCCCAGCAAAAAAGCTGCCGTTATCCAAGAATTACAAACAAAATCGGCGGCTAAAGTGGCAATGGTCGGAGATGGCATTAATGATGCTCCCGCCTTATCTCAAGCAGATGTTGGCATTGCCTTACACTCAGGCACAGACGTGGCAATGGAAACTGCGGAAATTGTCTTGATGAGCGATCGCTTAAGTGACGTTGTAGAATCCATTGGGCTGAGTCGTGCCACATTCAACAAAATCCGCCAAAATTTATTTTGGGCTTTTGCATACAATACCTTGGGTATTCCTTTAGCAGCAGGTGTTTTGTTGCCAAGTATGAGTTTTGTTCTCAGTCCATCTAACGCTGCTGCACTCATGGCTTTTAGTTCTGTTAGTGTTGTAACTAACTCTGTACTCTTACGAAGACTAGCGCACCGTCTATAAAGACTGTTGTTGAATGTATGAGTGCAAACTAAATGTCGGTTATTACCAACTCAGGTTAAACTAAATCGTTAGTTAGGTGTTAAACATCTCATAGAGTAGAACACGAATGTTCTACTCTTCCCAGTCAGTAAAGCTTTCAAGTTTGTCAGAGTTATTACCACAGACTGTAGTAAGCAAGAATGGTAGGAAACAACAATAAACAAACGTTAATCAATCAAAGTTCCGCTGTTAGTGAAAACGATATATCAATGGCACCAGAAACGAATGAAAGCCATCTACTGATTCTTGAAGATGATCAAGGTCGCAAGGAATTTCCTCTAGAAAATTCCGTTTACTCTATTGGCAGAGACCGCGATTGCAACATCCGTTTAGTATCTCAGTTTGTCTCTCGCCGTCATGCTACCTTAGTCAGATTACCAAGAGAGCAAAACAGTCATAGTTATTACTATCGGATTGTAGATGGTGATGCTAAAGGTAAACCCAGTGCCAACGGATTGATGATTAACGGGCGCAAAATCCCGGCTCACGATTTAAAAAACGAAGACGAAATCGTTTTTGGCCCGCAAGTACGCGCCATCTATTATCTATTGCGAAATACTCAGCGCTCAGGGCAAACAGACTCCAGCGAGTACGATATTACCCTAATCAACCCTGGTATGACCGACGATACAGAAGACATAGAAGACTAAAAACCAGCGAATTGTTAATTAGCTGACTCGTTTTCAACGAACCAAATTTGTGAGAGCTAGCTTTACCCAAAGCTAGCCTAGCAAGCATCTTAACCAAAAGCAGAAATACTTACAGCAGATTTTAAGTGAGTAAAGTACACCATTTCAGTCTCAAAGCTAAGTATGGAGACCTTTTATTCTGAATTTTGACTCCTGACTTCTGAATTCTGCTGTAATTATCCCGCAAGACTTTCAATTAAATGCCAATGGCGACTTTCTTCAATCTCCTGCTTGACAAATTCAAACGTTTTTCGGCAGTGATTCTCAAGTTGGAGTGGCAGTTCCTCGTTTTTAGTCACAATACTCATCCGGGTTTCTGTTTCAGTAGCGGTTGATTTCTCAATGAATACTTCAACCTTGACTAACTTAGAGAAGGAAACATTACCAGGAATTTCACGAGCCAAAATGTAATCGGCATTGTAATATTGAATTTCCAAATCGCAGCCTTGTAGAAGGTCTAAAAGTAACGGCTGAAGATGATCAAAAGGAATAGAAATAGTAAATGAACAGGTATAGCGAGCCATAATAGCCCCAAGCATTGCAACACTCCGTCCATCGTATAATACCGAAGCCTCTAAACGGTAAATCATTACAGATTGATTACAGAAACATACTGGGTAATCAGAAAAAGTTACATGCTTTTGGCGAGAACCCAAGAGAAACACAAGTTGAAAATTTGATAAAAAACTTTAAAATAAGGCTTTGGTGGAGGTGCATTATGAAAGTAGCAATTACTGGAGCAACAGGATTAGTCGGTAGTCGTTTGGTAGAGCGACTCCACAAGGAAGGTCATCAAGTATTGGTGTTAACTCGTAACACTAACTTTGCTCAGAAGGTTTTTCCACCTGCAAATTTCTCAAATGTAGAAATTGTTACCTATACGCCAACTAAATCTGGTGCTTGGCAAGATGCAATTGCTGGTTGCGAAGCTGTAGTTAATCTAGCAGGCGAAGCTATCGGTGAGGGACGCTGGACACCAGAACGTAAGCAAGAAATCCTCAATAGTCGTCAGTTAGGTACTCAGAAAATAGTTGAAGCTATAGCCAAAGCCAACCCCAAGCCTAGAGTATTCGTCAATACTTCGGCTATTGGTTACTACGGCACAAGTGAAACCGCTACCTTTGATGAAGATAGTGTATCTGGTAATGATTTTCTGGCTCAAGTCTGCCAAGCCTGGGAAGCCGAAGCAACAAAAGTCAAAGATGCTGGGGTGCGATTGGTAATTCTGCGTTTTGGTATTGTTCTCGCCAATGGTGGTGCATTAGCCAAAATGATTCCGCCTTTTCAACTCTTTGCTGGGGGGCCAATTGGCAGTGGTCGCCAATGGTTTTCTTGGATTCATATTGACGATTTAGTTAACTTAATTTTGCAAGCTTTAAGCAAGTCATACATGGAAGGGGTGTATAATGCTACCGCCCCGAACCCTGTCCGCATGAATGATCTCGCTCAAACTTTAGGACAAGTATTGCATCGTCCCTCTTGGTTGCCTGTGCCAGCTTTTGCAATTGAAGCTCTTCTAGGCGATGGAGCGATTGTAGTTTTAGAAGGTCAGCAAGTTCTACCTAAACGTACCTTAGAATCTGGTTTTGCGTATCAATATCTTAATTTGCAACCAGCATTGCAGCAGATTTTAAGATAATAGTCAATAGTCAATAGTCAATAGTTTTTGACTATTGACTATTGACTAATACCTAATCAGCCAGAAATTTTCGAGACACCCAACTGATAATTCCGCTAAGAATTGCACCCCCCATCAGGATGCCAATAGCTGGGTTAAATAGTGGCTGCCAAAGCTTGTGCCATAAATCAAGGCCTAAATTTATTCCCGCAGCATCACCAAAAACTGCGATCGCAAACCAACCAAAGCCAAATAAAACCAAGAACACATCGGCTACCAAAATCAAGTTCAGCCAATTTAAAAATTTATCTTTCATATTCAGACAAGAGAATGGGGAATAGGGGCTAGAAATATAGTAGGACTATAGAGTATTGGTGAGAGCGGTTTTACTCTAGCCTAAGCGCCTCTAGTACAGCTTGGCAAAAATAAGTAGACTATCGAAAATGGGTAAAAAGACTGCGGCATAAATATTATTTCTTTTTACTTTTACCTTCTTACAAAGTTAGGCGAAGAGCAACGCCGTGCGGGGGTTCCTACGCCACTTGCTACAAGTCGGGCATTGCCGCGATAGCGCAGTGGCTCCCCGTTAAGGCGATTGCGGGGACGGAAACCGACACCGCCTACTTTGCGCTTTTTATTTTTGCCTTTTTGTACTAACCCCTATTCTTCAAACAACCATTTCTTAACTTTCAATAGACTTTCCCAGTCTGGTTTTCTACTCAGACCGTCTTCTATACTGTCTTTGATTTCATCGCGCCATTCTGGGTTTACCAAGAATAACTGTTGTACAGCATCAATGTGTTGGCGCAAACCTTTTTGACTAGTTTCTAGCATTGCTAAAGCCAGATTTACCCTAGCTTGTGGGTCTTGTGGGCTTAACTTTACTGCTTTTTGTGCCGCTTTATAAGCCGCGTTGGCTTTGTTATCTAACAGATACAACCATGCCAAACAAGTCCAAGCTGCACTAGTTTTCGGAGCGCGATCGCATACCTCCTTAAACACAGGGATCAAAGAATCCACTGCTTCGCCAGCTTTATAGCGTTCCAAACCTGTATCAAACAGGGATTCAACGGTGTTAGTCATTGGTCAATAGTCATTGGTCATTGGTCAATAGTCATTGGTCATGAGTAAATACAAATGACAAATGACAATTGACAATCTTACTACACACCAAATGACTTACCACAACCACAGGTTTGGTTAGCATTGGGATTAGTGAACTGAAAGCCGCCGCCAATCATAGCATCGCTATAGTCAAGCATTAAGCCATAAAGGTAGAGCAAACTTTTGCGATCGCAAATAATGTGGAAGCCATCATAGTCAAAAACTTCATCCTGAGGGGTGATCTTGCTCTTGTCCTCAAAGTCCATCATGTAAGACATCCCGGAGCATCCGCCTTGCCGCACTCCTACTCGCAAGCACAAATCTTGACCTTGCCTTTCTTGCAGGAGTTTGACTTGGCGCAAAGCTGCTTCGCTTAACTGAATACCGCGTTGTTGAGGCTGCGTTGCTTGTGTCATCTTTTATTAACTCCTTAATAACTAGTAACCTGATAGAAGCTTGTGATTGCTGCTGGGTTGCTCGGTAATGTTAGGGGTCGAGTAGAACGTCACCGTTCTATTCCCATTCAAAACCGTACTTGCGACTTTCACCGCATACGGCTCCTTGTTGAATCGGTGTTTTTCATACATACCGCATTACCCATTTTAGGGCTTAGGCGACTAGAAAGGGTTTTGTACTATGTATCTTTCTAGTTCTTGATTGCCAACAACCTGTAGATCACGGGCTATTTTATAATCATGGCAATGTCGATGAAGTAATTGCTTATTCTTAACCGAATTGATTCCTCCTTGGGAGATTCTCATTATATGGTCAATTTCTAGCTTATCTTCATCTTTAAAGAGTAGTCTGCAGTGGGTACATCTCCCTTTTTGTGTTTTTAGAAGTATCACTACCTCTTTTGACAGTTCTGGGTTTTGTCCCATTCTTGAACTCCAGTAAATATTGTCACCGTCGTAGGGACTTTTTTCTCCTACTACTTTTTTATGTCTAACGATACAAGTGTCAGCATATTTGAGTAGTTTGAATGGGTTATTATCTTCTCTGGTAGAGAAAACCCATTTTCTTCCGTTGACAGCATGGAAGTATTTCTTCATCACTTTAGTGAGATTTTTCCTTCTTTTTCTTCTGACTACCCAAGCTCTGAGTTGCTGGTAGGTGTTAAGGTCAGCTTTAGTGAATATTCCTTTGCTCACCACACACGAGTAGTAGTTGCACCATCCCCTAATCACAGGATTGAGATGCTTAATTAACACCATCTGTGAAGCGTCTTTATGACTGTGGATGATTTCGCCAACTTTGTTCGTGTGTTTCTTCAGTGCTTCTTTGCTTGGTTTGATATGAGTCACAAAGTCTAGTATTCGACTGATTCCATGTCCACCTAATTTTCCATAGTGTGTTTTACCCACTTTGTATTGGCGAATATTAATATTGAATCCGAGAAAATCGAATCCTACTTTTTCCTCATACTTGTGGAGGGTATGAGAAATGTGTGTTTTACTTTCTTTGAGTCTCAAACCCATGCCCATCAAAAATTCTTCTATTACCTGTTTACATCTATGGACTACGGTTATGTCTTTGTCTAGGAGAACAAAGTCATCGGCATATCTAACTAAGCAAGCGGTTTTGGACACCTGCTTGACTAGCGATTCCATCCCGTGAAGGGCAATGTTGGCAAGTAATGGTGAAATTACTCCGCCTTGAGGGGTATCCTCAGATGTGGCTAAAAATTGTCCCTCATCTATCACTCCCGCTTGTAACCATTGGGCTAATTGCTTTCTCATGGTGGGGAATGTATTTAGTTTTGATAGGAGTGCTTTATGATTAATTTGGTCGAAACATTTTTCTATGTCGGCATCTAAAACATACTTAGGCAGTTTGTTGATACTGAGATAGATTTGTCCGATTGCATCATGGCATGAGCGTCCTGGTCGAAAACCATAGGAATTTGGCTCAAAACAGGCTTCCCATTCAGATTCCAAGGCTAGTTTGACTTCCAAGGGGTCGTTTTTCCTTTTTTACCGGTTTGGGTATCCAAATCCGCCGTACTGGTTTGGATTTTGTTCCTAATCTCAAGTTCTTTACTAAGGTGAGACGTTGCTTTGGGATCAAACTTTTACGTCCATCCACTCCTGCCGTCTTCTTGCCTGTATTGTCCTGAGTGACCCTTCGTAAAGCCAGACATTTTGCTGACTAAGAACTCATCAAGGTTTTATGGAGTCTGCGTTGTACTCTGACTTCACCACGCTTTGCGGCTCGGTAAATCCGCTTTTGCAACTTGTATACACGTTTCTCAATTTCTCTCCAGGGTATGTTTTTCCATTCGTCATGGTCTACCCCTTTGAAGACTGGGATATCATGTTCCCATTCCATCCTGAATTTTATTTCGGCTTTGGACATATTTATTGCTAGTTGCCGCTTTACCTTCCGAAACAACGTACCTACGTCAGCTTATCCCTTGTATTAACCAAGGGCTTTTGCTTCTTAGGCAATCCCACCCAATGCATCATGCGCCTGAGTGACTGCTTGTAATATCGACCTATTACAAGAGAACACATTGGGTTACTTCGTTCCTGACTACCGTTTGACGCTGGTTTTAGGTTCTCCCTATCCGCCGAGTTACTTTTGGATGCAGTCTCAAGGGAACAAAAATCTCTTGAGCTTTTGACAATAGAATATACAGTCTTTGTCTTTTCACCTTTCCCTTTTTTGGGCAAGCCGATAACCTGCGTAGGCTTGCGTATATTGACGACGGTTCTGTAAGGAGTTCGTGTGCTAACCAGTGACCAGCTATACGTGACGGGATTAACCAGTCAGGTTCTGGTTTACCGCCTTACTTTCCCAGCTTCTCCGATTTGATACTCATTCATTTCGCAGTGGGATATGTTGTCACCATTTGCATCTATGGGGATGGAATTTCACCATCACGGTAGTCAAGTTGTTAAGGTTTGTTTCAGCTATTACGAGAAGCTGAGAGCCTTACCTCGCGTACACTTTCGATTGATAATCGTCCATTTTGGCGAGAACGAATCGCACTTTTGTATATATTCTAGCGACATTGAGGACGGAAATTGCCAATTGTAAACACTCCGTCAAAAGCAGTCAAAGCTTTTTATTCTAGAATTGAGGGACTCGGTGTATTTAAAGATTCGGTATTTTTAGAATTTAAGCCTTGTGGCAGCCTGAGTCGCAACTCCTCTTCAGGTACAGCCCGGAGAATTTCATCCCAGGCAAGCCATCCCCAACAGTTGACAGCAAATTGCTTCCTTTGATTAACTGACTCTATGACAAGTTTTAATCGCTCTACCAGTCGTCGGTTGAATAAATTACCCCAAATTCCTTCTGTATGGGAGGGCGATCGCCGTCCATTGTCATCATCACCAATTCCGCATTCAGATTCATCGGCCAATGGTGATTGTATTCTTTGGGTTGATGGCTCACAAGGTGTTGTGCGCGGCATGGATGTAGTACCTCCCGAAACAGGCCCAGAAGCAATTGTTCGGACTCTCATGCGAGCAATTGAGCATCCCCACAGTCCTGCTAAACCTGCTAGACCCCATAAAATTCTCGTCAGAGACCGAGAAATTCAATTCTACCTGCGCGGCGTACTGCAAGATTTGGATATTGTCATTGACTACGCCCCAGAATTACCGTTAATTGATGAACTGTTTCGTGGTTTTGCGGAAATTGTTGATAACCAAATCCCAGATTTACCACCACAGTATGCCCAAGCTTTGCAAGAAAAAGCATTTGCCCTGTGGCAAGCAGCCCCTTGGGAATTTTTGGAAGAACAGCAAATCCTATCAATCGAAATTAATAAGTGGGATGTAGGTACACTTTACGCCTCTGTTATGGGCATGTTGGGGATGGAGTACGGGATTTTGTTTTATCGCTCGGAAGAATCCCTCAAGCGATTTCGTGCCGCAGTTTTACAAGATGAAGATTCACAAGGTCATTTAGAAGAAGCTTTTCTCAAGCAAGACTGTCTGTTTCTCACTTTTGAACGTCCAGATGCTGACAACGAAGACGAGGATGAAGTTGACGATTTAGCCGAAGTGCCGTTATCAGATATTGAGCCAACTTTTGGCAACATCCACCCTCTAGAAGGACTGCGGTCTGTTTTATATGACGAAGAGGCGCTAGTAGTTTACGTTGCCTTAGAAAGCCTTTGTCGTTTCATTCGTGACCACCGTCGGCAGTTACGTGAGCAAACTTTTCCCGAACTCAGCCGTCGCTATCGGATTTCGCTACCAGAATCAGATGCAGCAACTAAAGCAGTATCTGTAACTGTCGCTTCCATGCCACAGTTAGCATCTGAGTTAGAGGAAATGGCAGGTTTTGGTGTCCCAGAATCGGAGATGGGAACTCCTGATTTACCAATATTCCGGTCTTTAAGAGATGACTTAATTCCTGAAGATTCTTTTCTTAGCTTGGGAGTGGTGTCTTGGGAAATGTTGGAATTCCTGCGTAAAGGTGTGAATTATCATCCAGCAGGTGAAATCAAACAAGTAGGTGATGGATTACCTGTAATTTTGATTCAAACTTCCCGTCCCAAAGCTAAGACTGTGATTGAAAGTATAGAAGCAGCTGGTGGACTGCAAGCAATCTGTTTTAATCCGGGAGCCGATCCTTTTGATGGTGATCGCTACGATTTAGGTTTGTTACAAACTCAAAATGGAGAATTATTTTTGTTCGGTGAATTTTTAGATGATGACCCCATCCATGTCGAAGCTCGCAAGAAATGGAATCAGCGGTGTAAAAATACCAAAGGCTACTGTGGGTTAATCATTGCCAAAGGACTGACAGGATCGGCTCGTGGTAATCCCCAACTGCGAGATATGGTGGCACTGTTCGAGGCGCGATCGCTGTCACCCAAAGATTTAGGTATTGGTACTCTGCAACTTATGCCGCAGCTGTAATCCCAACAAACGCTTTGTGATCACCATAACTAGATGCAAAATCTCTCCAAACGCCATTTGTTTGGTGTTTAGCTGTGCTTCATTAATCTATAGCAAGCGAAGCATAGTTTAGGACATCAACAGATGATAGAACTTAGACACCACAAGGCTTTTCTTTTGAACCTGTTACTTATAGCAAAGTGCTGAGGAGCCAGCCGCGTGGGCGGCTCTGCCACGCCACTTGCTACAACGCTTGGAACCCCCCTTCGGGTGACGCTCAAGAGCGTCGCTAACGCTGCGCTAACGCAGTTCCGTGACTGTCGGCAAAGCCGACGACACTTGCTTCAACGCTCTTAACCCGCGCAACGCAGTGTCTCCCCAACGGACTGCTCACCGCAACGCAGTGGCTCGACTTGAGCGGACTGGCGTTGCTGAGTAGAAACTCAGTAGTATCAAAGGTTTCAGCAACCAACATAGTGCTAACCTATGCTTCTACTGCTATAACTGTCACCTGTCACCTGTTAACTGTCACCTGCTATATATCCAATTCAGGATTGATTTGGCTGGCTGGTGAATACAAATATAGGCAAGTTCTTTCGCCTATCTAGCCGATTGTGTTAACCAAGAATTATGGCATTTTGCGTTCTATTATTTGTGGTGATTTTCCCATATCTCCTATGCGATCGCTGTCTTAGCTCAATTACTTTATATAAATTTCATGAAGCCAGGATATTATTTGGCTTTTCAGTAATTGGTTTAGTCAATTAAATCAGCAGCAGCAACAGAGACAATTTTACCCAGCCCAATGATGAAATAAGATAATTTTTGAACTTTATCCTAAGTATTGAAACTTTTTATCATTTTTATAGTTATAGACATTATTTTCTAGGATATTACTGAAAAATTTAGCTAATTTGAATTTTCTTTGTATTTTTTTTATAAAGTTCAAATAATCCTGAATTTTAGTATTCAATGAAGATTATTTAAAGCCTAAAAATCATGGTTATAATAGCCTTAACACTAAAAATCAAGCAAATATTACCTTATACAGTGAGCGGTTACTAAATAATTTTTTGTTTTAATTCAGAAGGAGGTCAATTAAAAATTTGCTTGGATTTTTAGGCATACAAATTTAGATTCACGTCTAAGCTAGTAGCGAAAGGTTACTAAAATTTATCACAAGAAGTATCTGTTTATCTTAATTGATAAAACCCAGAACTGAAGATGGTGATGTAACCAGAGAACAAAAGGATAATTAAATGGTTACGAAAACCTTTTAAGAAGATTCGTAAACAATCCGAACATCCTGAATTACTCCTTTTAGTAGTTACTAATTCAAATGAACTTAGATAATGGAGCCAGCAAATGATTACTTAAAGACTCTATATACATATGTGGATATCTACACCCAATGAGTACCAAAAAAACAGTCGCTAGATAAAAGTAAACACTTTTTAACATGAGAGCGATCGCTTGTAGGCGCGTATTATTGGGTAACTACCAGTCAAATATACACACCATATAACCAGCAGACTTATTAAAGTCTCAAGTTATTCACAAAATTGTCTCTCAAAAAGTGTGCGCTGCTCTCGTAAAGCATAGAAGTTTAAATATTTTCTATGAAGAAAAATATTGGTAATCTCGATTGAGTACAACTTAGGTATCTCAAATAAATTTATAGAATTTAATTGTCAGGCTTTCTTGAAAACATCAGTAGTGCAATTGTTACAAGTCATGAATGTACACCAACGACTTTTCCTGCCACAATAGTAATCCCGTTCTGATGATGTATTTGGAAAATGATGAATAATTTGACAAAATGACGATTTTTTGTGTCTATAGCCTTGCTTGTTTCTTGACACAAACTCTGATAATCTTATTCCTCCTTGTTAGGAGTCTTTTGTTGTTTTGATGGTGTTAATATACAGCAGATAACATGATAATGACTAATAAAAAATGGGCAGTTAAACGTATCACTGTGAATTTAGCAACACAGGAAGCAGAGAAACTAGAAAAATATTGTCAGCAGACAGGTAGACCTGCAACAGATGTCATTCGGGAACTGATTCGAGGATTACCTGTATCTGATGACAACAAGGAAGCAAATAGATAGGAAAGACAGGGAATGATTTTCACAGCTTCGTAGATTGTTGCTGGATTACCTAAAAAATACCTATCATGCTTTTTTCAGTCCACCTTTACTAAAGTTTGTGTATCTCAACACAAGCTTTTTGCAGTCAGTAAATTTAGCGATCAGGAATTAATAAAGTAATAAAAGCAATTTTATTACCAGTGGGTTTAAACCCATCGTGCATCTACATACTGGTGGACTCCTGATAAATCTCTGACAATTAACTTTTGATGAGAGCGAGTGTCAAACCTCGCAAATAGACTTGATGTTAATAGCAAATTCCGACACCAACCCAGTTACAATTTGTAAAGAAACTGAAGAGGTAGGACGGAATGCGCGTTGCAATCGTAGGTGCGGGATTGGCTGGGCTAGCAACCGCTGTAGATTTAGCTGATGCTGGCTGTGAAGTCCAGATTTTTGAGTCCCGTCCGTTTGTTGGTGGTAAAGTAGGTAGTTGGGTAGATGGCGATGGCAACCATGTCGAAATGGGGTTACACGTCTTTTTTGGCTGCTACTACCAACTGTTTAAGTTAATGGAAAAAGTGGGGGCGTTGTCACATTTACGCCTGAAAGAACACACCCATACTTTTATTAATAAAGGTGGACGCATTGGTGCTTTAGATTTTCGCTTTTTCACAGGTGCGCCTTTTAATGGGTTAAAAGCATTTTTTACTACTTCCCAACTATCTTTACAAGATAAATTGCAAAATGCGATCGCCTTAGGAACCAGCCCCATAGTCCGGGGATTGGTAGACTTCAACGGGGCGATGAAAACCATCCGCAATCTAGATAAAATTAGCTTTGCCGATTGGTTTCGTCGTCACGGTGGTAGTGAAGGTAGCATCAAACGGATGTGGAATCCCATCGCTTACGCTTTGGGATTCATTGACTGTGAAAATATTTCAGCTCGTTGTATGTTGACCATCTTCCAGTTTTTCGCAGTTAAAAGCGAAGCTTCTGTATTGCGAATGCTGGAAGGTTCTCCCGATGGGTATTTACACAAACCCATCGTAGAATATTTAGCAGCAAGAGGCACTAAAATTTACACTCGTCGGCAAGTACGAGAAATTCAATTTGCCGAAGATAGCGGACAAACTCGTGTTACTGGCATAGTAGTAGCTCAAGGTGATACAACAGAAACCATTACTGCTGATGCTTATGTCTGCGCCTGTGACATTCCGGGAATTCAGCGAATATTACCGCAAGATTGGCGCAAATGGTCAGAATTTGACAATATTTATAAATTAGATGCAGTACCAGTCGCTACAGTACAGTTGCGCTTTGATGGTTGGGTGACAGAATTGCAAGATGCCGAGAAACGCAAGCAACTCAACCATGCAGCCGGCATAGATAACTTACTGTACACTGCTGATGCAGACTTTTCTTGTTTTGCTGACTTGGCATTGACTAGTCCCAGTGATTACTATCGCCCTGGACAAGGTTCATTGTTGCAGTTGGTATTAACTCCGGGAGATCCATTTATTAAGGAAAGTAACGAAGCGATCGCCCAGCACGTCCTCAAGCAAGTGCATGAACTTTTCCCATCATCACGGGAACTCAACATGACTTGGTATGGTGTCGTGAAACTTGCCCAATCTCTTTATCGAGAAGCCCCAGGAATGGATGTATATCGCCCTAACCAGAAAACTCCCATACCGAATTTCTTCTTAGCAGGTAGCTATACCCAGCAAGACTATATCGATAGCATGGAAGGAGCAACAATTTCGGGAAGGCGGGCGGCTAAAGCGATTTTAGAGAATGTCAAGCAATAACAACGAACTCTAGAGGAAACAAGAGAATGTCAGACTGGCTAGAGCATAGCGTACAAGTAGAAGTAGAGGCTCCCATTGATTTAGTGTGGAGTCTGTGGTCTGATTTAGAACAAATGCCCCGATGGATGAAATGGATTGACTCGGTGAAAGTACCAGCCGATAATCCAGAGATATCTATTTGGAAACTCAATACTGGCGGTTTGGAATTTACTTGGAAATCTCGGATTCTCAAAGTTATTCCCAATCAAATTATTCAATGGAAATCAATTGATGGTTTGCCAAACCAGGGAGCAATTCGTTTTTACGATCGCCACAACAGTAGTATCGTCAAACTAACTGTGTCCTATGCTATCCCTGGTATTATTGGCAAAATCATGGACAACTTGTTTTTAGGAAGAGCAGTAGAATCAACTATCCAAGCTGATTTAGAAAGGTTTAGACAATATGCTTTAAGTGCTAAAGCTAACTAAAATTGCTGCAACTTACTGTATCGAAAGGGAGGGCAGAACAATAATTTCTGATCCTTTCCTCAAATACTCAAGTATATTATTCAGAAATTTAAATTAGGCAGCGTTAAAAATTGTTGGCTGTGGAAGTGGATCACCCGCAGCTTCATAAGCAATAATCAAAGATTCTAGTGGTTTATCGCATGAATTAAGAGGGGTTGAAGAACGAACCGCAGAGGCGCAGAGAACACAAAGAGAGATTCTAAAACTTGATTTACCCCTCAAAATTAATGCGATAGACTACTAGTGCTTCAATTCCATTGGCTACAGCTGACTCGTAAGTATCTCCATGAGTCCGCCAGCGTTGTCCGGGAAAGTCAGGGAATCCTACCAAGAAGCAATCATCTTCTTCAGACCACTGAACATCATTTGGTATTTAAGTTTACTCATCTGGAAGTTGAAAAAACTACCAAGTTGGGTCACTAAATAAATGTATCGTCAACTCCTCATCGGTTGGCGGTACTGCCCAAATGCAAGCACGGATGACATCGCCATCTGCAAGTTCTACGCTACAGGCGTGACACGAACCCATGAGACAGCCAGTGGGAATAAACACTCCTGCACGTTCTGCTACATCTAAGAGTGCTTCTCCCACTTCGGCATTGATTGTGATATCTTCGGGCAAAAATCGAACGCTAACACTCATGAAATTTTCGGCTAACTACGACAAAAAGGCTGATAAGTCTAAATGGCGTTCTACTTCTGTAGCCAGCGAGTCTAAGATTTGCTCTCGCTGTTCTCGGTAGTTGGCTACACCTGTCGGCAAGGATTTCAAACCTCGCTGTTGACGCAGGCGATTCAACCAAGCGCGTCGCCAAGGGCCGTTGTCAAACAGTCCGTGCAGATAAGAACCCCAAACTGATTGACAGCTATCCACCAATCCTAAGTTAACATCATCAAATAGGGGTTGAAACGCTTGACTATCTGGTGGTTGTTCGATACGCGATCGCCCTTGGTGAATTTCAAAGCCATTGACTGGCAAGCCCATTTGCGGATAGTTTGAGCTAACTTGGCGCTGACGGGCGATTTTTTGTCCTGTAATTACTGTTCTGATTGGTAATAAATTCAAACCCTGGAATCTGCCTGCTTGACCTTCTATGCCTTCGGGGTCGGCAACGATTTGTCCTAACATTTGGTAGCCGCCGCAAATCCCTAAAACTGTGCCACCAGAAGCGGCGTAATTTTGGATTGCTTCTGCCATACCGCTTTTCTGCAATAAAATCAAGTCAGCAATTGTGGTTTTTGTACCAGGAATAATTACTGCATCTGGATGTCCTAAATCTTGTTTCGGGCTGAGATATCTGACTGAAACTGTCGGTTCTGATTCTAAAGGGTCAAAGTCGGTAAAGTTGGCGATTCTAGGTAAGCGAATGACAACTATATTTAGGTCAGCTTGAGTTTTGTGTGATTTGCGATCTAGTAAGTCGAGAGAGTCTTCGGCGGGAAATAATTCTTGAAAGTAAGGCAGAACACCAATCACAGGTTTTTTGGTGCGTTCTTCTAGCCATTGTATGCCCGAATCTAAAAGCGATCGCTGCCCTCGGAACTTGTTAATCACTATACCTTTAATCAAATCCCGTTCATCTGGGTCAAGTAACTCTAAAGTACCTACCACATGAGCAAACGCGCCACCACGATCAATATCAACTACCAAGATTGTCGGTGCATTTAAATGTTTTGCTATCCGCATATTAGTTAAATCTCGGTGCTTGAGATTAATTTCTGCGGGACTTCCTGCACCTTCGCAAACCAACATATCAAATTCAGTGGATAGATGTTGTAGAGATTCTTCTATCGCCCGCCAACCCAAATCGAAAAATTGTTCGTAGTAGTCTGCCGCTTTCACTCTCCCTACAGGTCTACCTTTAACAATTACCTGGGAGGTCATATCACCTTGGGGTTTCAGTAAAATTGGATTCATTTCTACCCACGGAACCACCCCAGAAGCCCAGGCTTGTACTGCCTGTGCATAACCAATTTCTCCTCCATTAGCAGTGACATAAGCATTTAAAGCCATATTTTGACCTTTAAAGGGAGCCACTCGCCAACCACGCCGCGACAACAAACGGCAAATAGCAGTAGTTAACAGTGATTTCCCTGCGTGGGATGTTGTTCCCACTACCATAATTGCTTTCATACTTAATATCTGTTTTTTAATAAGAGGGTGAAATATTGAGTTATGAACGGGTTATATCGCAATCCGTTCATCAACAGTTATAGCAGGAGGCAGTGGTTCGGCTTCGCTCACCAACCAGGCAGGTGGTCGCTGAGCGTAGTCGAAGTGAGGCAGGAGGTAAAGTATTTCTATTGATAGCATTCAAGCTTTCAAAATTTCTTAACCTATGTAACTACAGCTACATAAGCTAAGTTGCTAAGAACGCCACGGTAGAATATGTCTTAATATCCTGGCTACTATCTCACTGTACTTAGATAAATTTCAGCAAAACCTGAGTAAATCTGTCAGATATTGATGAAGAATTTATATTGAGTTTGATGCTTCCGTAGATATATTGTTCCCTTTTGTAACCTTATATTAACTCTGAGATTTCTAATTCTCAAAAGGTAGTCTCAACCAACGGATGGACGCATTGTACAGGTAATCCCGCCATGAGGGAGTAGGCCAATTTTTGTCTTGATAGTGGTCTATGAGTTGGTGTCCTAAAGGAGTAAGGCGAAAACTATCAGTAATTCCCTGGCCATCAACTTCGCGTCGCAGTACGCCGACTTGGATTAACCAGTCCAAAGCGTTATAACAAGCTAATTCTGATAAAGGGCGCTGAGTGTAGCCGTGTTTGATGCCATTTGGTTGAGCAATCGCATTTAATGGTATGCTCTGCTGACGCATGGCTGTAAATAAAGCAACCGTAAAGGGTGAACAGATTAGCGATCGCCCCGCCCTTTCTAGTGTTTTCTCAGAGTAAGTAAAAGTTTTTGCGCTTTGATAATCAAGCCTATCCATTGCAATAATTTTTATCTCAACACAAATTAATATATTCTCATAAACTCACTAAATAAAGTCTGAATCCTGAATTCTGACTCCTAAATTCTTCTTTAATTATTGTAAAATTTCAAAGTCATCAACAAACTGAAACAGGAAAGGTTCAACTATGCCTCTAGCAGTTGGTACGGATGCACCTGCATTTACCGTCAAAGATACTAACGGCAACACTGTCTCATTGTCTGATTTTGCTGGTAAGACAGTTGTTTTGTATTTTTATCCCAAAGATGACACTCCAGGCTGCACCAAACAAGCGTGTAGCTTCCGCGATGCTCAAGCTGAATATCAAGGCAAAGATATAGTTGTTTTGGGTGTAAGTGCTGATGATGAAGTGTCTCATCAAGCTTTTACCCAAAAATTCAATTTGAACTTTCCTTTACTGGCAGACACCGATAAAACTCTAATTCAAACTTACGATGTTGATGGTGGTGGTTATGCCAAGCGTGTCACCTATGTAATTGATGGTGACGGCAAAATCATTCATGTTGATGGCAATGTGAATACATCTAACCACGCCAGCGATATTTTAGCTGCACTGGGTCTGTAATAGCAGAGGCAGGAGGACGACACTTTGCTCAAGTCGAGCCACTGCGTTGCGGGGGTTCCCCCCGTTGTAGCAAGTGGCGTGGGAAACCCGCCCACGCAAGTGTCTCCAGAAGGCAGGAGGCAGGAGGTAAGAGTATTACTTGTCCCGTCATTTAAGCTTTCAAAATATCCTAACCTATGTGTCTAGCAGGTATAAATCAATCCAAAATCCAGTTGGAGTTGCTAAATACCGAGCATTAACGGCTTCTGGGTATAAATCAATCCAAAATCCAAAATCCAAAATCTAAAATCGATTGACCTCACCTTTTGTGTTTATTTGTTTTGACTGATTGCAAAATATAGCTTCAGTCAAGAATGTACAAAAAAGGTGAGGTTTTTAGATTGAATTCAGTTTTTTGGTGGGACAATTTGTACCGGAGAGATCACACTTGGAGATGTGATGGCTGGTAAACCAGGAACCGCCTGTCCAGAAGTATTATTTGCGGGTTGATTTGTAGTTTGATTGCGTAAAGCACGCTTTCTGTTTAATTCAGCTACAGCTGAATTTAATTCTTCGTCTTTTTGTTGAGCATTCCAGTTGAAATTGCCAAATTGAGCGCGATGAATTAAGTCCAAAGGATTTAAACTACCTGAATTAGTCGAAAATGGATTGGTATTATCTTGGGAATTATCGGCAGGATAGGCATCTACTGTATTAAGTTGAGCTAAACTCGGTTGTGCTGTGAGGAAGGAAGCACAGCTAATCCCTGCCAAGGTAGCCACACAGAAGCTTTTAATTGATAAAAATGATTTTTGCATGAGATTCTTCTCGAATACGCTCCAACGACACCATGCTTTTATCTTAAGCAAGAGTCCGCCTTAATTGGGGTTGAATGCTTAATAAAGCAACAATGGCAAAGCCAAACAGAACTAATAAAGCGCTACCAAAGGTAATATCACCCCAAGGTGCTTGCATGACTATACTAGCCAGTCCCCAATTACTGTGGAGATAGAGGTAGCGAATAGGTTCAATTGCATAGCTGAGTGGGTTGAGAGTGGCTACAACTTGCAACCACTTGGGCATGAAGGATAACGGCGCTAAAGCAGTGCTGGCAAATAGTAATGGTAGGTTAGTAACAAAAATTACGGCAATTAATTCAATGTGTCCGGGGAGAGCAAAAGCCAACCCAAGAGAAATTGCAGTTACGCCCAAAGCTAGGAGGAAGACGATTAAAGCGATCGCACCTAACCCTGCCGCATCTGGTAGTCCTGCACCAAGAAATGCTGCTGCACCCACAATTACGGCTGCTTGTAGCAAGCTTTGGCTAATAATAAAAATGGCGGATGCAAAGACAATCGAAAACCGTGAAGCTAGGGGCGCTACTAATAAACGATTCAAAAAGCCGAATTCGCGGTCAAACATTACAGGCAAACCGGCGTTCAATGCTCCAGCAAAAGCTGTAAAAACAATTACACCCGCAGCTAAAAATTGTCCGTAATTTGTCGTACTACCGAATAAACCTTTGGGTGCGTTTTGGAATAAAGCACCAAACAGCACCAGCCACATTACAGGCTGAACAATTCCCGCCAATAAAGTTGAAGGACGGCGTTGTAGTTGAATAAACAAGCGACGAGTTAAAGCCAGCGTCTCTTGTACCAATTCACCAAAAAAATTAGGCGCAGCATCAGCAGGCGATGCTATTTGCTGCCAATTGACATCAGATTTAGGAGTTACACTCATATGAAGTATGAAGTATGAAGTATGAAGTGTGTAGACAGCCTTTGGGTGGCTTGCCGTTCGCGTAGCGTCTCCCTTTGGGAGAAGGCCAGTATGAAGTGTGAAGTATGAAGTGTGAATTTTATTTTTCAGACTTCAGCCTTGATACTTCATAATTTCTATCTCATATTTTGCTTCTTTTCTGCTTTAGGATCACGCTTAGCAACTGCGGCTAGTTCTGCATCCATTAATGTGCGTCCGGTGGCGGCTAGGTAGACATCATCGAGGCTAGGACGGGATTGGGCGATGCCGAATATTGGTAAGCTGGCATTATTCAGCGCTTGCTGGATGGAAATTAGAGCATCATTTTGGGGTGTAACTACCAAGTTCAGGGAGTTACCTTGAGCGCTGTTGATGATGATTTCTTGGACAAAAGGCAAAGCCTGTAAGAGGTTTTTGGCTTTTTCGGCTTCTTCAGGGGGGGAAAATTCCCGAATCCGTAATGTAATGCGATCGCCTCCTACCCTATCTTTTAATTGTGAGGGTGTACCTGTGGCAATGACGATTCCACGGTCAATAATAGCAACGCGATCGGCTAGTGCGTCAATTTCTTCTAAATAATGGCTGGTAATTAATACTGTAGTTCCTGATGCCCGCAACTTCCGCAGGAACTCCCAAACGACAAAACGGCTTTCAATGTCAAGTCCGACAGTTGGTTCGTCCAATACTAAGACATCCGGTGCATGGAGTAGTCCAGCTGCTAAGTCGAGGCGTTTGCGTAAACCACCAGAATAAGTTCCTGTCTTTTTATCGGCGTATTCTTGCAAACTCAGTAAATCTAAAACCGTCTGAATTCGCTGTTTTGCTACCGCGCCAGGGAGGTGATAAAGCGCCGCTTGCAATTGCAGCAGTTCTTTTCCACTCAGCACTTTATCGATAGCAACTTCCTGCGCTACATAACCGAGTTTTTGCCTTGCTACTCTGGGGTTATCCAACACAGAAATGCCAGATACTTCGATTTTGCCAGCATCTGGAGTGGTGAGAGTACACAAGGCACGCAGAGTAGTAGTTTTACCTGCACCGTTGGGGCCGAGTAAACCAAAGATTTCTCCTGGTTCTACTTCAAAAGAAACGTCTTTGACGGCTTCAACAGTACCATAGCGCTTTTGCAGATTTTGAATTAAAACGGCGGGAGCCATGACAGCCAATCCCTAACTATACAATTCGCAACAAAGTCTATATATATTGTAGTTGAGTAGTGTGAGGTGAAGCGATCGCTGGTATACGACTCCTTTATTAGGAGTACCAAAAGAAGATATTGTGTTGGGTTTACAGCCACCTTATAAACGTCCGTACACAGGATATGGTGTGGCTTAACAATTTTAATAAAATCTTAATGTATTTGGCCAAACAAACTATGCAGTAAGCATAATCAGGGAAAAAACAGGCGATCGCATTCTCTTTTTACCTAAAATATTGACTGAGCGATCGCAAAACCTAGTACCTACCTTTCATTTCGGCTAACAATCCATCTTATCCTGTGTACGCCTCTTTCTTCTGGAGTGCGATCGCCACCTTGGGATTCACGGCTTTGGGTTGGTTAATAACCAAACGGAGATAAAGAGGTTTTATCAAACAAATATGTTTCATTGATTTGGAGAAACTATGCAAATAAAAGACATGACAACAGAACAACTACAAAACTTTATCCGTAACACCATAGATGAAATTCTAGATGAATACTTCGGTGATCCTGATGAAGGAAACACAATTAAAGAATCATTCAAGCAAACTTTATTAGAAATACGGCAAAAACGCTTAGAAGGAAGACCTACTATTCCAGCATCTGAGGTGTATAAAAGGTATGGAATAGAGCGTTAAATGAGTTATTCTGTAAATTTTGAACCAGAGTCTATCAATGATTTAGATAATCTGACTCAGGCGGTGCGACTACGAATTCTTAATAAAATTGAATGGTTAAGTATCAATTTTGAGCAGATAACTCCTTTACCACTTACAGGAGAATGGTCAGGGTTTTACAAGTTCAGAGTAGGAAATTATCGAGTTATTTACGAATTTGATATAGATAGTCAGTTAATCATCATTACTAAAATTGGTCATCGTAGTGAAATTTATTAAGGCAATACAGTTTAGCTAAAAGGCTTTAGCTAAAAGGCTCAGATACCCGACTTCTTCAAGAAGTCGGGTATCTATTTGCTCTATCTATTCCCCGTAGCTACCACCTGTCACCTTACCCCGGAACACAATATATTGATAAAGGTTATAAAACAACATCACCGGGATGAGAAAGCCGATAAAAATGATCATGATTACCAACGAACTCGGATCAGCAGATGCTTCGTAAATAGTAATTTGGGTGGGGATGATATAGGGAAAGACAATCAAACCTAGTCCAATGAAGGACAATACAAATAACAAAATTGTCCAAACTAAAGGTGCGCGTTCTTCTTTGCGGTTGAGACTCTGCAAAAGTTGCCAAATTAACCAAACTCCTAACACGGGAATAATGGCGAAAATATAAACTAAAGGTTGTTGAAATAAGCGAGACCTAGCACTTTCATATATTATTGGTGTGCTAATTGTAATAGCGATCGCGCCAATTAATGTTGTCAAAGCGGCAATTTTGGCAGTCTTATAGTGCGTTTCTTGTAACTCTCCTGTGGTTTTCCACACAAGATAAGTTGAACCAATTAACACATAGCCTTGAATTAAAGTTAATGCCACTAATACCGAAGGCAAACTTAACCAGTCCCAAGTTGTGCCAATAAAATGTCCTGTCTCATCAACATTAATACCTTTGAGTACAGCACCAAGGGCGAAACCTTGACCGAGTGCAGCGATAAAACTGCCTGCACCAAAAGCAAAATTCCAAAATAACTTGCGTCTAGATAATTCTCGAAACTCAAAGGCTACACCGCGAAAAATAAACCCAAATACCATCACCAAAATCGGAATGTACAAAGCATTTAAAATCGTGCCGTAAGCCAGCGGAAATGCACCAAACAGTCCACCTCCCATCAACACTAGCCAAGTTTCATTCGCATCCCAAATATTGCTGAGGCTAGTCATCAAAATTCCGCGACGTTCATCATCAGAAGAAGTGAGAGACAAAATACCCACTCCTAAGTCAAAGCCATCCAGCATCACGTACAGAAATAAAAAGAGAGCTAAAATTACAAACCATACTTGCGGCAGAAAATACTTTAGCGTCTCCATAAAATCTCCTATTTATAATTTATCAAAAAACTTTTCCTGTAGGTTGGGTGAGCATAGCGTAACCCAACAAAGTATGCACTAATGCTTCGTCGCATTAATTTTTCAGACTTCAGACTTCAGACTTCTTATTGTTGTGCTTCTACAGGGCGTTCATCCGGTACAAACTCACCCGGAGTTGTATCTACGGCGGGTTTAGTAATTTCTGTGCCGGGAATTGGCAAGTCGAGATTTGGTCCTCGACGAATGATGCGACTGCCAAAGTACATGGCGGCGATAAATAACAGGCTGTAAACTACTGCAAAAGCAGTGAGTGAAGTTAAAACGTTACTTGCGGGTAAACGCGAGGCGGCATCAACTGTGCGAATTTGTCCATATAATGTCCAAGGTTGTCGTCCTACACAACGGACAATCCAACCTGACTCCACAGCGATGTATCCTAAAGGTGCAGCAAATACCCACGCCCGCATTAGCCAAGGTTGCTGAGTAATATTTGTGGCTGAAAGTTGACCGCGTAACCATTGCACTGTACTCAACAGCATTAATCCTGCAAAGAAAAAGCCAATAGCAATCATTACACGGAAGGCGTAGTAAATCAAACCTACCATGTGGGGACGATCCTCTGGTTTCCACTCCTTCAACCCGCGCACTGGTTCGGAGAGATTTTGTTTAAATTCCAGAATGTAGCCTAAGGCGTTGGGAATGGTAATTTCCCAATCATTTTTTTCTGCCTTTTCGTTAGGTAGGGCTACTAAACTCCAGTCAGCAGGCTGTCCGGCTGGTGTACTTGACCACTGCGCTTCCATTGCTGCTAGTTTTGTGGGTTGATAGTGATAAACTTGTTCGCCACTTAAGTGACCAATATATATTTGTAATGGGGCAACTGCGATCGCAGCTGCTAAAACTATCTTCAACGACTGCGAAAAGAATGCTGGCTGGCGTTTTTGCAAAATATACCAAGCACTAATTCCGCCAATGACAAACAGTGAAGTCTCCAGTGTGGCAAAAAACATATGCAGCACACTGTTAGCCATAAAAGGATTGAACATTGCCTGAAAATAATCGTTGACAACAAACTTGCCATTGACCATTTCCCCACCTGCTGGCGTTTGCATCCAGGAATTTGCTGTCAAAATCCACAAAGTTGAGAGGTTAGCACCCACAGCCACCAAAATTGTCGAGAGATAGTGAACAGCAGGATTGACTCGCTCCCAACCAAATAACATAATGCCTAAAAAAGCAGCTTCTAGCATGAACGCCCAAGAAGCTTCAAAGCCGATAACACTCCCAAAAAAGTTACCCACTGCTTCCGAGAAAGGGGCCCAGTTAGTGCCGAACTGAAATTCCATTGGGATACCCGTTGCTACCCCAATGCCAAAGTTCAGGACATAAAACTTAGACCAAAATCGCGCATGGAGATAGTAGTCGGGATTGCGAGTTTTCAGCCATAGTCCCTCGACAATTACCAAATAAATCCCCATCCCTGTAGTTAGGACAGGCCAAAGTATATGAAATATCGCTGTCAAGGCAAATTGCATCCGTGATAGCACCACTGAATCGGATAAAAATTCCACGAACTTTCTCCATTAGCTAATCATTTTTTAATTAATACATTATTAGGACTAAAGCTGCGTGTCATAATTTTTTTCGTTGAGGCTGTCAAGGGTCGCCAGCGAGTTATATCATGTCCGGTTAAACACTTATAATATCTGTAGGTTGGGTTGAGGAACGAAACCCAACACGCTTATCTAAATTTATGTTGGGTTTCACTGCCGTTCAACCCAACCTACATTGATAGATTTTATTATAAGTAATCACCCAAACTTGATATTAGGGCGGGTTTGGCTCCCCTTGACTCTTTTACCAGAAAATAGGTGTGCCAGTTGCGTAATTCCTGATTATTATTTATTAGATATCTTAAGTTCTTTCTCTGCACTTCTGGATGAGACAAAAAATATTTATACAAGAGGTCTAGTTAAGACTAAACTCTTGATGATTCTAGAGAATAATTTTATTTATACCTGATAAGTGAACTCTAAGATTCCAGAGCTTTACGTAATTTCCTTTCTAGTTGTACTATTAGAAATTTGTTATCGATTCTTTCTAATTCTGCCAGAGAAACATCAACATTTTCACGGGCTGCTTGCAACCACTGCTCATACTTTTTATCATGTTCTTCTAAGAGATCCAATGCTTCAACAATTATCTCCTCAATAGTATGATATCTACCGCTACTGAGTTTCTCTTGAATAAATATTTCGTGTTTTCGGTTGAATTTGATGTTCATTATGGATAGCTCAAATCTAAATACTGATGCACACTCGCCCAAACATAACACACTTACTTAAACTTGCTGCAAATAATACTCAAATCGCTCTCGTAGTTGTTCCACTGCCAGATTCTGAGTCCAGTATTCCACAAGGGCGTGACCAAATGCCCAAGCGTTGCGATCAGGTGTAGCAGAATTTTCTAACAATAATGGCCAGAGTGAGATTAAATCAAAGTTAATTTTACTGGATTCGTCTGTTTTTAATAATGAGAAAAGCTCATAAGCTATTTGAAGTTTACCAATTACAATTGGTAATTGTTCTACAGGAATTTGTTGTGCTAATAAGTATGCCAAGGTAGGAGAACCCGTTGACATAGTGGAAATAAACTGAAGCACAGGACTTTTTAGCAGTGCGGTTAGCCCTTGTGTTGTCGTCATCTGGAAGGTGTAGTGATCAATAATTTTAGCAGCGGCGACGGTGCGAGAGTCTAAGTCACGCAAAAATCGAGCTAGTCGCAATTGCTTGGCAGGTGCGATCGCTCCTATCAATCCTAAAGATAAGGTATCTATATTCCAAGCTGTACGATTTGTTTTGCTATCACTAGTTACCACAGGCACAACTAAGTTAGCAAATTTTCCCAACTTTTCGGCGCGGTACTGGGTAGCTTCGCGGATAGCAATTTCTTTTGGTTGTTCTCCCCATTCCCAATCATAAGGCGGTTGCCACTCGCGGATGGGACGCAACCGATCTACTTGCGTGACAACTGCGATCGCAGGTAAATCTGCAATTTCTACTTTCATATCTTCTAAAAAGTCCACATCCATTTGTAAAGCCGGATCAAGGGCAGGTGTAACTAGCAATAGCAAATCTGCGTTAGTTGCATAGTCTAGTACAAGTTGGCGTAGTTCTCCACGTTTAACTTGTTCATAACCCGGAGTATCCCAAAGGGTGAGGCTTTCGCCGCTTTGAGTTTGCCAGTGGTAATTTTGAATTTCGTCGGTACTGGGTAACACATCCACCGCCGCGAGGTCAGCTTGAAATATAGTATTAATGAGACTGCTTTTGCCTGCGCCTGTTCGCCCTACCATGAGAATATTGATTGGTTTCTGTTCAACTTCCTCGACTGGTTCAGCTTGCGTGAGGATGTCCCGCAGCGTTTGGGTTTTTGTTTTTGGGATTGTGGGTGTCGAAATAGCTGCTGTTGTAGTTGATAGTGTAATACCTCCGTAAAGTGCGATCGCTTGCCGACATAAGTTTCTCAAAGCTGCTTCTCGCAACAGTTGACCTAAATTCACCAACAATTGCTGATTAGCGCGGTTACTGTAACCTTTAGTCGCACGGTTCGCCACCGCTGCCACAGGATTTAATAGCCATTGCGCCCAGTTCCATGCTTTCAAAAGTTTACGGGCTGATGGTTCTAGCTTGCGGTAGACTTCATATGCTTGGTAAGCTTGCCCGACAGTAGCTTGATTTAAGGCAGGTGATAAACGTTGCATCCATTGATCTAAATCATCTACTGTGCCTCGGATGAGTCCGTAAGCTTGCGGGACGTAGATATTAAGGAGGGGATACTGCACTTGGGGATGGTAGATCTTGGCAACAGCAACAACCAAATCTTGACAACGCTGCCAAAAAGTTTGCCAATCTTCCCAAATTGGGCGATCGTTAATAGATGCTTCTAAGATTTTTTGGAGTGCTGCTTCTGCTTGCTGTGTAGCTTCACTTCCTGCTGTTGAGGTGGTTGTATCTACAGCCGATTCTAGTTCTTCTTTCAATCCCGCTAAAGCAGCTTCCACTTGGGCAATTTCCGGTTGCGTCCACTTCACCAGCAACCAACGCCAAGCAACAAACACAACAGTAAATATAGCCCAAATCCAATTAATTCCCCAGGCATTGATTTGTAAGCCTGCGGCAACCAGTAAGAAAATAATAATAGCTGCGATCGGTATTGCTAAGATGACCCACTGCCACGGTTTTAAGCGTACCATTCCCCCATTACCTGCCTTGATTACAGTTTCTATAATGCTATTTTCGCTCTAATACCGTTTTTGCAAGCTCTATATTATTGGGTATATCAAAGTGTGAAATTCAACTAGTGACAACGCGCTTTGGTTGCAGTTAATTATGAAAGTTGTAGACACAGTGGAGATTTACCCACCGTTAAGATAGGATTTACGTGAATAAGTCACAAAAAATTGCCTGACGCATATTTAATTATGCTTGTAGACCAAATTTGGTTTACACAAAAACGCCCAGATCAAAGTACTGAATTATATCCTTTGACTGATTTTCATGTTAGAAATGATTTGGCAATTGATAAAGCTTATTTAGACGGACGCTTTGGGGCAGTTCCCTTTCTTCCATCTAACGAAGAAATGACTTTGCAGGGTGATGAGCAGTGCCAAGACAGTTAAATCGTCGTCCACCTACCAAAAAAGTTGCACAAAAAATACTTATTGCTTGTGAAGGGAGTAAAACAGAGCCAATATATTTTGAGAGCATTCGCAATCTGACTTTTCACGGGATCTGGAAAACCTCTCTCTAAATCTCTCTCCTACAAGGAGAGAGACTTTGAATCTTCCCCCTTCCCGCGTCGGGAAGGGGGCTAGGGGGTTAGGTTTTTCGTCGGCTTTTCCACATGACGTGAAAAGTCAGCATTCGCAATGACTTAAGATTGCCAACTTTAAAAATTATTGTGTTGCGTCATCAAAGCAAAACTGACCCACGTAGCATAATTGAAAGGCTTATTGATGAGCGACAGCAGATGAAAGATAATCAAGAATGGACTAAAGATGATAATGCTTGGGCTGTGTTTGATGGTGATGAACATATTGAAAAAAGTCTAGCTAATTGGCAGAGTGCAATTTCTAGAGCTAAAAGTCAAAAGATTAATTTAGCAATTACAAATCCATGTTTTGAACTATGGTATTTAATTCATTATCAAGATAATTTAGCTCAAATTACTCGTGATAAAATCATTAAGTTACTCGGAAAACACATCAATAACTACGATAAATCAACGTGTCTTTATCCAGAACCGTTAAAACCTTTGACTGAAAAAGCTATTCGGCGTGCCAATAAAATTGCTAAACAGATAGAAGCTAATAAATTAGATGAACACTCAAATCCTTGCTGTAGTGGTTTACCTAAATTAATTAGTAGTTTATTAAATTTAGAAAATAATTAGGAAAGTTATTTTAAAAGAACTTGCCAGATATTATGATTCTTGGTTACAAGCCGATTTATGAACTTTAGGATAGACAAAAATAAACAATTTTCTGGAATTGCCTACTTTATTGTTGTATACTTCCTGGTTTGTCAATCAGTTGTGTGAGGATAAAAATTATGACTCAACGTGGGCGATCGCTTCTCATCATCTCTATTACCATTATTAGTATAATCACACTTCTAACTATTACAAATTTTCCAGCTATCTCTGCAAACTCACTTATTGCTCAAAGTGTGAATCTTGAGCGTGCTTTTACAGAATTAGGAATTGAAGGGTCAATTTTAATTTACGACCGAAATAATCAGAAATTTTACGAACATAACGCTTCTCGCAATTCCACAGCATTTTATCCTGCATCAACTTTCAAAATTTTGAACGCGCTGATTGCATTAGAAACCGGAGTAATTAAAGATGACTTAGCTGTTTTAACTTGGGATGATGATATTTGAAAAAACACCCAGTTATACACTGCGAGGAAAGACTGGCTGGGCAACTAGTGTCAAACCTAATATTGGTTGGATTGTGGGATATCTAGAACAAAACAATAATGTTTACTTCTTCGCAACCAATATCTATATCAAAGATAATGATGATGTTGCTGCACGAATTGAAATTACTCGGCATAGTCTCCAAGCTTTAGGATTACTGTAACCTTATCTATTCGCTAAAAGTAAAGTAGGCACAGGTAAATATCAACAAACTATCATTTTTTATAGGCATTTATCTGTGTCTTTTAAAGAAATTTAAATTTACTGAATCCTTTGTAAGCCTGATTCAAGGCGATTTTTTGCTGTAAATAATTAAATGATATTTAATATTTTTTTGTAAAAAAAACAGCATTTTGCCATTTAATTTCATAGTAATTATTGGCAAGGAGGGCAAATTTACTCTTTAAAACCTTGCAGCTAAGGTTTTAACAGTTAATGCTGCCAAAAATATGGATTTTGACTTTATTTGAGGAGAAAATACTTATGCCCATTAATGATACTAGTAAAAAATTACTTTCTCATAACGGGCTAAATCCTCATCTGCTCTCCTCAGCAGATACTTTTCATACTCAAAATGAATATGGCTTACACCTTAATAGTAGTAGTTATCACCAAATAACCCAGCAACGCAACTCAAAAACAACTGCGGTAAAAACTACAAACTATAATTCCACTAATGGCTATGGCTTGATAAATGGAGCATCCGCCGTAGCTAGAGCAGCAGGTAAGAGTACCTTTGCTGATGTTCCTAATTTAGGCGGTAATAATTGGGGTGCCGACCTTGTAAAAGCCCCAGAAGCTTGGGCTAAGGGATACACCGGCAAGGGTGTTGTTGTAGCTGTTGTAGATACTGGGGTTGATTACAACCACGAGGATTTGAAAAATAATATCTGGACTAATACTAAGGAAATTGCTGGTAATGGTGTAGATGATGATGGCAATGGTTACGTTGATGATATTCGCGGCTGGAATTTTTCTGATAGTAACAACAACATCATAGACAACAACGGCCACGGGACTCATGTTTCTGGCACTATTGCCGGACAGAGAAATAACTTTGGTGTGACTGGCATTGCTTATGATGCCAAAATTATGCCTGTTAAAGTATTGAATGATGCTGGTTCTGGTTCTTACAATGCTATAGCTAACGGCATTTACTATGCTGTAAATAATGGCGCTAATGTTATTAACCTGAGCTTGGGCGGCAATTTTTCTAACCGTAATCTGCAAAATGCCATTGAATATGCCAGCAGTAAAGGAGTGGTGGTTGTGATGGCTGCTGGTAATGATGGTGGTTCTCAACCTGATTACCCGGCTCGCTATGCCAAAAATTCAGGAATTGCCGTTGGTGCAGTGGATAGAAACAATAATTTGGCTGATTTTTCAAATCGCTCTGGGACAAATCAACTTGCTTATGTGACAGCGCCGGGAGTTGATGTTTATTCTACAGTACCGAATAATCAGTATGCTTCTTATAGTGGTACATCGATGGCAACTCCTCATGTAGCTGGTATAGTTGCTTTGATGTTGAGTGCTAACCGTAACTTAACTTCTGCCCAGGTGCGACAAATAATTACAGAAACAGCAGGAAACAATACACAAGCTGCAACTTCTAGTTCCAATACTGGCTCAATAGTACAACCAGCGATGTCTGGCGATAAGCTGCTACCCATCTACGCACCAATATCAAATCATCAAATATTACCTACCACTTGGAGTTTCGATACTAACTCTTTGCCCGATAGCAATGCCCCCGTTCAAGTTTCCAGTCACAATACCGCAACGAATTCTCAAACTTGGTCGGAGTTCCGCTACTACGATAACAGCATAGGTATTAAGAGTTATAACAGCACAGATGAAGATAGCCCAAACAATGGTAATAATGGCAATCTTGGCAAATTTTTAGATCAGCTAGATCAAATTCAAAAGCAACTAGATGAGTATCGCAGATTTTTGGGCTTATCTAATGGCAAAATTTAGACATTATGGCTTTATCTCTTTTCTGTCACTCTGGTGAGAGAAAAATAAATGTTTGTTGGGTTTCGTTCCTCAAACGCCACTGAGGGAGTCGGGAAACCATGCGCGGCAGTTGCGTGACTGTCGGCAAAGCCGACGACAGTCACCTCAAGTCGGCAGAGCCTTTCGGCAATCGCTCATGGGGGAAACCCCCAAGACCGCGTTGCCTCACCACGGTGCTGTCTCCCCAACGCACTGCCGACGCTCCTGCGTCGAAGATCGCTGCGCTAACACCACGGCACTGTCTCCCCAACGCAGTGGCTCCCCAACAAACGCCTAAATTTATGAAAGTCCTTAAAAATCAGGGTTTGGAATTTTTATTTTCTCATGAGAAAATAAAAGCATAAAGAGTGGTAAACCCTTTGCTAGACTATGTTTTGGGGAAGAGAGGCTGCGTCAACGATAAAATTTGTGGATGATTAGTGTGAATGGTACAGAAAACTATTTCCCGAAGTGAGGAGTTATGAAGCGTTTAAATATCTGCATGTAGGAATGATATTGGTAACTTAGGCAAAATTGAAAATGGCATAGTTGTAGTAACAGCTTATGGCGTAATTGAAGATATGACCTTTCCATTAACATGAATAATTTCCGTCTTATTGTTCAACCAATCATTCTGTTCAATTTGATTAAACCTTGGCTTAAGGTATTTTCTCTACGCCAACTAAGAAGCGGATTTTCTTACCTGATTAGCATCATGAATACCTTGCACAATCATCTATTTTTATCCCTTTGGTCAGACTATTTCTCTTTTTCCTCTGCCTAGAGTTACAAAAGAAAGATAACTCCTCAATTCTATTCTGATAAAGTAGAGACGTTATATGTAACGTCTCTACAACAAAAATTAGGCAGTGTTGCATATTTGCGAGATGGGTATCTTATGCGTCCCTTGTATTTCTGGGGTAGACAAGATGCCTACCCGACGAGAATCATTCCTAGATTCAGCAAGCCCTAATTAGGCGATGTTTAAATCAACGCGAACAATTAAATCGTTGAAGTCTCTATCGCCACCTCTGGGTAAATCTTCAAAGCCGAAGATGTTATTACCTAACAAAGCAATTTGGTCTGCTTGTCTGGAATTAGCACCTAAAAATGGGAAGTAAACCGCTGGATTTCTGGGGTTGCTATCCAAGATTGCGTTTGGTGTACCATTGGCAATGATGAATGGTGCATAGATATAACCTGGTTGCAAAGTTGCACTATAAGTTGCTGTGCCAAGGTTGGCTGTCAGGTTAATGTCTGGAACACGCGCACCTACAGCAGCTTGAGTATAACCAGCTTGTCCGGGTAAGATATCTGCTTGACCATCACCGTTGGTATCAATGCCACCATTAGCATCAGTAACTTGATAGAAACTGACGTAGTTTCTAAAAGCTGCATCTCGGCTAACTACAAAATCAGCTGTTACTAACTCTGTCACATCACGTAAGTCAATTAATTCGGCTTGTGATTGACCTTGCAAAGCTGTACCAAGAGGTAAAACTGTGTCGGTAGACTGAATATTCACTACCAAATCTTGGAAAGGCTGACCATTACCAGGCTGAAATTCCCAAGCTAGAGAAAATGTGTCATTGCCCAAGTCGGTGACTCTTTGAGTATTAGGATTAGCAAAGACGACATTGTTGCTGGGGATATTTCCAACCCTGACACCATCAGTTGTACCATTTTTCACTACATAAAATCTGAGGCGATCGCCTGAATCAAATTCCACTAGTCGAGATACTTCCGATGTGTTCAAGCCACGGTTCACAGCGGAGAAGATTGTTCTTGCCCTTTCTAATGCCGCCTCGGTATAACCTGCTTCTCCTGGGGCGATACCATTGATTCTGCCTGCGGCATCATCTACAGTAAATACACCGATTTCGTTGGTACGATTTGAACCGCGTCTGGTGAGGTCTACTTGCAGTCTAGTTTTTGCACCACTACCTTTGATCGTAAAGATATCACTGTTGGGAGTCTGGACTAGTGGGCGATCGCTATCGGCAATAGTAACAGTTGCAGTCGTGTTAACTGTACCCAAGTTGTAGTTATCACCATCAACTAAAGTCAAAGTCACGGTTTCATTGCTTTCAACCAAATTATCATCAATTGGTTGAACGGAGATATCCACATAAGATTGACCAGATGCGATCGTTGCAGTGCCTGTAAGGCTGTCGTAATCGCTACCGTTAGTTGCAGTGCCGCCGACAGTGTAATCGAAAGTTAAGGCATTAGTCGTGCTACCTGCACGTGAAATGCGGAAAGTTCCAGCCGTCAAGTCGGCTTCTGCTGCTTCGGGCGTGGTGCTAGTAATACTGAGAACAGAAGTAGCAAAATTTAGTGGCTGTTCTAAATCCAAGACAATGATTTCGTTGTTGTCGATATCTCCTGGTCTACCTTGGGAGAAAGGATAGTTATTATCGTTAGCAACCAAGATAGTTTTTGCATCCAACACCAACACATCTTCAATGGTGGTGAAAGGGAAGGTAAATCTAGTGCTGCCATCTCGATTCAAGTCATTGGGGTCTTGAATATTCAGCAGGTCAACGACTAACTCTTTTTCGACAAAGCCATTAGCATCGCGTTTTGAGAAGTCAACTTTGAAGATTTTCTTGAACTCGGCGGCGCTACCTTGCAGACCATCCCGTTCAATCACCAGATATTCATTCTCGTTAACCACAGTGAAGTCGCCAATGGCGTTGCTGGGGTTATCTAAACGGTAATAACCAACTAAACCTTGATATTCCTGTGATGGGACATCAAATTTATAAATCCGTAGTGAACCTGCGGGGTCGCCAGCTACAGTACCTTCCAGCAGCGGATACAGAGTTTGTCTATCGGGACTGATGGCTAAACCTTCAAAACCTCTGGAACCACCAAGGTTAGAAACGGCTGGCTGTCCCACGAATTGGTCGCGGACTAAATCACCAACACCGGGGAAGTCGGTGAAGTAAGCATCAACACCCAACTGGATGAACTGTTCGTATTCTGCTTTCGGGTCGCCATTGTAGTCTGGTGACAAGAAAAAGCTTTCGCTGCGGAAGGTGTAAGGATGTACCTGCAAACCTGCGGTGTGGGCATCTTCTACTAAAGTAGTCGGAGTACCAAGGACGCGATCGCCATCACTGATTTGTCCATCACCGTTGAGGTCATCTGGGCTACCATCACCGTTACGGTCTACTGTTTGGGCAGGGACAATCAGGCGTTTATTAGGCCCTATACCAACAGCATAAGTAGCGATCGCAGCTAGTCCTGTGGGTTTGATTAAGTCGGCGTAGGTGCGTGTGTCGCCACTCACAACAAAGTCGAATGGTTGCTGGTTTAGACCAGCGATTAACTGAATCAACGGCAGATTAATGCCAGCTGCGGGGAAGAGTTCTTGTCTCAATTCCCGTAGATTAGCTACCTCGAAGGATTGAACAAAGATGCGGCTGGGGTCAGTGAAGTTTTCCGCAACTAATACATCCACCAGTAATTGATTCAGACTGGTGTTGATAGGTGTGCCGTCGAGGCGTGTACCAACTGACTCAAAGTAGATCGGGTGCTTAGTTTCGGGATAAATGCCGATTCTTCGCCCAGTCTCTGCTTCGACTTGCTGCACCAAATCAATGATTTCTTCGAGGGTAGGAATTTTTAGCCCATCGTTGTCGAATCTGGTACTACGCAGGTTTGGTAGACGTTCGATGGCATTTAGAGTTTTCAGTTCTGCCAGAGTAAAATCTTCGACAAAGAAGCCATTCTCGGCTACCCCATCAATAACTTTTGTCGTGCGACGATTAGCAAATTCTGGATGATCTAAGACATCGGTGGTGCTAATGATATTCGGTTCATGACGGGCAACTAAACGTCCATCTTTGGTAGCTACTAAGTCTGGTTCAATGAAATCTGCACCTTGAGCGATTGCTAGTGTGTACGATTCTAAAGTGTGTTCTGGTCGTTCACCACTCGCGCCGCGATGTCCAAGTACTAATGGTGCTTGACCATTTAAGGTGTTAAACTCTCTGCGGTTGAGGACATCGGGGTTTTGAGGCGACCTGACAAACTCTCCGGTTAAGCGATCGCGCACTAAATCACCAGTTCCAGGGAAGTCGGTAAAGTAACCATCCACGCCCAACTGGATAAACTGCTGATATTCCGCTTCAGGATTACCGTTATAGTCTATTGCCAGATAACGTCCTTCGTTGCGGAATGTATATGGATGCACTAACAAGCCTACATTATGAGCATCATCTATTAAAGATGTTGGCGTTGTCAAGGTTTTGTCAGCATCGTTAACTGCACCATCACCATTAATATCATCTGCTGCCCCATCGCCATCTGCATCAACACCGCGAACCGACACAATCATCCGCTTCCAAGGGCCGATTCCTTCGGCGTAGGTAGCAATTTCTCGCAGACCTTCGGGTGTTCTTAAATCACCGTAGGTGCGAGAGTCGCCACTAACTTCAAAGTCAAAAGGTTGATACTCAATTAAGGAACCATCAACTCTCACATCACGAGCATCTAACAACTGGATTAACGGCAAGTCAATACCAGCAGCCGGGAAGAGGACATCATTGAGTTGCTTAAGATTACCGACCTCAAAAGATTGAATAAATACCCTATCAGGGTCGGTAAACTCATTTTCAACTAAGAGGTCAACTAACTTCTCAGTGATATCAATGTTGATTGGTGTACCGTCTAGTTTTGTACCGACAGATGCAAAGTAGGTGGGATGCTTGGTTTCGGGATAAATGCCGATTTTCTTGCCTGTATCTACTTCTACCTGCTTCACCAAATCAATGATTTCTTGAATGGTAGGAATTTCATACAAGTCGTTGAATACTTGAGTGCGGAAATTTGGCTGGATTCTAGCGCGGAGGGTTTTAATTTCGGCTAGGGTGAAGTCTTCGACAAAGAAGCCATTGTCCTCTATACCATCAATAATTTTCGTCCGGCGGCGATCGGCAAATTCTGGATGATCTAAGACGTTGGTAGTGTTAATGATATTCGGTTCGTGACGGGCAATCAACACACCATCTTTTGTCACCACTACGTCGGGTTCGATGAAGTTTGCACCGCGTGCGATCGCCAGCATATAAGACCCAAGGGTATGTTCTGGTAGTTCACCGCTTGCGCCTCGGTGCCCAATCACAATTGGCGGTTGACCGTTTAATGTATTGAGATCGGTGATGTTGGGTGTGGGAATAGGCGCATCTAAGAGTTTGCCTGTGGCATCAAAGTGCAGTAAATAAGGGCCAAACTCATCGCCAACCCAGAAAGTGCCATCTTCCGCAATTACGAAAGATTCGACATCGAAATCTGCACCAGTTAAAAGGCGTTCCCCGGAGGGGTTGCCGAAGGCATCGCTGGTGTTTTCGTTCACAATTTGGAAAGGAACTTTGTTGTCAGGGTCAGATAGTTGAATAAAATCTAAAATATTAACGCTACCATTCCCCTGAGGTTCTGTACCTCGGAAACTCGGATCTACCCGATAAATCCGCAACAGGTAGTCAGCACTGTTACTTTGGCTACCAAAACCGTTGTCAGAGAGGAAGTAGAAGGAATTATCATCCGCAACTTGCACACCACTAAACCCTTGCACTGGTTGGGCGGCGAAGGGGACATTCCGGCCGTTGGTATTCCCGGTGATTGCACTACCAGACCTTGGCCCTTCTGCGAAGGTATCAGCAGGAAGCACCGCAAAACCTTTGAGTGTGACTCTAGGGGGAACTAAAGATTGAGGATTGCGCGGATCATAGCTGGTGGTGTCGATTGTTAAAGCATCGGGGAAAGCGTTGGCGATGTTTTGCCAAGGGACAAATTTAAAGTTAGAGTTGATATTTTCGAGTTCACCGTCATCTTCAACAAGGACTGCGGGATCGTTAGAACCGTCTTGGGTGATGAAGACACCAGAGGGGAAGTTGGGGCCTAGCGGCACATTCACGACATCTGCGCCATCAGACTCTTGTACGCTATCAATTGACCCGTTACTACCTACGGCAAAGCTACCGATATATTGGTTATTTCCTTCACGGGTATAAGCAACAAAGGTGTTGTCACCTTGGCTAGAAGCTAAGAGGTAGCCTTGACCATCTCTGCCATAGTAGATTGTGAGTCCTTCGACATCATTGGTGAGGTTAGTACCACCTAAATCGCGGACTCGATCAATTAGTGTACCTGTATTGCTGCCGTATGGTTCTGCCTGGAATTTCCAGATACCGACTTGTTCTTGACCAATATAAAGGAAGCCTGTTTCTTGGTCTACTACTATTCCTTCTGTTTGCGGCGATCGCCCTTCTGTGGTAGGAATAGTAAATTCCCGCACTCGTTCTGCACCAATCTGACCGTTACCTCTGTCGATTAATCTAAACTGGGCGACATCTCCAGTTTCCCGCCGACTAACAAAGGCATAATAATCATTTGTCAAGGGACTGCTGTATAATGCTAGCCCGTAAGCACTGCGTTCGTCTGATGAGTAAGGTGGTTCAAATGGTGGTGCTTGGAAGATAGTACCAATGTTGCTGTCGGTAATTTCTTCTAAATATTCACCAGGAGTTGTCGGGTTAGGATTAATTTGGAAAATTGCTAACTTGTCATTTTCGCGATCGCTGGCTACGGCAATATCAATTGTAGTATCACCTAATTGAAAGCCGTATTGCAAATCAATATTGTTATAGCGAATGTCACCGGGATTCACTGTTTGCAACAGTTCCCCAGACAAGTTGTAAACCCGCAGTCCGCCATTTTTAACTGAAGTCAGTACTAAACTATTAGCTGCATTGTCGGCGTTGACATAAATAGCTGGATCATCTGCATCAGCATTTTGGATATCATCATCCAATAAAGCCGGGCTGGTTTCAACAGTCGGCGCGACGGTGGGAATTAAATCTGCACCCAACGTCAAAATTTGCGTAAATTGAGTCGGGCTGAAGTTGTTATCACTCACCAAGACAATTGATTGACGACCATCTGGGAGTGTGGGACCGAATTCTATTCCTTCAACGTTATCCAACCCAGTCGGTAAATCCAAATCATTCAAATTCAACACTAAGCGCTTTTGGGCTGGTTGAATCGCAGCTAGTTGTTCAGGACTCAAACTCTCCAGAGAGTCTATGCTGCTAATATCACTTGCACCTTGGAGAGAGATTTCGTAAATTTTGATCGTGTTACCTGTACCGGGAAGTCCCGCAGAAAAGGAACGTTCTACAGCTAATAAAGTCCCGCGATTATCAATAGCCAGTAAATCTACCAAGCCATTGGTATTAAATCCATCAGCAGGATTAGGCGGTTCTGCTACTGGGTCGGTGACATACAGATACTCTCTTTCTGGCTGTCCTGTTGCTAAATCGTATTGCAGGATGCGGGAACGTGTACCTGCGGAAACGGAACTAACAGCCCCATCTTGGAATAAGGCGTTTTCTGTAGCAGTAAATAAGGTTGTTTGGTCTGGTGTGATGGTGAGGCTTTCCAAAGCTAAGTTATTTCGCACACCGGATGTTTGCGTATCACCCGCGTTGATAGTGCCGTCGCCGTTGGTATCTTGGACTACTGGCAAGAATTTGGTCGGGATGGGAAGCGATCGCACTTCTTCTCCAGTACTGAGGGAAAATTCTCTCACAAATGGATTTGTCACCCGACCAGCACCAGGATTTACTTCCCCTTCGGAAGAAATGAAAACGGTACCGTTGTTTGTTAAAGCAATGTCTTCTGGGTCTAAACTCAACGCTGCAAAGAAGTTACCACTGGTATCTCTAAGAGGAGTGACATTGGTAAAAGCCACACTATTAGTAGCAGGATTACCAGTGAAAGTATAGAAGCGGGCAGGGCCGATTTGGGAGCGATCGTCCGAGATGGCATAGTAACGGTTATTAACAGCATCGTAAGCAATACCAGACAAACCACCCACTTGAGTTGGTGTTCCATTGACTGTACCTGCTGTGCCATCGGGAATAAAGCCTGTAGCAAAGATTTGCTGTCCTAAAAATTCTACATTGGTAATGGTGTTACCAGTTTGTTCATTGTTGAACACAGAAGCGGAATTTGAACTTGGAGTTACCATAATCGATTGTGATTAAACTTAGAATCTCTGCTGTGTGGGCAAGAAAATATCAACCGCAAAGACGCACTTCACAGTTTGGGCGATCGCACGAATAGACAAATTTTGGATTCAGTGCTTCACGCTATCTCAGCTAGATTAAGAAATGCCTAGCAAAAGGTTAAAACCGATGAAAAACCTACTGTAGTTCTAGAACACAGTGATAGAGGCGGATCAAGGGGATTCAACCTAGAGAAAATTTCTGTTTTCTCATAGCAAAAATGTGCAAAAATAGCACAAATGTGCAAGACATTTATGTTTGCGATCTGGCACTGTAGATTTCAGACAGGAAATCAGTAATTTCCACTAGGACTTAGTAAAAGCTCATATACATTGGTGCTGGAGAGCTTTTTGATAGCTGCGATCGCATTTCAGACTGCATAGTAAAAACACTCGTCAAGCAAAAGCCATATTTCATAAAGGCTTAGTGAGAGTTTTCAGCAGTCAGCAGTTGACATCAATTTTTAACTAAGCTTTGATTTCCGTCACTAGACTATTGTCTTTTTGATACCAAAAAAAGCATTCTTATGAAGAACTCTAAATCTCTCATTGCGATTGCAGCCAGTGCTGCACTTTTCACCTTTCCTGGTGCGGCTGTAGCTAGTGACCAGGATGTGCAAGCTACAACTATTCCGGCTAGTGCCTGCCAACCGCGTGGTTTCTCTACAGATGCGCGTGTTGTCCTCTCAAATGGGGCTTATGTTTTCGACCCTAGTGCTACAGGAACAGCAACAGCAATCCTGTATTGTCCATTACCTATCAATGCTCTAACTGTATCCAATACTACTAATGATAATGACATTACAGGTTATCGAGTCTATTACAGAGATTCCGATGGAACTGCCAATGCCTCAGAAGTGATCACACGCCTTGCTTATCGTGATACTCTAGGTCTGACAAACGTAGGTACATCGTGGAGTTCCAATACTAGCACTCAGACAGCTAATACAACTAGATATATCAGTCTAAATCACGATTTAGGTATTTATCGGCTCTACTTTTTTGTTGTGACAATAAGACGGACTAGTACGATTCAAGACCCAGCATTTAGCGGCATTGATTTTGTTCTGCCTCCTATACCGTAAGAATACTGAATTGAAAGTGCTGAGGTTGGTTAGAACTTAAGCACAAAAATTATAGCCATTTGACCACAGTAGGGGTTTTCCGTCCGTAGCCTCGCCGAAGGCGGAGCCTACGCCCTGGCAATAAATAATATATGCTGTAGGTTGGGGAGACACTGCGTTGCGCGGGTTAAGAGCGTTGAAGCAAGTGTCGTCGGCTTTGCCGACAGTCACGGAACTGCGTTAGCGACGCTCTTGAGCGTCACCCGAAGGGGGGTTCCAAGCGTTGTAGCAACTGGCGTTTGAGGAACGAAACCCAACACCTCAAAGGCTTGTAAATGTTTGGTTTCACTGCGTTCAACCCAACTTACGCATTTGGTTCATTTTTTTATGGAATTGGTATGAGGCTTAAAATTCCTGTTTTATAACATTCGTGCAAGAAGTCTAGTATGTAGACGCGCAGCAGCTGAAGGCAGGGTATTATGTGCGACACTTCGACAAGCTCAGTGACCACTGGTGGATGAATAAGCGGGTTTAAAACACCCACTAATATCATGTCCGTTTAATTACCCATAATAAAATTACCCCACCCGCCTGACGGCACCCTCCCCTTGGTAAGGGGAGGGTTGGGGAGGGGTAAAACAAGAAATATGGTTATTTTGCCGGACATGATATGATTAATTCTGAATTCTGGCTTCAGAATTCAGAATCAAGATATTTGTATCTGTATCTGAATTTATTTCTCGTTTTGTTTCTAGGCAATTTTACTGAACTGTGTTGAACTTATGATGAGTGGTATATCTGCGTTTGATAACTCAGATGTACACTAGTTCAGTGATGCGGGCAATGTCTAACCCAGAAATTCCTCATACTGATTGTAGCCCAGGAGATGACTTTCCTCAGTTATTTCTGCGATCGCCTCTGCTTTCCGGCCAAAAAACTGCTTGGGATGGCATAAGTTTAGAACATCACTATCAGCCAACTTTTGAAACCCCTGAATACTCAATAGGCTATCACCTGGTGGGGATTAACCTAGTTTATAAAGGTGGACTATCACAACACAAATTAAAGTTAGTAATTGATTATATTAACGATAATTTGGAACGGGAATTAACTTTAAAAGAACTAGCACCAATTGTCCAACTCAGTCCCTATCATTTCTGTCGCGTTTTTAAACAGTCCACTGGGATTAGCCCACATCAATATATAATTCAGTGTCGAGTTGCCAAAGCAAGACAACTACTTCTACAAGGTAAAATGAGCATTGCTGATATTGCGATCGCTTGTGGTTTTACTCACCAAAGTCATCTCAATCGCCACTTCAAACGTTTGACTGGTGTTACGCCAAACAGTTTAAAACAAGATAACAGTGACTAAAATTTATTGACAAGGGTAGGTTTTTTACTTCTAAGCGAGTTCTCCCTATAAAATAGACCCCTTGCACGAATACAAAAACTACCCTCAACCCCCAACCTCTTCTCCCAATATTGGGAGAAGGGGAGCAAACTTCAAAGTCCCTCTCCTAAGTTTGGGAGAGGGATTTAGGGTGAGGATTCTTGATTCATGCAAGATGTCTAATTAAAAACTGCTCTGGAGGATAACCAGAGCAGTATTAGAGAAGGAAAGATAGATTTGTGAGGGAAGTTTTATAGTTTCTTCCCGGCTTACATATAGTGAATTTGCTATGTAATGAGATACATCTCAAGTTCTCCGCTTTCCGCAAAACAACAAAAAAACTTTTGGGTTTGCACCGAGAACTAGCTACCTTACCTTTGAATAACTGATGCTAGTATTTGGTCGATCGCTGTGAGTACATCTGCATTTAACTTAACTCCTGATGCAGCAGCGTTATCAACAATTTGTTCTGGACGACTAGCCCCAATAATTGCTGAAGATACACGCTCATCTCGTAGTACCCAAGCCAAAGCTAACTGTGGTATACTCAACCCCAAGTCTTGAGCGATCGGTTGAAGTTTCTGTACGGCTGTTAGTGTGCGATCGTTAAATAACTCATCTGACAAAAACGAATTCATCTTTTCGTTAGCAGCACGAGAATCTTGAGGTGGCGCTTGTCCTGGCTGGTATTTGCCTGTGAGTACACCTTGAGCTAACGGCGACCAAACAATTTGACCGATGCTATTAGCTGCACACAATGGAAACACTTGTGCTTCTGGTTTGCGCCACAGCGTAGAATACTGCGGCTGGCTGGAAACAAAGCGTTCAACATCAGCCAAATTGAGCGCTGCTTGAATTTGCTGGGGACTCCATTCGCTAAAGCCAATGTAACGGGCTTTACCTTGACGCACTACCTCTGTCAGTGCTGTCATTGTTTCTTCTAAAGGTGTATTTGCATCGTAGCGATGGCATTGGTACAGGTCAACGTAATCAGTACGCAGTCGTTTTAAGGAAGCATCAATTTGTTTCCTGATTTGGGCTGCTGACAGACCTCGGTCAGTGGCTGACATCGGAAAGAAGACTTTGGTTGCTAAGACATACGAAGAACGCTCAATCCCTTGCAATACCCCTCCCAAAAAGGACTCAGCCCCTCCACTCGCGTAAACATTTGCAGTATCAATAAAGTTAATTCCCACATCAAAAGCTTTATGTATGCAAGCCTCTGCATTTTGCTGTTCTACACCACCGCCATAAGTCAACCAAGAACCGAGACTGATTTCGGAAACTTGCAACTCGCTGTTTCCTAATTGTCTATATTTCATTTGTATCTCTCGTTTCACTGGTGTTTTCATTTTGATTAATCTCCAAAAAGATAGTTTTAGCGTATTTACAAACTTTGTCTCAAGCCGCCAGAGCTTTCCTCATTCAAATTGCAGATATTTTATCTATCGAGGTCTACCTAGAAGAAATAGCTTTTAGATTGTGTTAATGTTACGCTAAACTTTTGTGATTAATATAGCGTTTCCTAAGCAACTGAGGTACACCAAAATCTTGTTTACCAAGGTTAGTAGCTTTGAAAACGTACCTCACTAGGTCGGGAACCGCTATAAATGCTTTATTTTGAATTTTGAATTTTGAATTTTGAATTGATTCATGTTATTTCCCACTTTTAGATAAGATTTTGATTGGTGATTTTTTATTCAAAATTAGGTAAATTATTGGGGTCGATACCTTGAGATTTTAAATAAGCCATTAGTCGTTCTTTCTGCTGACGTTCCTGTTCTGCGCGTTGGCGTTCTTGTTCAATTTGTTCCACGGCCCAAGGTAACAAATTCCCATCTCTATCCCACCAACGTAACCAATAACCAGTTCGTGCTTCTTTTGTGCCTCGCCATGTTCCTAAATATAAACCCATTACATCTACCCAATGACGACCATGCTCATCAGGTAACTTTAATTCATATCGGCCATTTTCCAGTTCATGATATTCTAGTAAGCCGCTATCTGGTTCAAAAATTATGTAGATGGAAACTTGCAATATCTGCTCGTAAAAAAACCATCTTCCAGGCGGGTAAGTACGTTTGAATGAATATTCTCCCCCATCTGTATCTGAGAGAAATTCCATCACCATTAACGGCTTTTCACCTTCTAAAATTGGTGTGTAGCTTTTGCGATTACTAATAATTTCATTTACTTGTGGAACATACACCCAGTCTGGTGCTTTAATTACTAGTTGTCCGTTGACAGTTGCACATAATCCAAAGTTGGAAGCGATTAACATTTGTGGTTGGATGAAGCCACTGATTTCTAAACTCTCGCGCAATGCACCAGCTAAGATAGGCTGACCTGTATTCTCCACTGGTTCATCCTCTAATTTAAAGTCTTGAGGTAAGGCTTCCCAGGTGATTATTAGTTCCGTTTGGGGTTTGGTTGCACTGAGTTGGGGTGCCATAATTCATGCACAATTAAAAATTAAGTAAGCGATTTACTACAGACATTCTAGTTTTGAAGAATATTTAATTAGAACACATTTTAGCTTATACATTATATATTTTAATTTAATTGTATCAAAAATCAAAGAAGCAAGTAAAATCTTGGCTTAACGACCTTTTTCAGCCTACCTGTTTAATGATATCTAATGGTAAATCTAAGACTTCTGCAATTTGCTCATCACTTAAGCCAAACTGTCGTAATTTACCAATCTTATGTTTGATAGTTGCTATTTTGCCGTGAGCTAGAAGTATCAGAACTATTTTTATTTGGTTTAATTTTGGGTTGTTTAGAATTAAAGTTTATACAGCCAACTATATTACTATTAATTGTACTATTTTCACCTAGAGAAATATTTATACTTCGTTGACGTTCTAAAACTGATTTAAGATTACCTTTATCAACTGGTTCATCAAAAATATTAGATAACATCTGCAAAAGTTCGTAACCTACATCTTTTGCGTGACCAGGACTACAACCACAAATATCTGCAATATCAGAATAAGTTTGATACTTTAGTGTTCCCTCAATAACTCCACGCTGCAAGTCATTGAGATGCTTACCTGTCTTAGTATAAACAGCTTCATCCACAAATTGTAATAGTTCGTGAACTTGCATATTTAGGAATGTATGTAACGTGTCATAAAGAATTTTAGCAGCCTTTATCCGTATTTTTCCGTTTTTATCCGTCTTTTTTGTAATTTTTTTTAATCCGTCATTTTCCGCTTTTCATGCTTCAGCAATGTTTGTAGTATAAATGGCACATGCTATCACTAGTGTTTCAAATTTCAGGGGATCAAAAGAAAATATGAAACCACATAGTTTTGTTTCTTTGTTTTTTTTCGTCATTGTCTTGTTTTTCTTAGTCATTCTTATGAAAGCTTTCGGAGCATTTTAATCACAAGGTTTCCTTAGTACTAAACAATTAAGTATTTGTATCACGAGGTAAAAAATGGAAGAACTGATAGGTAACTGGCTACTTCAAGTTGGCACTAACTGGCTTTTTTCTCCAAAGTGTTCTCAATGTTGGAGTACAGATGGTCTTTACCGAACTAATTGCTGTAGTAAAACACTATGCGGTGTATGCGCTCAGAACCAGTTACAAAGAAAAGGATGGATTTTTAAGAAAACGACTTTTACCTGTCCTTGTTGTAATACAGAAATTAGAATGTAGTGATCGCATCACTCCATTGGATGTTGCGTTTGAGTAAAAGCTGAATGTTTTAGCCCTCAATTTTTAGGATTGGACAATATTTTGAACATGGAATTTTTATTAACCTTGCAAGTTGTCATTGCTTACATTGGAAGTACGTGCCAATCTCCTGGCCCAGAACAAATTATTGTAATTATTGGGTTGATTTTTTCAATTATTGGTTTTTCTATTTTTTCAGGAGGTATCATCATCTATCCACTAACTATGTTTCTCATTGAGCTTGTTGTATCGGGAGCATCTGTCGAATCAATTGCTGCGGCTGTAGTTTCACATTTTGGTACATCTGGTTTGTCGATAGAAGTTATATCGAAAATGGTTGATGCTATCAGGAGCGTCCTGGGCTGCTAAATGTGAAATTGAGGAAAAGAACCCAACATTATCAGGACTTTGTTTGTTGGGTTTTGCTGTCGCACTCAGCAGACCTACCATTTTCTTAACTGAACCTTATTGAACTATAAAGGAGTCTAATAATTTCGTTATAATGCCTTCAAAACACTAACTTGCCACAGATTTTATGAACTCTCAGATCAGAGGTAGTTAAAAAACACTTTGAACGTAACCCAATAATTATGTTGGTTTCTATTTTGTTCCTACCTAATTTACTAAATATTATGAGTTAGTATAACCTTGGATTCCTTGAGCTAAAATTCCTAAAATTTTATTTAATTCTTTAATATAATAGTTATTTAAATCAACAAACAAATTAGTACCTTCTAACTTCAAAAATTTCCAAATATCTCCTGTTGTTACTGCTCCATAAATGGTTTTAATATTATTTCCTTCTCTTTCATTAAATATCTGAGCCGCTAACATTGCTGCCATACATTGACCTAATCCACCTTTAATGTTTTCATTCTTGGCTTCAATAATGATGATTACAGGTGCATTAATTGTCAACTGTTCTTTAGAACGACTGATGACAAAATCACAATAACCATTTAGACCCTTCTCAACATCAACATTAAAATCTGTTCCCGAAAATAAACTTATCTGATAATTAGCACTACGTCTTATTTCTAACAAGATAGGCGTAATAATCATTTCAGAACGAGCTTTTTCTGTATTAATTGCCAATGCTAACTCTGTTGTTTCTTCTAGCATTGTTTTTAGTTTTTCGCTTATTTGTACAGGTTCAATATTGAAAAATAAATCATTTTGTTCTTCAATATTAATGTTGAAATCTTTTTTAAACTTAGTTAAACTAAAATCACTATAAGCCATTGTAATTATCTCATAATTTAGCTAGTAGCTTAAGGCAATTACCAGGCGATCGCACATTACAAGTATGAGCAACTCTAATACAAAGTTCCATCTTTTGTTGTAAAGATTCGCTCACCATTCACCCCCACTTTTGCAACTAAATCATCATCTGGGTAGTAACCTTCATCATCAGGTGTTCTATCGCCAATTTCTAAATAAATTACTATTTTCTCAGAACGATTTACTAGTTGATGCCCATCTTCTTCGCCAGCCGGAAAACCTGCCATCATTCCTGGTGTGAGAATTTGTTCTCCGGCATTGGTGACTAATGTTGGTTCACCTTCAATAATGTAAATAAACTCATCTTGCCGAGTATGCCAATGTCTTAAAGCAGAACAACTTCCTGGTGCCAGGGTGACTAAATTGACACCATAATTTTTTAGTCCGGCTGCATTTCCTAATGCCTTTTTGACTCTACCCGCAACGAGATGTTGAAATTTATCTGGATAAATTGAAGTTGTCCGACCAGGAATATTTTCTGGGTTAATAATCATTTAGCTTATCCTTATGCAAATGGTTATATCGATACATTAAGTGGTTTCCTAAATATACTCAATAAGTTGCTTTAGCTAAAGTATAAAAATCAAATTTTTTTAACATTTCTAGAAATGTAAACACCGCAGGCACATGTAGCGCATGAGATAACATGGCAATTGCCATAACTCTTTCTATCGGCACTGGTAAACTGTAGACTTGGACTTCTTTGGGAATTGGCACGGCAGCTAAACGAGGTAGAATAGCTGCCTTTAATCCTTGATTTACTAGACTGACAATTGTGGAATCTTCTTGAATATCAGCGGAAGTCTGCATAAAAGGTGCGACTTTTTTAATGTGGTTGTGCAGAGGTCGTCCACAAGGTAAACAAGCTAATAACACTGGTGAATAAGCGGCGATATCTTCCCAAGTAATTTTCAATCCTTTGATTTTAGCTTCTGGTGGTAGTAAAGCTACATACTCATCACTCAGAATTTCCCATGTTTCAAATTCATCACGAGTGGGGAGGTAGGTAATACCAAGGTCGGCGCGTCCTTCACGCAAACATTGTTCTACATCTGTGTAGGCAAGACATTCTATGATTGTGACACCTACTTCGGGAAATTGATTGTGAAATTTAGCGATCGCTTTTGGTAATAAATGAGTAGCAACACTCCGAAAAGACGCAATACGGATATGTCCACCATGCAAACCTTTATGCAAGTTGGCTTCTCGTTGCATCATTTCTAAACTTTGCAAAGCTTGACGTGCATGGTAAAGAATGCGTTCACCAGCTGGTGTCAGCACAGCACCATGTCGACCTCTGGCAAACAAAGGCACACCTAGTTCTTCTTCTAAAGTAGCAATAGCATGACTTATGGCTGGTTGAGAAAGCTGCAATTCCAATGCAGCCTCACTGAAGTTACCTCGCTCTGCGACTGCAACCACGGCTCGAAGTTGGGAGAGTTTCATGGTTAATAGATGTAATCGAAAAAGACAAATACTTACTCAATGCTGTTAAATAAATTATCTTAATGAATTTTTCTATCTATAAATGCCATTTATAGTAACTATGCAAGTAATGTTTTGATTACTAACCCAGGTATTGCTAAAGTTCTAATTACTAAGGAATTTCTGGAATAATAATATGAGAAATGACATCAATTGTCTAGAACCAAAAGGCAGAGAAACAAATTGTCATTCGGTTCTCAACAGTCAATTAACACTGAGCAAATATTCATACATCAAAAAAAAACTGCAAGAGTTTTGGCAAAAAATTAGCAAAACTTTACTAGCAGACTCTAACGAATTACAAGTCTGGCAAAAAGAAGACCGCCAAGGTAATAAATATTGGTGTGCCTACGATCCGCAAACGAGTAAGTCTTTTAGTTCTGCCTCGGAAGCAGACATATATATGTGGATTGAACAAAGATATAGGTATAAAAATCATGTCGGAATTGACTTTAGTAATTGGTAATAAAAATTATTCATCACGATCACTCCGACCTTGGATAATTATGAAACATTTTGGTTTGCAATTGCAAGAGATTTGCATTCCTCTTTATCGACCAGATAGTGCCGATAAAATTCAGCAATATTCTCCATCAGGAAAAGTACCTGTATTAATACACAATAGTCAAATTGTTTGGTATTCTCTGGCTATTTGTGAATATTTAGTGGAAGTATTTCCTGGGCAAATAATTATGCACAGATGCCATATGAAAAACAGCAAGAAATGTTATGGGAATTAGGGCAATTGACATGGTGAAGCATTTGTTGATTTAATTGATGAAGCCTTGAGTAATTACGCTAATTTATCAACCTTACTTAAGAGATTCAGACTTCACGACGAACTACGCTTTTCTGCACTTAGCAACGCAATTCCCAATGTCACAATCCCAATTCCCAAACTCTGAATCACGGTTAAAGTTTCGCTAATTGTTGCCCATGCGACTAATGCCGTCAAAGCTGGACTGCTGGCACCGATGATAGAAGCTTTAGTAGCACTAATCATCCGAATTCCCAAATTGTTGAGAGTGTGTCCAGCAAAGCTAACTACACCTGAAAAAATGCTACCAATCCACATCGGTGTCCAATCAAGTTGAGTACTGGGAATTGGCCATAACAGTAAGTTAACACCGGAAAGCACCAAGGTAGAGGTAAAACTGATCCAAGTAAAGGGAACTGGATGGAATTTTTCTAAGCATTTTTGGGCAATGACGCAATAAAAGGCATAAACAATCCCAGCACCAACACTGGCGATAATACCAAGAGTAATGACAGAACTGCTATAGATAGTAGAAGATGGCGGAATAGTCAGAACACTACCTACCAGAATAATACCCATTACTAGCCAACGAAAGAGTGTGGGGCGATCGCCAAAAAATTTCCAAGCCAGCAGCGCCGTAAACACTGGATAAGAAAAGAATAAGGTGACAGCAATTCCTGTGGGAATCAAGCCGATCGCAATATAAAGTAAGGCAACAGACACAAACATCAGTACCCCACAGCCAAAGGCTTGGCTCAAAACATCAGTGCGATTATGTTTGAACAAATCTTGCAATTCTTTCAGCGCAGATGGATATAACTTGAATGCCAAAGAAGCCATGAGTGGAACCACCAGCAGCATCCGCATGAACATCAGCAAGAATGAATTCTGTAAATCCGGTTTAACGTATCCACCGACTAAAAATAAACCCAGCACGAGATGTTCAGAAAACAAAACTCGTACAGTAACGTTATGAAACGCCAAGACAAAGGAAGATAGAAGAACCGTCAGAATGCCTAACACGCTAAAAAGCTTCCTAAAAAACAACCCGATTATATTGTTAAAGCCACTATTTTTTCTGAGTCATGATTTTCTCTATACAGATACGCAGACATGATTCACCATTAAGGCATGAAAATAATTTGTCTGTATAGTATTGTCACTAAATTTTAAAAGTTATTTATCAGCCTATTTACCAGAGTTCTTAGCAGTATTACATGACTGTAGGTAAAGTTCAACCCCTTCGACAACAAAATATGTGTAAAACTAATTATTAGTATTACTAAATAATTGGGTTAATGGAGAGAAAGCATGGCTGAACTCGTGAGAGGAGGCTGTCTCTGCGGCTATGTGCGATATGAGTACAACGGAGAGCTAGAATCAGCAAATTACTGCCATTGCCAAGATTGTAGAAAGACTACAGGTAGTGCTTTCAATGTTGGGGTTCGTGTGCAATCAACCGCGCTCTGTGTTGTATCAGGTCAAGTGAAAAGTTATACAAAAATTGGAGACAGTGGTAGTATGATCGTTCGAGAATTTTGCCCAGAGTGCGGTTCGCCACTGTTTACAAAAGCGCCAGCCAAGCCGCAGTTTGTTTGGATAAAAGCAGGCAGTCTCGACAATCCTATGTACGTCAAACCAGTGCATCAAATCTGGACTGATTCAGCAGTACCTTGGGCTTACATCGCTGCTGATCTGCCTGGTTTTCGCCGGAATCGTAATATTTAATCTATTTAGGACTTACGCATGAAAACGAGAAACTAAGGGTTTGGGCAAGGGTGTATGGGTGTGTGGGTGTAGGTGTAGATTTTAAGACTCTGGTTTCGTCACTTGCAGGGAAGGACGCTGAGAAAATTCATCATACCACTGAGCAAGTTTTGGATAGCTCTGTCGCCATTCCAATTCCGGTAGCCGAATTTCCAGCCCCAGTCCAGAGGCGAGGGTGATGTGAGCCAGCTTTGGTGTTTGGTCGAGTTTATCCGCAATCTTCTCCAAGTAGTTTAAGATTCGTAAAGCACGAGATTCTTCTAACTCGATGATTGTAGGTGATTGCTCTGTTTCTGTACGAAATCTTCGCTCTCGTGTCCAGGTACTGATACCATCCAGAAATGCCGTTGTTATACCTTCAAGCTGCTGCGAAAATCCATCAGAATAATCAGCGACAATTTTAATTTCAGGATTTAAGTGATTGAGATAAGCGGTAATGATGCGTGTTTCACTCAAAATAAATCCGTCATCAGTTGCCAGGGTGGGAACTTTACCAGCTGGATTGTAATTGAGTAATTCGCTATTGCGATCGCGTACAGTAACTTCTTGTAATTCGACCTGCTCGGTTAAATTTAGCTCAATTATTGCCACCCGCACTATCCGTGCATATTGAGATTTGCTTGTGTAAAAGAGCTTCATAAAAAATGCAACTTCCTTTTTATAAGATAAAGCTGGGCTACAGCGTAATGAATAATAATCCAGCTAAGTGAAATTATCTAGCAGCAAATGCCAATTTAGTTTTGTAGTGGCGTGGTAAGCCTAAAATGATGCAAAAAAATGTAGGTTGGGGAGCCACCGCCGTGGTGTTAGCGTAGCGATCTTCGACGTAGGAGCGTCGGCAGTGCGTTGGGGAGACAGCACCGTGGTGTTAGCGCAGCGTTAGCGA
>NZ_JAIVFW010000052.1 GCF_020829595.1 Nostoc sp. CHAB 5844
GTAAGTTAATGAGTAAAGTTACTAACTTATTGTTTGCTGAGTTATGTAAAATAAAATCAATCTGATGTTTAACCCTTCATACTAAATAAAGGGTATTAAAAGTAGGGTAACTTTCAGTTACCCTGAAATCTTAACTACAGAATTTCAGCGTTAACTTAGCTACTATCTGAGGTTCGACCGTGACCTTGAGCTTGCCTTCCCCGATTAGTCCCGCAAAAACCGAGAATCAAAACCAGTCTGCTGTTTCTCAATCGTCAGTTGTGACACCCAAACGGGCAACTGGTGGTTTCGCTTTACTCGATAGTCTCCTCCGCCACGGCGTGGAATATATTTTTGGTTATCCCGGTGGCGCAATCCTACCGATTTACGATGATTTATACAAAGTGGAATCAACTGGTGCGCTCAAGCACATTCTGGTGAGGCACGAACAAGGCGCAGCCCATGCCGCAGATGGATATGCCCGCGCTACTGGAAAGGTAGGAGTGTGCTTTGGTACTTCTGGCCCTGGAGCAACAAACTTGGTGACAGGTATCGCTACAGCCTACATGGATTCAATTCCAATGGTTGTAGTAACAGGCCAAGTAGCCCGCAAAATGATCGGTACAGATGCGTTTCAAGAAACTGATATCTACGGCATTACTTTACCGATAGTCAAGCACTCTTATGTAGTGCGCGACCCTAAAGACATGGCGCGAATTGTGGCTGAAGCATTCCACATCGCCAGCACAGGACGGCCTGGGCCAGTTTTAATAGATGTCCCCAAAGATGTAGCATTTGAAGAATTTGATTATGTACCTGTAGAACCGGGTGCAGTTAAATTGTCTGGATATCGCCCCACAGTCAAGGGAAATCCTCGCCAAATCAATGCGGCAATTAAGTTAATTAAGGAAAGCCGCCGACCATTGTTGTATGTTGGTGGTGGTGCGATCGCTTCTAATGCCCATGAAGAAGTTAAACAGTTGGCAGAGTTATTTCATATTCCTGTCACCACCACATTGATGGGCATTGGGGCATTTGACGAACATCATCCTCTATCCTTGGGGATGTTGGGGATGCACGGTACAGCCTACGCTAACTTTGCCGTGAGTGATTGCGATTTGCTGATTTGTGTCGGTGCGAGATTTGATGATCGCGTCACTGGTAAACTAGATGAATTTGCTTCCCGCGCCAAAGTTATCCACATCGATATCGACCCAGCGGAAGTAGGCAAAAACCGCATTCCCGAAGTCCCCATCGTGGGCGATGTCCGCAACGTCTTGGTTGACTTGTTGCGGCGCTGCAAGCAATCAGGTGTCAAAGTCACACCCAACCAAAACCAAGAATGGCTGAATTTAATTAACCGTTGGCGAGAAGAATATCCGTTAGTAGTACCACAGCACGCCGATAGCATCTCACCTCAAGAAGTAATTGTCGAGGTTGGTTGCCAAGCACCCCACGCTTTCTACACCACAGATGTCGGTCAGCATCAAATGTGGGCAGCCCAATTCCTCAAGAATGGGCCACGGCGGTGGATTTCCAGCGCTGGTTTGGGAACTATGGGTTTTGGCTTACCTGCGGCTATTGGTGCTAAAGTAGCTTTTCCAGATGATGAAGTTATCTGTATCAGTGGCGATGCGAGTTTCCAAATGTGTTTACAAGAATTGGGAACAATAGCACAGTATGGCATTAATGTCAAGACTGTAATTGTCAACAACGGTTGGCAGGGAATGGTACGTCAGTGGCAACAAGCTTTCCACGGCGAACGTTACTCTTGCTCGAATATGGAAGTCGGGATGCCAGATATTGAGTTGTTGGCAAAAGCCTATGGTATCAAAGGCATGGTAGTCAAAGAACGGGAGCAATTAAAAGATGCGATCGCCGAAATGTTGGCACATAACGGCCCCGTCATCTTGAATGTCCACGTCACCAAAGACGAAAACTGCTATCCAATGGTAGCCCCTGGTAAGAGCAACGGGCAGATGGTGGGTTTACCCAAGCAACCACCAAAAAGTTCTGTAGAACCAGTTTGTTGCAGTCACTGCGGCAGCATGAATGCGCCTAACCATAACTTCTGTTCTGAGTGTGGTACTAAGTTGTAAATCAAGTAACTGCAAATTCATCAGCTATAAAGCTTTTGGGTGTGGGGGTGTAGGGGTGAAAGAGTGTACCGTGGAAACTATAAATTTGGAGTTGACTTGTTTGGATAGCAATTTCAAAGCTATTTCTTTCCCTTACACCCTTACACCCTGTCTCAATAGTCCTAACTTAGTAAGGATCGGAATTAAATCTTCCCCGCTTCACACTCCTAAAGTAATAACCTCGATTTGGTGGGTTTCTCAGGTCGAAAGTTTCGCCGCTGGGAACTCGCCAAATTTTATAGTCGTGGTAAGTTAGTGGTGTTCGGGGTTTACAGACCTCTGGCGGGTGATCTCCCAGCACAAAATAAATTGCATTTCTGCCCATCACTTTTGCTAGACCGTATTTATCTATTACAACTGATGTCTCCTCACTAATAGCTATCCCTAAAACACGGTTAGCTTTGCCATCCTGAATTTGTCGTGCAATAAAAGCCATAATTCGACCCATGCGTTTGCGGCTATCGAAGTGGGTATCGATAATAGTTCCGCGCAAATGACCCCATTGAAAAAAGTCGTATGTAAAGGTGATATTCCGATAAGGGTCTTCGAGGATCTCTTTAGTTTCGATGCTGTCTTCGCAAGCGCAAGAATCGTAAATATACTCACTGTGAATCATTGCACCTGCACTTGTCCCGCCAATTGCACCGCCTCTAGTGTAGACTTCTCGTATTGCATTCTCTAATCTGGTGTTTTTCCAACTGCGGATGTATTGGCATTGGTCGCCACCAGCAAAGAAAATTACGCCAGCTTTTCTGACTTTTTCGACAATATCATCTCGGTTGGCATCATGGCGGTTACTAATGATGAGTGTCCTGACCGTGTTCACACCTCTCATGCCATAGATGAGGTGATTGTAATCATCACCACCATAAGTGCGGAGAACTACCACATCAACTTTATTAACACTGCTAGTACCCCCGCGAACTTGGTCAATCATCCATTGAATAGCCTTCTCGACATCAGGGCCGCCGCCTCCTAAGTTCAGCACTGGGCCAGCCAAGCGGGGAAGGGGCAGAACAACATCAACGGTGTTGTCAATGAAGTGGCGTTTCAGGTATGCTGTAAGACGGGTTATTAAGCTGGCACCCATCCTTAACAACACAGTTCCCAAATTCTTCCAGAACTTTGCTATATCTGGGAATGCCTTCGTCATACTAACTTTTTAGAGCAAACTGCATTTACTGTTTACTCTCGCATCAGAAGGCTGGAAATTCCCAGCGTACAGGGCTTGTAATGTTTTTTAACGCAAATTAACCTAGAGTAATCATTTATTCTCTGCTTTTCTGGGCAGTATCCTCAGTTTAACTCTGTGTTGAATTACCAGATAACTTGCGATCGCTCCTGCATAACTCGCTGATAAACTGATTCTGTTTGTTTGGCTAATTTCGTCCAGCAAAAGCGGCGTTGTAAATCCTCATAAGCGTTATCTACCAACCACTGCCGATATCCTGGATTTTTCAAAACCTCCAAAATTCCCCACGCTAATGAATCAGGATTATTTACCCAGGTAACGATACCAGTTTTGGTATGCTGCACAACTTCGGGAAAACCACCTGTATCAGAAACGACTACAGGAACGCGAGATGCAAAGCTTTCTAAAGCCACAATCCCAAAGGGTTCGTAAAAACTAGGGAATACAGCACAGTCTGCAATGGTTTGGAATTTATCTAAGTATTCATCAGATAAGAAACCAGTAAAATAACATTTATCCCAAATACCCAAATCTGTGGCTTGCAGTTTAAGATGATCGGTATTGCCACCACCAATAATCACAAATTTAACGTAACCACCCATTTCGGCAAGTACTTTGGGTGCAGCATTTAATAATACTGATACACCTTTTTCGTGGCTCATCCGGCCGACATAGTAAACAATTTTTTCACCATCTTCGGCAAATTGGCGGCGAAAATCTTGAGCATGAAAATCTTCGTGATGCTGTTTCTTTTCAGGACGGATACCGTTATATATCACATCAACTTTATCCCTAGGACTGTTGAGAGCGCGTTCTACTTCCTGGCGCATATAGTCGCTACAGACGATAACTCGCCAAGCATCGAAAGCAAGTAAATTTTCTTTGCCGTGAATATAACGTTGGATATCGTTATGAATACCGTTATAGCGTCCGTATTCTGTGGCGTGGATTGTTGTAATTAGGGGGATTTTAAAAGTATGCTTGAGAGCGATCGCTGCATCTCCAACTAACCAATCATGGGCATGGATTAAATCAAACGGCCCTTCCTCTAAAATTAACTTACCACCGTGATGTCCCATGCTTTGGTTGAGATTTACCACCCAGTGGAAAAAGTCGTTACTATGTCCCACTGGGACTCGATGCACATTTATACCCTCAACCATCTCATACATCGGCGCTTGACCAAACTCCACGGTAATCAAGTGAACTTCATGTCCTAATTTGACTAGTTCTGGGTACAACTCAGCTACGTGTCTGGCAATCCCGCCTACTATCCTTGGTGGAAATTCCCAACTTAATACAAGTATTTTCATTTACTATAGTCTCCAAAGTTTAATAAATTTTTTCAAACACTAGATTTATCTAAAAATACAAGGAGAAGAAATCAATTGCATAAGTGTGTTTACTAAAGTTTTTTAATTTTTTAATAATTTTAAAGATAGATCACAGAGTAGCAAGGTTGGGTAGATTCGCAAATACCTCATGAAACTTCCTAGATTAATTGATAAATGTTCTCAAGGGATGGAGTATCGGGAGCATCCAGTTTTGGCAGAAATACTCAAATAGCAAGTAAACCATTGAGATAAGCGTAAGCGTTCAGAAAGGATTTGGTTAACGCTTTCAACATTCCACTATGCGCCGGAAATTTTAATCCTAGCTCCAATTTATTTAATTGCAGACTCGACTGCACCAGAACCAATAGAACAAAGTTGTTCAGCTTGGTAATAGCGATGTTTTTCGCTCTGAAGCAATCAAGTTTTTAACTTGTTTGGCTTTTAATTTTAGTTCTCCTACGAAGATGAGTGATTTTCCTAGTTTTACCTACTTTTGTTCCCGTTTTTTGTTCGATCAAAAAAGGAGTAGCGCGTTGCGGGGGTTCCCCCCGTTGTAGCGACTGCGGGCTATTTCTGGGCTAACTAGTTCTCATATCTGAGTGTGTACTGTTTTCTCATACAAAAAGACGATCGCCTTTGAAACCTCTAAAATACAAAAAGCGATCGCCTGTATTCAATTATTCAATTTGCTCGTTAAAATCTCAAACCCACACCGCCTTGCACAGCTACAGCAGCACCACCGCCATCACGGTAAGCATCAAAAGCAATAATCGCATTGCCAAAAATTACTGTATTGCTATTGGGAACAACATAATCAACTCCTGGCTGCAAAGCAAAACTAATCTTATTACCTACAGGCGAAGCACTATCACCACCTGTTAATACCAAACCTGCACCCAAATAAGCATCTGTTTGCCAGTTGAGCGGTAAATCGTAAGATACAGTAGGTACAACAGCCGTATTCTGACCGATTAATGCTTGAGCGCGAAAAGAAATCGGTGCTTCCAAAAGCTTGTAGCGAAAAGCTAAAACTCCCCCAACTTGGATACCATCAGTCAGTCCAACAGTTGGGCCGACACCAACATAGCTACCATAAGCAACTTGAGCTTGTGCTGGTTGATAGTCCATCATCAGACTGAACACAGCACTAGCTATTACAAATGAACTAGGAAGATACTTCATCACCCGACTCCTCACACCATAATTTGGATGTTGTCATGTGTCATTTGTTATTTAGTGAGGAGGTAGGATTAAGTATTCTCCTGACTCCCCATCTAAATTTTACGGGCAACGAGGATGAATGCCACCTTGGGTACAAATATAAGCTAGTTGCTTGGCATCTAAATTTTTCGCTTGGGAAAAATCAACTCCTTTAACTACGGCAGATACTGTGCCAACGTCTGGGGTTTGCACAAATTGATCTGCGGGATCTTGTTTGCTGGGAGCCAGAATTGTATCTTTAAAATCTGCTCCGGCAACATTTGCACCGCGTAAATCGGCAAAACTCAGGTCAGCGTTGCGTAAGTCAGCGTTTTCCAATTGAGCAGAGCGTAAAATTGCACCAGTCAAACGACTAGCACTGAGATTAGCATTGCTGAGATTTGCATGATCCAAATAGGCTCCCGATAAATCTGAAGCTTGCCAATCAGTTTTATTTAAGTTAGCAAATGACAGTTGTGTACCGATCGCAATTACACGGCCTAAACGAGCAGCGTAGAGATTGGCTTCGTTTAATTTCGCATCACCTAAATCTGCTCCAGTCAAGCTGGCATTTTCTAAAACTGCACCTCGCAAATCGGCTCCCACAAGTTGAGCGCTGCTGAGGTTCGCGCCAATTAAACGTGCATTTGCTAAATTAGCGCGGTTAAGACTCGCACGACTTAAATCACTACCAGTCAATAACACCCGACTCAGGTTGGCATCGGTGAGATTGGCCTGTTTCATTTGTACTTGAGTTAAATCAGCGATCGCATCGTCGTAAGTATCCCAACGTCCATCTTCACCGACACTGCGGAAACGGCTACCTTTGAAACTAGCTCCCTTGAGATCAGCCGATTTTAATTTAAGTCCTGATAAATCAATGTCTTCTAAAACCAAGTTGAACAAAGGACTTCCTGTGGTACTGCTTTGACTCAAAGTAGTGCGACTCAGGTCAATACCGTTGATTTTGCCACTATAAACATTGAGAATCTTGTTGATTGTCTGCTGGTTCATTTGTAACCGCTTTTGCCACAATTCTCGCTCTTGAGGTGCCGCAGATTGCAGTTCGTTAGCCAGAAACTGATTCTTATTTTTTAATTCTGAGATGGCAGGAATTCCCACAGTTGTCAAAGCTTGTTGAATCGAATTCAACAGCACGAGGTTGGTTTCATTAACCAGCAAATCAGCCAAAAATTGAATAGATTGCGGATCATTGAGACCACCCATTGCCAGAATTGTACTTTGGCGTTCTTCCACACTAGCCCCAGAGTTAGGACTTAATTGTTTGACGAGTTCTAAAAACTTTTGGCTGTTAATTTGTGTGGTTTCCCGCTGAGTTTGCTGCCTTTGGATATAGACTTGAGTCCCAATTAAAGCAGCCAGCACCGCAGTCATACTGGCCAGTGTCACCATAAATAAAGCTAGGTTTGAGTTTTGCCGCAGCCGTCGCCACAATGTGGGCAACTTAGTTTCTGTGGCGATCGCCGATGCAGAGGTAGCCTCAGTTGCTGCTTGGGTTTCTGGTTCATTGGTTTTAGCTAATGCACCCCACCCATTTGGACGTTTAGCATCAATCGCATCAGTACCTGCTAACCAATCGTGCAAGGCACGGCGACCTTGGCGAGATGGTAAAGATATACTTTCGCCCAGTACCATCAACACAGCCAAAAATGTAAACAAACCTAAATTAGGAAAGGCAAAACTGTATCGCCAGAGTATGTAAGCAATAGAAACTGGGACAGACCATCTGCCAATAGCTTCTCGTGTCACCGCTGCACCTAAACCAGGCGGCTTACCTTGCTCGTTGACAACCCGCACACCAAACCAACGTTTCGGCAAGGTACTGCCAGTTTTCGCCAGTAAATATAATTGCCACCACGACAAAGTTACAGGTGCGATTAAAGCCAACATCCACAAATAATTAGTTGGCCAAGCAACATTGGGGATGCCGTAGCTTACAGGCAAAGCCAAAGGCCGAGCGATCGCTCTTTCTGTAACTACTAATACAGGATTCATCGGCGCACGGTTGAGATCACTTCTCGAATTGGCATAGGCTCCCAGTCCAAAGGGAATTAACCCACTGGCAACCACCAGCGTAATTTCAGCTGTCCAAGCCGCAAAACGTCTAGTTACTAACGGCAGCGAATTGGTTTTTGTCGGTGCTTTTGACTTACTAGGTTGACTATCATTTCTCCTCACAATTGGGGTCGCCATTGCATAATTCCCTTTCACTTTAATAGTTTTGCCATCACTGGCGTGATTAATATAGAGTGCTATTGCTTATTAGAAAAGCTACCAGAGACAAAAAATTTGTATCCAAGATACACTAACCCTGCCAACACTGCCAGACTAATTGCAGAGGTGACAAGTTTCAGCACTGCTTGCAATACCGCCAAACCCAATAGCACCGTTACACCTATAGCCACCAGTTTGCCTGTTCCAGATAAACTTTGAAACCAAAGTTGCGAACGAGTGAAGTACGGTTTAAAGTTGAGAAAATTAGACTGAAATTGCTGTCTTGCTTCTTTTGTTTTTTCTGCTTCTACACTCCCAGAATTAATCTCTGCCTCTAGCTTTTGGAGGCGTTGCTGCAAATCTTCTTCAGGTTGAGGATTCATGAATCTTATCTACCTCTGCTAAAACACTTGTTCAACAGGTGAGCAACCACATCCGAATTTTTTCCGGTTGTGTTTGTGATTTTAACGAATGTTTGGTTTTTACAAGCCTGATAATGGCAGAAAAATAAAATCTTTGTTGCAGATTAGTTATCAAACTGAGACTAAAAGTATTTATAAGGCACTATGACAATACCAGTCTCAAGTTTTTTACCATCAAGACTCATTCTTTGTCTATTCCAAACCAGCGACTTCATCTCTTTTTTATATTTAGCCATATAGTTATAAATATTTTGAATAAAATTTTATACTACGTTTTCAGGAACACTGAGGTATTGCCATCGTCTATCAACTCAGACTATTTATATCAATATCGCTCTACAAATAGTCGGGAGCATTAATTAATATGAAAACTCTAAGGCTATTGAAAGTTGTTCCCGTTGCTGTTGTACTGAGTATGGTAATTATCCAGCCTAACTGGGCAGAAGTACCATTGATTTCAATTTCAGCCAAATTACAATCAGACCCCCTAGTTTTGAATGGCAAATCTGGAGGGACTGTCCACAGTAACTGCGGTAAGATTTCTGCTGAACCTAATCAAATTATCCAGGTTAAAGAGTCAATGCCTTATATGCGATTAACTGTTGACAGTCCTGGACAGCCAACGCTGCTAATTGACGGGCCTGGGGGACGCTTTTGCGTTTTAGCAGATAGCTACTCAGGGAGCAAACCAGAATTATCCGGTTACTGGCAAGCGGGAAAGTATTCGCTATACATAGGCGAATTATCTCAGGGACAGTATAACTATACTCTCTCTATTTCGCAACAAAAAAAGCCTAAATAATTTAAATAAAGGGATTAGGGATGAGGAAACAACTTTTGATTTGGGAATTGCGATCGCAAATCAAAAGCTGATGCTTCCCTATGAAGCATCTTTCGGATTAAGCTTTAGGGTAACTGAAACTTTCTAAGTTTTTATAACCCTTCATTAGTCTGAAGGGTTAACGCAAATTAGATAATTTTATATAATTCAGCAAACAGTAAGTTTGCAACCTTACTCATGAGCTTACCTTGGCCCCACAAAAAAATAAAATGTTACCACAATCATATCAAACTATCTTCCGGAAGCACTTGAGTGAACAGCAGTATCTGACACTAGAGTTATTGTTGTTATTGATACAGGCACATCAACAAGTGAAACTCTCAACATTGGCAAGTTTATTTCCGCAAGCAATTACCTATGAAAGAATCTCTCTCAAAGTTTTGGCTATACTTCACTGTTTTTATCCCAGTTTACTCTGTGGGGATTCATAGTAGCGACAATCCTTACAAGGGCCTTGGGGATTGACTGCACAGCGAACAATTTCAGAATGAGCGTTGTATATACAAGTAGCATCCCCAACTACCCAACGTCCCTCGATCAAGGTTTTTTCTGCTGGTCTTTGAGCAGACTGCACGTATAGGGCAACATTATACAGCCGATAACGCCCTGATTTAAATTGATATCTATGGCGACGCTCTAGAACAGCGTAGGTTTGACCTTCAAAATCAAGATAGTTTCCAGGTTGGGGTGTCCAATCAAGTTGAACTTTACCGAGGGACTGACGCGGGTGTGTCAGTATAACCTCCGTTGATAGAGAGTCTGGCTCCATAAGTTTATGTGATGTGGTTTACATTATAAAAATAGTATCGCAGGAGCCTACTCTTGCTTATCCAACTTCGATTATAATTAACGATTAACTTTGCCAGTGAAAGATTGAGGTAAAGCGATCGCAGTATCATTATCCTCAAGATGCGATCGCCTTGGATAGAATTCCAAGGCGAGAGATCGTGTAACTATTTCAAAACTACTTGGAAGGAATTTAAATAACCCGTAATCGTTTTGCTTAGGGTTTTTTGTTGCTTTTTAGTTGTAATCGCCATGACTTGATACAGTCTTCCTTGAGCAACGTACATCCTACTTCTAGTAATTTTACCTCCGGCATTAATAAATTCAATTTCTTTGCCTGGATGACCATTGGAACTACGAATATTACGTTGGCGAATTAAACTACTTTTCGTAGTTTTTAAAACCATATGCTGTGCTTGCTCTAATATGGTTTGAGGATTTGTCAGTTGACCATAACTGTGGGGAAAATCGTTGTAAACTACTACATAGGCAACTTGCTGCTTTGGTGGTTGAGCAAAGAATATTTCTAAGTCTATTTCCCCCATGTAAGTTTTTTGGGTTTGAGTTTCTTTGTTGGGTGTTCCAGGCATTAAGACTGTAAAACGTCCATCAGGCGCACGAAATAATTTCCATTTTGGCTGCACTGGCTGAACCACAGTTTCTGGTTTTTGAGCCGCTGGTGGCTGGGGTTGACGTGCTTCCACAATAAAAGAGCTACCACAAACAAATGTGGCAGCTATTAATGGTAATAATCTTTTGAATGTCATAGTTTTAGCTTTGTCGATGCAAATAACACTGATGATGTTAGTGTTATAACCTAGCTGCACACAAAGCCGCACCTATTAATCCTACTTGAGGGTTGAGAATAATATACACGGGTATCTCTTCCAGAAGAGAACGCATTCTGCCTTTTTGAGTGAAGTTCAATAAGAAACTGCCGTTTTGAATCAAAGGCAAGATTTTCGGTGCAATCCCACCAGCGATGTACAAACCGCCGTAAGGTAAAAGTTTCAAGGCGAGATTTCCGGCTTCTGCACCATAAGCATCAACAAACAGTTGTAAAGTTTGCTCACAGAGGCGATCGCTTTTTTGGACTGCGGCTTTGCCAATTGCAGCACCAGGATCGACGCTTTTTTCAGGCTGTCCGGCTTCTTGTTCCCACGTTCTGACGATTTGGGCAATTTCTGGTGATTCAATGGCATTTTTGCGTTCACCCGTTAGGGTGCCGCGCTCTGCGCGATCGCGCAAAAATTGATAAATAGAAACAATACCTAAACCAGACACGACTCGTTCTACAGAAACGCGCTGGATATCATGTTTATCCAGCAAATATTTCATCAGTTGGAATTCTAACTCGTTTCGGGGGGCAAAGTCGGTGTGACCACCTTCGGAAGGAAAGACTTGATAATAATTTCCGTGCTTCATTAAAAAGCCTTGTCCTAATCCAGTACCAGCACCAATTACAGCAATGGGTGCTTCGGGTTTTTGTTTACCAGGTTGTAAAGTTAGCAGATCTTTGGTGCTTAAACCGAAAATGCCATAGCCAACAGCAGCAAAGTCATTAATCAGGGAAATTGCAGCAATACCCAATTCTTGTTGTAGACGTTCGCTATCGAGAAACCATGCTAAGTTAGTTAGTTTAGCAGTGTTGTTTACCACTGGCCCAGCGATCGCAAAACAAGCTTTTTGTGGAGTTGCTGTATTCGCTTTCAGCAAAAAATGCTGCACAATCGGAACTAAATCAGGAAAATCCCCACTGCGATAACTTTCCTCATAAATAGTCTGTAACCTTGGTGAATCTAAGGATTCAACCAATCGCAAAATGGTTTTTGTGCCGCCAATATCTCCTGCTAGTAACAAAGTCATAAAAAGTATTAGTAATTTAGTTGCAGTTTTTGTAGAGTCATACCATTTCACCAAATAAATGATACAAATAATTTCTCCTCTGCCCCTCTGCTCCCCTGCTCCTCTGCCTGCCTAAATGTATCAATTTTCAAGTGAAATGGTATCAGTCCAGGGTAAAGGTGAGACTTGATTAATACTTAATTTTCTTCTGGCTTTTATCTCTAGTCTTCTGCCCTGTTGAAGAATTTACGCAAATCGAATCACTTCTTCTATCTCAGTCAAATGAGAAGTATCTCCCTTTAGTTCTAGCAACCATTCTGGGCCTTGCAGCACAACCTTGACTAGAGAACATAAAGAAGCTTTAACTTCGGTTTTGGCAACTTCACCCACTAACCCCATTGCTGCCCCTAGAACAGAAGCACCATGTGCTACCAATAAGATATGCTCTGGAAAGAATTCCGTTGCTAGACATCTGGCAGTTTGTCCTGAACGTGCGCGTACTTGTTCGTGAGTTTCGGGGTATTTGGCAGCAATGCGTGGTGTGTAGCTGGTATCAATTCTGGGAAATAGTTCTTTTAAGGCTGGAACTGACAATCTTTCTGGTTCTTCAGTCATCCATGCCGGATTTAGCCATTCACTCAAGCCTGTTTCTAAATTAATAGATAAATCCAAGGCTTCTGCAACTGCATTCGCCGTTTGCACCGTTCGTAGGAAAGGAGAAGCAAAAATATGGGCGATTTTTTCTGTTTTCAAGCGTTGGGCTAATTGTTTTGCCTGTACGAAACCATCATCAGATAAGGGTGGATCGTAGCGTCGTTCGGCGGTAAGGAACCAATCAGGATTTACGAAATCGAGGCGGTTAGCGTGTCTTGCGATCCAGACTATTTGACTCATGGTTTTTTTAAGGCAAATGAAGTTCACACCTATGGGTAAATAGGCATTCTATAAGACGGGTGCAAACCCAATATTATGACAAATCTTGTAATGTTTTGTAATAGTTAAATATATTCGTAAGTATAAATTATGGCGGGAGGCAGGAGGCAGCTATGCTGGAGGTAAAAGTATTACTCTTCCTAGCTTTCACGCTTGTCATTATGTCCTAACAGATCTGGCTACGACTATAACTCGGATTCGGACAGATGAAATTAATACTTCCAGCGACGGAGGGCATTTCACCTAACCATCTATTAACCTGCAAGTAATAGAACCTTTCAGCCGGAACAGCTAAGAATCTTTAGCTGTTCTTATTTTTGTATGGATATACAGCAAGCACTAGCAGGACTTACGCAGTGAAACGAAAAATCAAAGCTATGGAGGTGTGGCGTGTGATTTCTCTGATTTTGCACCATTGTGAACAACTTAAATTATGAATCCTAGTTGTTCTAGAAATTTAGTTAAACAAGGGTAGATAGTTGTTTTTTAAAATAAGCGCGGTAGAGTTCGCAACGGGGTAAGATGCGATCGCCCTCAAAACAAATCAATCCTAAGCTTTCGAGTTTATAAGCATCTACAGGATCAAGAGTAATACTGTGTTGTGTTGTGACAATCTCAGTATATATTTTGAGCAGATGAGGATTGCCTTGTAGTTTTACCCAATGTCGCCATAAATGCTGATGGTATATGCCTCCATTCGCGATCGCTTCTTTGATCAAATCTTGTAAAGTGATAGTGTGAGAGGCAAGATGAAATAAAGCTAGTTGAATCATAGCCGGATGACCGCCAACAAGAGACATCAACTGACTAGATTCGTGACCTGGAATCCAATCTAACTCGTATCTTCTAGCTAAATCTTCTACCTGTTGTTGAGTAAATTCACTCAAACGAATAGGTAGCCCGATGTTAAATGGTGAACGATTAACGTCTAGAGACAGATATTGTTCTGTGCTGTAAGTCACTACTAACCTCAGCTTTTGCCACTCATGATTTTGTCGTGCTTCTTCACACCAAGAACGCAACAAGGCAAAAAACTCCTGAGCAATGTGAGGATACTCAAAAAAGCGATCAACATCGCTCAACACCAAAACTATCGGACTGTGACTTTGTTTAAAAATATATTTTTGCAAGTAGAAGCTACAGACTAACTTATACCCAACTTCTTCATCCCATTGCTCATCAAGATTAGGGTCGATGTCTAACTGTTGGGCAATTTGCCAACAAAGACAACGCAAAAGCTTATTTAAGTCAGTCAAACAATGGTCATCGATTTGGTAGCAATTGACATTAACAGTGCGATATCCTTGTGTATTCGCAAAAGCTAAAAGACGTAGCACTAAAGAAGTTTTACCCATCTGTCTGGGAGAACGAATCCGAATTACGCAGCCAGGTCGGGTAATTTCTCGATAAACTAGTTCTTCTATTGGTGGACGCTCAATATATAACGGAGAACCATTCGCTACAGGCCCATCTGGATATGTCCAACGGTTTTCTGCTTGGTAAGTAGAGAATTGAGCAAAATTTTCCTCGTGTGTATATAAATCTTCTGACAGAAATCCTAATCCTTGTGTTACATCCTCTCCATTCACAATTGTGTAATCGTCTTCATGTAATTTGAGGTTAAAGGCACTAAAGCACAATTTGAGAGTTTTTTGATCTACACCTTTACTCAAAGACCACAATCGACTGAGAGTTTTAGTGGAAATATTGATCTGTCTGCTAAGTTCCTCTAACGTTAAGCGATAACCTTTATTTTTTAAAATTTCCCAAGCTAGAATCGCTTCTTGTAAACGTTGTATTCCAATAGAAGTTAGTACAACACCTCTTCTTCTCTTCGTTTTATTTTGCTGTAAATTTATAGGTTTTATAGCAATATTTTTTGCATACATAAAAATTTACCTGATAAACTGTGATGATTTACTGATGCCGAGAAGTCAAGGGAAACAGTTTATTAAATCTGATTATGATTGCTCACGACTTAGAATTTATTTTCAAATTTTTAGCAAATTATTATTCAACAAAAATATTGCGTAACAATTCGCTAGAACTTGTTCACTCAAATTTTTCAGTATATTTTTTGCAAAACAAGCTAACAACCTTAAACGTAGATAAAACCGAAGCTTAATTAATATTGAGAAACCAGTAATTGCCGATAAATATGCTATTTTGATATTTACCAAACAATTTTTTACTTTAAATTTATTGGTATTGTCATTCAGAGAAGAGATTCACACTCAGGTTGCAAACTCCATCCTAAAGCGCGAGTAATTTGATCATGTAAAGTTAAGGGATTGAAAGGTTTAGCAATTGCTTCAACCACACCAAGCTGCTGAAGTTGTTGTGAAGTAAACCAATCTGCAATTACACTCAAAAGAATAACTGGAATTAATTTGGTTGAATGTCTTTCATGAAATCTGTACAGAAATGTAGTAACGTCCATACCTGGCATAACAACATCAAGCAGGATAGCATCAGGACGTTCTATCTCAAGCTGTTTGAGCGCGGCTTGGGCTGAAGCAGCAGTAACAACTTTCCATCCCACTAAATCGTTTAAACAAATTTGTACAAGTTCTCGAATAGTTGGTTCATCGTCAATCAACAATATTGTCTTGATTGTCATGATTCAAAGGTTAAAAAAAGCTGGAAGAAATTGATGAATTCAGCTTAAATCAAGAAAATAAGAAACTTATAAGAGTATCAGTCAATAGTCAATGGTCATTAGTCATTGGTGAGTAATAAATAGTCATTCTCACCTTATTCCCTATTCTTAACTCGCCTAATTACTCACTCCAACCAAGCATTTGAGCTATTTGTTTGCAAATCAGTACTGGATTGAATGGTTTAGTGATGATTCCAGCTAAATCCAATTGAGCAAAGCGCTTGTGATCATCTGGTAATACTTTGGCTGTGAGCAAAATTATCGGAATTGCTTGAGTCTTTGGGTTAGCTTTGATTTTTTCGTAAAATTGAAAGCCATCCATATCAGGCATTGATACATCAAGGAGAATGACATCCAAAACATACTCTTGGGCTTGCAAAAGTCCCTCATGACCCGATTGGGCGGGTATCGCTTCCCAGCCACCCAAATCCTCTAAACATGTACAGGCAAGGTCTCGGAGCGATTCTTCATCATCAATGACAAGGATGCGTTTGCTCATATGGCAATCCTATTTGATTAATAAAGTTATACCAATTTCCTTTAAATGTGAAACGTATCCTTTGACTATCGACGCTATATACATAAAGCTCACCTTTGGTAAAATTCTGAGTTAAGGAAATAGTTAGACCTCGTTCATCGTTTCCGGCTCCCACAAGTCCGCCTTGGGGATTGATAAAGTGCATTCTTACTGCATCAAATTCTTGAATTTGACTAAAAAAATAGCGTTCTAAACTTTGCGGATTGGTGATATCTATCTGTTTGAGTTTGCTGGCTTGAGCATTGAGGCGATTGATTAAGTGTGGAGTCTTTAAATAATTACTCAGATATAAATGAATGCGATCGCTCATCTCATTCATTAACTGATATGCCAAGCTATTTACTGAACGCTGAGAATTTTGCAAGGATATATAACTTACTAAACTTGCTGTTCCCCCAGTTAACAGCACAAAGGGAACGGTGAGGATGAGTCGTAAGGAAATTGTTAGCTTTTTGTTGTTAGCTTGCCTTTTCCCAAAAAGATTGGAGAACCTCACCTTTGTATCCTCCGCTTCTAGGTTTTGAGTTTTTGCTGTACACGAGAACGATCAATGCGGTTGATGACACGAGTTATTAAGTCAGTCCCTACCACAGGCTTACCGATAAAATCATCGGCTCCGGCAGCAAATACCTGTTGAATTGATTTTATGTCTGTATGGGCAGTCACTACTAAAATAGGCAAATTTCCCCAATGAGGATCTTGTCTGACGACTCGGCATAAATCAATGCCACTGTATGTTGGCATTTCTAAATCGATCATCAATAGATCAGGAGTTGTAGAAATAAGTGCCTCCCAAAATTTTTGCGGGTTTTGCAAGGTCTTCACTTTCAATCCCCAAGATTGCAATAAATTGCTCAATATATCAAGCATCGTTGGATCATCGTCTAAAATCATCACCTTAGCTGCACTAGCTGGAGATGATTGTAATACTTGGGTAATTACTTGAAAGACTTCAGTAGTAGTAGGCTTACAGAGAAATCCCTGGACTCCCAAACGAGCCACAGCTACTCGTTGTGTCAGATTATCTTGCTCTGCTATGACAAAAATTGGCGTAGTCGGAAACTGTTGTTTGAGTTTATGCAGCAATTTTAAACTTTTTTGCTCCGATTTTTGCTGATTTAAATAAAGTAAAATCACCTTGGGAGACTGAGAAACATTTTGTTGAGCGCTCTCCCAATTGGTAGCTACTTCTATCCGCACTCCCCAATTAGCAGCTTCCGTTTTCAGTTGCTGAGTAAAAGATTCATTATTGATAGCCAGCACCAACGGCAGTTGAATTGGCTCAAATTGCTCAACAGTGATGGGTATGGGAGGTTGACTGAGCGTTTCTTTGAGTTGATTAATCAATTGTGATAGTTGAACAGCATCCTTGGAGGTTAAATTTTTATTCGTGAGCAGCAGATGTTCAATAGCTTGAGCTAACTTTGAGCCTGTTGTATAGCCAAACGAGCCTAATGTCCCTGCTAGTTTGTGGGCTTCGTTACTGGTTTGCTGCCGTAGTTCGGATGACAATTGCCCTTGATGTAAAGCAAGTTCTGCTTGCTCTAGCAAAGTTACTCGTTGAGTAAATGTATCTTTGTGGCGTTCTATGGCTTTGTTGATGGCAGCTAGGGCTGTTTGACGTTTTGCTTCTGTTTGTGGACTTTGTTCGCCACCTTTAGCTTTAGGTGGAGTCTTGAGCCGATAGCCCAGACCATAAACGGTTTCGAGTAATTCGGCCGACATTCCCATAGTTTTGAGCTTGTGCCGCAAATCTTTAATCAGATTAGTCACAGCTCCTTCACTTGGCGTAGCATCTATTGACCAAAGACGGTCAATAATTTCACTGCGGCTAAAGACACGCTGGGGATGACGCAAAAATAACCCCAGCAAGCTATATTCCTTGGGGCTTAAAAATATAGGTTGTCCTTTATAGGAAACTTCTGCTGAGATAGTATTTAAGCAGAGATTTTCCCAATTTAGCAAACTTGGTGTTAGTTCTGTCTGGCCACGACGCAGCAATGCTCGTATCCGTGCTAATAACTCTGAGATATAGTAGGGTTTGGTGACATAATCATCTGCGCCTGCATCCAATCCTTTGACTATATCAGCACTGTGATCTTTGGCAGTCAGTAAAAGAATAGGTTTTTGAATCCCCTGAGCGCGAAGTTTTCGGCAAAGGTTAATTCCATCAAGTTTGGGAATCAGCAGATCTAACAAGATTAGATCAAAATTAGATAAGGTTGCTAATTCTAACCCATTTTGACCATCTGTTGCCAGTTCAACTGTATAGTACTCCGCCTTGAGAACCTCACTCAGTACGGTCGCCGTTGGTAAATCGTCCTCTACCAGCAGAATTTTCACAACTTCTACTATTTACTTACCCATTATCTACGTTATTCAGCACTAAAAAGAGCTTAATCTTAAAAAAATTAAGGCCACAATAGAAAAGTGTTTTATCACTTTTTGGCTATGACTTTTTTAGCAGACACTTCTCAACATATATGCAATTGCTTGATCAAGCAAGTCTAAAGTGTAAATAAGCTTTTGTGCTTACAAGTTGCACAATTGAAATTTTGGGGAAAAACTTCAAACCCTCTCCCCTGCTCACGCCAGTTGCTACAACTCTTGGAACCTCCCTTCGGGTGACGCTCAAGAGCGTCGCTAACGCAGTTCCGTGACTGTCGGCAAAGCCGCCGACACTTGCTTCAACGCTCTTAAACCGCGCAACGCAGTGTCTCCCCAACGGACTGCTCACCGCAACGCACTGGCTCCTCTGCTCCCCTACCACGCTAGTCGCGCGGCTGTCGGGAAACCCGCAAGGGGCGCGCTGGCTCCCCTTGCGGTCTCAACAAGCAAACTTTTGTGATTATTAGCTTATTGCCGATATTGCATCTCATTGGAATAGATGACTGGTAGCATAGGGGGCAATCATCAAGTTACTGAATGCCATTGTATAGCAGGAGGCAGCAGGTAGGAGGCAGAAGGCAGGAGTTATAAACTCTTGATACCTGAGTTTAAAGCTTGTCTTTTGTACCTCACTTACTTACAAACTGCTTATGCTTCTTTAGCTTCCAGTCGTCTTTCTACTCTTTTGTAAATCCAATCGTTTCATCAGTTGGTTCATCCAACATTTCTGGAACTAAAGCTGGGTTACTTCTGCGTTCTTCGGCTGATTGTTCTCGAATCACATCATCCATTTTCGCTGGATGTTTGATTTTGTCTAGTGTTTCTGGGCTTAATTGTGATGCATCGCCTTCAGGATTCATTTTTTCTGCTTGGCTAGGAACTGTTCGCTTATCCATGAATTTTGTCTCCAAATTTCTAGACTCAGCTTAAGCAATGCAGTTAGCAAGCACACACTATCTTGAGGCTTAAATTGCCATCTAACTGAGATTTAATAAAAAAGAATTCAGGAGTCAGAATTCAGAATGAATTATCTGTACTCTTCATTAATCCCACCAATAACAAACAACAACTGCGTCGCGATCTCGTGGCACATCTTCACCCCATAGCGCACCTTCTAAACGGCTTCTGAGGCGGCGCTTCAGCTGCCAACCATAATTCTCATTTGTGCCATCACTTACTTCTACAGAGTCAGCTTGCCATTTTTTACCGAAATCCAAAAGCTGAGATACCTTTGTGTCTTGGTTCTCTGCGAGGATGTACAAGGTATCAGCCGGATAAGCAACGAAATGAATAATACTAGTCTCAGGCATGGGACGATAGTTTGCCATTGCCAGAAGAGTATCGATCACACCACCAAAACTCAAACCGTTTTCGTCTGGTGCAAAAATTGGTTTGGTGAACAGAAAGCTTGCCCATAAATCTCTGTGGTTAGATAAGTCAGTAATTACTTCTTCACCATCAAATTGATTGAATTGACGCTGCCAAACCAAAGCCGCAAAGAGTTCTTGAGGCGCATAAGATTGAGCAATGAATTGGACTTTGGCTAAATCAAGCATCACTTCTCCTCAATTCTTTGCCTGGGCTACTTCTATGGTAAGTTAGTAAGAATAAACAGAACATAGTTCTAAAACACTTACTAAGGTCAAATGACCAACCTAGCTTGAAAAAGTGCTGAGTAAAAATACTAGCCCTCAATCTTCTTTCATGCGTCCTGGTGTACGCAGTTCATGATGGCACTTATTTACCCTTTACCCAGTTCGGTCAGTAAGCGCCGAATTACTACTGCATCTTCAGCATCAGGAACTTTAGAAAGGTAATTTTGCAAGTCTTCCACAGCTTGCTGGTGGTGTCCTAGTTGATAGTAAAGCAGACCGCGATCGCGGATTTCTAACATCGCAGTCGGAAATAGCAATAAAATCCGTTCTACCGCAGCCAGAGTTTTTGCCAAATCTTGCTGTTTAAGATATATGTATTTTAAATTCGTCAGCATCCTGGCTAAAAATTGCCGATTGCTGACAGTAGCTAAAAATTCGGGTTTTAGACTTACAGGTTGCTGAAACATTTGAGTGAGTCTTTCCTGGCAGTCTTCTGCAAACATTACCTCACCACGATTAAAGGCATCAACAAAAATCTCCATATCTGGAATATCTGGACGAATCAGAAAATGTCCTGGCAAACCTATACCTACCATTGGGAAATCAATTCTGCGGGTAATCTCTAGGTAAACTAGCGCTAAAGTAATCGGAATTCCCATTCGACGGTCAATCACATCATTTAAAAAGCTGTTGCGGGGGTCATAGTAGTTGCTATGATTGCCAGTAAATCCCAAGTCATCATAAAGATACTGATTCAAGCATTGAATCAACCGCAGCGGATAGCGTGAAGCAGGTAAACGTTCTTGAACCTCTTGCGCCATTGTATCAAAGGCATTGAGATATTCTTCCGGGTCAAGGTTCGGATATTCTTCTTGGGCAATATACAATGCTGCCTTGGCCAAGTTGAGATACTCGTCAGGTTGCTGAATCTCTTGGTAAAAATATTGTCTTGCTGACGAGAAATTCATAAGCAAATTCTGCTGTAAATATATAGATTAAGCTAGAGCAAATAGGGACTGAGCGATTTTTGCACCTACCTTTATCTTAAGTTAAGAAGATGAAAGTAAAAATGTATAATTGAGAATCTATAAATTCCATGTAGACACAAGCTGTCGCATTATTGATTACCAGTGAATTTATGCTTTAGTTTTATATTTAGAGTGCCATTTTTGATCTACACGTTAGATAATGTAATATTCTCTACTTAGTCTTTTTATAAGAACTAGATAAACTGATAATAAATTTTATTTCAATATAGGACTTTTAATTGCTGTTTGCGAAGTTAAGTACACTTTTATTGCTTCTTTTACCTGTTTATAAGACTAATACAGGAATTAAATGAAATGGCTATATATTGAATAAATTTATCCAATAGGTTGTTGTTAGCCATATATTAAACAGGTGTTTGTAAAAATTTTATATTTAAAAACAGTGTAAATTTTGATTTATTTAAACTTCAAGTAAACATTATGTTGTAATTATCTTAATTTAATATTTAAAACATAAAAATATTTTAAAGAAACTGAATTTATTTACAAAATTTTAAAATAAAACTTAGCTTCTTTTTTGCTGAAAAGCTTCATTTACTTACCTTGTTGGTGTAATTAGATTGAATTTGTAATTTAATTATTGTGTGAACTACCGTATTTATACTATTCAAAAAAATCGTTAACTATTAATCTAATTAAATATACGAGCGAGAGAAGAATACAGATTACCTCGCTAATATTCTGAATACAGAAATGTATTTTAAAGGTGTAGTTATAACACCCATATCGGTAATGTGCGATCGCGGCTAGAGACTAAGTAAGTTTGTGACCATAGCATTTGTAGCTTTATGGCACAAAATTTGCTGGAATTTTCCTAATTTCATCAAAAAAATATTGCTACTATTCACATTTAATTGGTATAAAAACATGAAATCTCTCAAGAGTTTTCTAAAAACAGGTGCATTTTCTTTATTAGGTTTAGGATTGTTAACTGCACCTGCTCAGGCTGTCAATATCACTACTAGCAGTGACCCTAACTTTTTAGTTAACAACATTTTAGGTGAAGGTATTACAGTATCTAATGCTACCTATCAAGGTGCATCAATAGCATCTGGAACTTTCACAGGGGGTTTAGCTTCAGGTATCGGCATAGAAAATGGGATGATTCTCACTACTGGTAATGCTAAATTGGCAGTTGGGCCAAATAATAGTGAGAGTGCATCAAGTAATAATGGATTACTAGGAGATTCTGATTTAAGTGCTTTAATTTCTGGAGTGCAAACTTTTGATGCTAGTGTCCTAGAATTTGAGTTTACATCAACAACTGGCAATCTTTTTTTCAACTATGTTTTTGCCTCAGAAGAATATAACGAATACGTAAATACTAAATACAATGATGTATTTGGATTTTTCTTAGATGGAAAAAATATTGCATTAATACCTGGAACTGCCACACCAGTTTCTATTAATACTGTCAACGGTGGTAATCCCTTTGGAAGCAACGCCACAAATCCGCAATTGTTTAATAATAATTCATTAGAAGATGCTGGACTATTTTATGACCTCCAATATGATGGTTTTACCAACGTATTCTCTGCTCAATTCTTAGGATTGAGTGAAGGCATTCATCGTCTTAAAATAGCAATTGCAGACGTGGGAGATCATCGTTACGATTCTGCTGTGTTTATTCAAGCAGGCACTTTTTCTGGTCAACCTTTAAAAAGAGTTCCTGAACCTACAACTGTTTTAGGTTTGTTGGCAAGTACTGTTTTTGGTGCTACATCCCTCCGCAAGCGTCAGCAACAACAAAAACTATTAGCTCATTTGAATACTGTTGATTGATATCTTTTGAATATGAATTACATAATACATCTGTATTATGTAATTTTTCTGTAAAAATATTAGCATTGGGTGCTTTAGGTACAGTTTCAGTATCCAAGTGTAAACTACAGAAACTGAAAGCTAAAGCATAAATAAATTTTCCTGCAACCTTGTAGCTACCGTGTCACAATACTGCTGACGCGGTGTTTTTTGTTTTTAGCCTCATCTTTGAAAGCAAAACACTGGTCTTAAGGAATTACTAACGGAGTTATGTCCCCTTCCGGTGTTAGAGTGAAAGATGACATTGCTTAATCTTTTGTCATCTACGACCTCATCTGAAATATAGCTTCAATCATTAGGCTCAGCATGGTCACCACCGCAGAAAAAACAAACATAGGCTACATTACCCAAATCATTGGTCCAGTTGTAGACGTTAAATTCCCTAGTGGCAAATTACCGCAAATCTACAACGCTTTGACCATCAAAGGCACTAACGAAGCTGGACAAGAAATCAACCTCACCATCGAAGTACAGCAACTGCTGGGCGACAACCAAGTTCGAGCCGTTGCGATGAGTTCCACCGATGGTCTAGTACGCGGTTTGGAAGTCGTCGATACAGGCGCTCCCATCAGTGTACCAGTAGGTAAAGCTACCCTAGGTCGGATTTTCAACGTCCTTGGCGAACCTGTGGACAACAGAGGGCCAGTCAACACGGAAGAAACCTTACCTATCCACCGTGACGCTCCTAAACTAACTGACCTGGAAACCAAACCTTCCGTTTTCGAGACTGGAATTAAGGTTGTTGACCTCCTAACTCCCTATCGACGTGGCGGTAAGATTGGTCTGTTCGGCGGTGCAGGTGTCGGCAAGACTGTGATCATGATGGAGTTGATTAACAACATCGCTACCCAGCACGGCGGCGTGTCCGTATTTGCTGGTGTGGGTGAACGTACCCGCGAAGGGAACGACCTCTACAACGAAATGATTGAATCTGGGGTAATCAACAAAGATAACCTCAACGAATCAAAAATCGCGCTAGTTTACGGTCAGATGAACGAACCACCCGGAGCGAGAATGCGGGTTGGTTTGTCTGGTTTGACAATGGCTGAGTACTTCCGTGATGTGAACAAGCAGGACGTACTACTGTTTGTTGACAACATCTTCCGCTTCGTCCAAGCAGGTTCGGAAGTATCGGCGCTGTTAGGTCGGATGCCCTCGGCGGTAGGATACCAGCCTACACTGGGTACTGACGTAGGTGCATTACAAGAGAGGATTACTTCGACAACAGAAGGTTCTATTACCTCCATCCAAGCGGTGTATGTACCTGCGGACGACTTAACTGACCCCGCACCTGCAACTACCTTCGCTCACTTGGATGGTACAACAGTACTGTCTCGTGGTTTGGCAGCTAAGGGTATTTATCCTGCGGTTGATCCTCTGGGTTCTACTTCTACAATGTTGCAGCCCAACATTGTGGGTGATGAACACTACAACACTGCTCGTGCTGTCCAAGCAACCTTACAACGCTACAAAGAATTACAAGACATCATCGCTATTCTCGGTCTAGATGAATTGTCTGAAGACGACCGTCTGACTGTAGCACGCGCTCGGAAGATTGAGCGTTTCTTGTCTCAGCCCTTCTTCGTCGCAGAAGTATTCACCGGTTCTCCTGGTAAATACGTGAAATTGGAAGACACCATCAAAGGCTTCCAAAAGATTTTGGCTGGTGAATTAGATGATCTGCCAGAACAAGCCTTCTACTTGGTAGGCGATATCAACGAAGCGATCGCCAAAGCCCAAAAGCTTAAAGGCTAAATAAAGGCTGAAGTCTGAAGGATGAAGTATGAAATGTTAACTTCATACTTCATACTTTACACTTCATACTTCATACTTTACACTTCATACTTTGCTATGACATTAACCGTTCGTGTAATTTCCCCAGACAAGACAATCTGGGATGCTGAAGCTGAAGAAGTGATTTTACCTAGTACAACTGGTCAGCTAGGTATCCTCAGTGGACACGCACCGCTGTTGACAGCCTTGGATACAGGTGTGATGCGCGTCCGTCCCAGCAAAAATGCTAACTGGCAAGCGATCGCACTTTTGGGTGGTTTTGCAGAAGTTGAAGCAGGTGAAGTGACAATCTTAGTAAATGGTGCGGAACGTGGCGACACCATTGACTTAGAATCGGCACGCACAGCTTACAACGAAGCCCAATCCCGCCTAGCTCAAGTGCCAGCAGGCGATCGTCAAGCTCAAATCCAAGCAAACCAAGCCTACAAACGCGCCCGCGCTCGTTTTCAAGCTGCTGGCGGTTTGGTATAAACATTGCTGATAATTTTTGTTGTAGGGTGAGCTATATGCTTGCCCTACAAATTTTTTTAGGAAGTTTTGTTATGAGTATCCCATTATTAAAGCAACCGACAGCAGAAAAATTAGTAACTGTCAGCGGTGTTTCTTGGGAACAGTTCAAAATTATTGCAGCACAACTGGAAAATAACCGAGAAGTCAAACTAACCTATTTAGCAGGAGTAATGGAAATTATGTCTCCAATTGGAGATGAACACGAGTACGTGAAAACAACTCTTGGTTATTTGTTAGAAGCTTACATGAGAGAGAAAAGCATCCGGTTTTACGGTCGCGGTGGCTTTACTCTAGAAGAACCAGGGTATGCATCTGGTACGCCTGATGAGTCTTACTGCATTGGTAGTAATAAACAAACACCAGGCATTGTGATTGAAATCATTGTCACCAGTGGAACTCTTAACAGAAAAGATTTATACAGACCCAAGAAAGTACCGGAAGTTTGGTTTTGGAAATCGAATCAAATTACAATATTTCGTTTGACTGAGCAGGGTGAATATGTAGAAGTAGACAGGAGTGGATTTTTCCCTGATTTAGACCTTGCTTTGCTGCTACACTATCTCGCTATGCCTGACCAGTACGATGCTGTACAAGAATTCATTAAAACTATCTGAATTAACTCAATATAGTTCGATTCAAGTGTAATAACAATCCGTCTTGTCATTACTGTCTATGACGTAGCTGTTCAACCAGCTTGGCGCGTTTTTGTTCCCACCACTCGTCTGTTACTTCCACAACTTCACCACTTTCAACACCTTCGATTATTTTAATTATAGGGATTTTCTCGTTGCCTGTTGCCCGTTCCCTGTTTCCTATTAATTAAAATAACGTTCTTGTCAATTGAGCTTTAAATAAAAAATTACAGCAAGTTTAAGAAATTTAGACCTTGCCAAGTGAAGTGTTAACTTAGATGATTAGTTGCCCAACAGGGCGCATAATATGAAAACTTTTCCATCTTCCGTTGGTAAGAGTAAACAAAATAAATTAGTTCGTTTGGGATTGTCGGCATTAGCAGCCTTAGCTATAACAGACGGTATAAATTCAGTCAATGCAACTTCCCTAAAAACACAAAACTCAACAGAAATCGCTTCAGCATCAGTAAAACTAAGTCAAACACAAGCTGTTACTACCAATTCAGCAACCACTCAGCCTGCGTATCAAGCAATGCAGTTATCACCTTGGGGTGTGATTCCCGTTGTGGTAGTTGGTGGCATTGTCATATTTGTGCCGCTGTTTTTTGGCGGACTGGTAGTTATTGGTGAACGAGAAGTCGGCGTTGTCGTCAAAAAATTTGCCCTCTCTGGACGCGGACTACCCGCCGGACGATTGATTGCCCTCAATGGTGAAGCAGGTTTGCAAGCTGATACTCTTGCACCTGGTTGGCATTGGGGTTACTGGCCTTGGCAATATTCAGTTCGCAAAGAATCGGTGGTGGTTGTTCCCCAAGGTGAAATCGCCCTAATTGTGGCAGCAGATGGCGCATCCAACCCTCCAGAAAGGATTTTAGGCAAAATTGTCGATTGTGACAATTTCCAAGATGCACGGAAATTCCTCACCCACGGTGGAGAAAAAGGCCGTCAAATGGGTTTTCTCACCGCTGGTACTTACCGAATTAACACCGCGCTGTTTCGAGTCATCATGGCGGCTAATGCCAAAAACAATGATATGCACGCAGAACAGTTGCGGGTGTATAGTGTCGCATCTGATAAAGTTGGCATTGTCACGACTCTAGATGGTTTACCGATTCCGGCTGGCGAAATTGCTGGGCCAATGATACCAGCACATGACAACTTCCAGAACGGTCAAAAATTTCTGGATGCTGGTGGACGAAGAGGTTTACAAGAACAAATACTATTATCTGGTTCTTGGAACCTTAACCCCTGGTTTGTTCAAGTTGAGCAAGTACCAATGACCGAAATTCCTATTGGTTATGTGGGCGTGGTGATTTCTTTCGTCGGTCAGTCTCAAGAAGATGTCAGTGGTGCAGCCTTTACTCACGGTAACTTAGTTAATTCTGGACATAAGGGTGTGTGGATAGAACCGTTATATCCGGGCAAACATCCAATCAACTCTCGAATTATGAAAATTGAGTTGGTTCCCACAACTAATATTGTGTTGAATTGGTCAAGCCGTACCGAACGCCACAGTTATGATGCTCATCTAGCTTCCTTGACGGTGCGATCGCGTGATGGTTTTGCCTTTGATTTAGAAGTAGCCCAAATTATTCATGTAGGTGCTTTAGATGCACCGAAAGTAATTTCTCGCGTTGGTTCGATGCAAAATCTGGTTGACCATGTATTAGAACCCACAATTGGTAACTATTTCCGCAACTCTGCTCAAGACTACACTGTACTCGACTTTCTCACCGCCCGGAGCGATCGCCAAGCAGAAGCGGCAGAATATATTAGAGCTGCATTACGTGCTTATGATGTACAAGCGATCGACACCTTAATCGGTGATATTCAACCGCCAGCATCGTTAATGCAAACCCAAACTGATCGGAAAATTGCCGAAGAACAACGCAAAACTTACGAAGTGCAGCAGGTAGCCCAAACCCAACGCCAGCAACTTGTACGGGAAACAGCATTGGCTGATATCCAACAAGAAATGGTGAAATCGGAAAAAAGCGTCCAGATTGCTGAACTGAAAGCCCAAGCACAAATTCAACAAGCAACTGGGGAAGCAGAAGGCATCAAATTACGAGCAGTTGCGGAAGCGGAAGGAATTCGCGCCACAGGTAACGCTAAAGCCGAAACTTACCGTGCTGGTGTGGAAGCCCTGGGGCCACAAGGTTATACAGCCATGCAACTGATGCAGATTATCGGCGATCGCAATGTCCGTCTGATACCAGAAGTTTTAGTCAGTGGTAACGGTAATAACAATGGTTTAGTAGATGGTTTACTCTCGATGATTTTGTGGAATCAAACTGCCAAGCAAGGTGAAGTGACACCAACACCTTTGCATCCACAGCCAATAGTCGTGAATAAACCACCAGTTTCACCAAATAATCATTCGCCTATAGTTGCGGAGTTACCAACGGATAAGTAACTTTAACCTCTCCCCCAGCCCCTCTCCGACGTGGAGAGGGGAGCCAAAGACCTAGTTTTTCTTACTCGTTATTTTCCGGGTGGGAGAGGTTCATCAAACTTAAGTTAACCTAAGCAAGGAATTTCTAAAGTAGAGGTAGAGGTTGAGTTTTCTCTGTAGAACACTATATGACTGCTGTCACTTTACAATTACCTCCTCATCTCAAATTGACGGATATCGTTTAAGCATTCTTTTTCATTATTTGCCAAGATTGTTGTGCGATCGCCCAATCTTCTTGTGTATGGATAACTAACACCCGCACTGTAGAATCAGAAGTGGCAATATCTTGATCAACAGGTTGATTTTGATTTTTTTCTAGGTCAATTTTCAAGCCCAAAAATCCAAAGGCTTCGCAGACAGCTTGGCGAATTCCGGCAGATTTTTCACCCACACCTGCGGTAAATAACAATACATCTAATCCGCTCAGACTCGCAAGCATAGCACCAATTCCAGACCGCAGACGATGGACGTAAATATCCCAAGCGAGTTGGGCGCGGTAGTTGCCTTGGGCGATCGCTTCAATTACTTGGGGTAAATCGCTGGATACTCCCGAAATTCCTCGTAAGCCGGATGCTTTATTTAATACATAATCTAAACTTTCTGATGAGTAATTAGATTGGCGCATGAGGTAAATTAAAATTCCTGGGTCAATGGAACCGCAGCGACTTCCCATCATTAAGCCATCCAAAGGTGTGAAACCCATTGTGGTATCAATGCTGCGACCATCTTTAATTGCTGCTAACGAACAGCCGTTACCCAAGTGACAACTAATAATTCGCAATGATGCTAAATCTCGACCAAGTATTTGCGCCGCACGTCCAGCACAATATTGATGGCTGATCCCATGAAACCCATAGCGACGGATACCTTGTTCTACCCATTCATAAGGGCCGGGATAAATAGCAGCCGCATCCGGGAGAGTGGAATGAAAACCAGTATCAAATACTGCTACTTGGGGAACTTCACCTAAACTTTTCTCAATTGCTTCGATGCCTTCTAAAGCTGCTGGATTGTGGGCTGGGGCGAGATTAGAAAGACGAGCGATCGCACCTTTAACTTCTTGCGTAATCACCACAGGATTACGGTAATCTTGTCCACCATGAACCACACGATGTCCCACCACATCAATTTCTGAGAGTTGGCTGACAACTTTAGTTGCACCACGGCTGAGAGTATAAAGCATATAAGCAACGTGTGCCTGCCGGGAATCACCATAAATAGATTCGTGTAGAGTTGCACCTGAAGCTGTTTTCACCTCAATTTCTGCCACACCCCGGTCTTGAGTCCAGTTAACTTTTCCTTCCCAAAGCGGTTGAGGTGCTTTTTGCGGCAAAGCATCATCTGCGATTTCATACAGACAACTTTTTTGGCTGCTAGAACCAGCATTTAATATGAGTACTTTCATTAGCTTTATACCTTCCTTTGTTACTCATGCAGATTTGATATGTTTTCCAGACGCAGCAACCACTGGTTAAAATGCTGGCATTGCTGACGGATTGTATTTAGTCCTGAGTCACTAGTTTTTGGCAGGGAATTGTAGATAAAAAAAGAATTCTGAATTGAATATCCAGAATTCTTGTTGTTAAGTTAATCCTTCTTCTTATCCGACCAAAAAGGAGTCTAATGGCTGGCGACTACTTCTAAATTAGATAGTCTTTCTGCCAATAGTTTTTCTAGGTCTTCCAACGCTTTAGTAAAGCCTTTGATACCTTCATCTAACTTGTCATAAGCCATGCGGTCTTCGACGTGCATTTTGTCGAAGGTGGCTTTGTCGATGGTGATTTTGGCAATTTCCATGCTGGCAGCTTTGGCAGGATCGAGTTTGCGGGGTAGTTCGCCAATGGTGGCTTGCAATTCACCCAACAACGAGGGAGAAATAGTTAGCAAGTCGCTGCCTGCCAATTCTGTGATTTCGCCGACGTTGCGGAAGCTTGCACCCATGACTTCAGTTTTATAACCGAACTTTTTATAGTAGTTATAAATTGTGGTCACGGATACTACGCCGGGATCTTCAGCGGAGGGGTAGCTGTCGCGTCCGGTTGATTTTTTATACCAGTCAAGAATCCGGCCGACGAAGGGAGAAATTAAGGTTACGCCTGCTTCTGCACAAGCGATCGCTTGATGCAAACCAAACAATAGAGTTAAGTTACAGTGAATACCTTCTTTTTCCAGAACTTCAGCAGCGCGAATCCCTTCCCAGGTGCTGGCAATTTTAATTAAGATACGTTCGGGGCCAATGCCAGCAGCTTTATACTGAGCAATGATTTCTCTACCTTTGTTGATAGTCGCTTCTGTATCGTAAGACAAGCGGGCATCAACTTCTGTAGACACGCGTCCAGGAATGATTTGCAAAATCTTCAAACCAAAAGATACAGCTAAACGTTCAAAAGCTAGAGAAACAATTTGGGCTTGAGTTGCACCTGTACCAGCATCTTTTTTTGCTTGCAATAATGTTTGATCAACAATATCTTGATACTCTGGCATTTGTGCCGCAGCCGTAATCAGTGAAGGATTAGTGGTCGCGTCTTGGGGTTTAAATTTTTCAATGGCTTTAATATCGCCAGTATCAGCAACTACTACGGTTAACTCACGCAATTGTTCTAGTAAATTTTTAGACATAATAAACTCCGCGATGGTGATTTGTGTAAGATTTACCTAATTCCCCTATGTATTTACACTCTCTACGGTTGCTAGAATTCTGATTTTGGCAATTTTTCTTAACCATTGCCTTGTTTGCTGACTAATACCAATTCACGAAAAGTCTGATACAGATGGAAACCCTAAGAGCTTTGCTGCATCTAAGTTTTTTAATTGCGAATTGCGTTAGCGAGTCCGCGAGCGTCATTGCGAATTGTGAATTGGTATAAAGCCTCAGCCTTATTCTAGACACGTCAGGCTAAAATTGGCTGTCCAATGGAATGCACTTTGATTAAACTAGTTGTGCCTGATTTACCAATTGGAACGCCGGAAGTAATCACCACTTTATCACCCTCATTCACCAAACCCGTGTCTGCCACTGTGTTGACGACATTGACAAACATTTCCTCAGCATTGTGAACTGGAGGAATGAGTAAAGGTTCAACTCCCCAAGAAAGTGCTAGTTGGCGATAGGCATTTTCATCAGGAGTGAGAGCAATAATCGGCGCGGAAGGACGGTATTTTGACACTAATTTGGCTGTACTGCCAGATGTAGTATTACAAAGAATTGCCCGTGCGCCTGTTTCATAAGCGATGCGACATACTGCTTCTGCCACCGATTCGGTCACGCTGAGACTGCCTGCTTCGTGACACCAGGAATGTTTACCACCTTCTTGCAAAGCCTGTTCTGTCCGTAATGCGATGTTGTGCATAATTTGCACCGCCGCTATCGGATACTGCCCGACAGCCGTTTCTCCAGAAAGCATGACGGCATCAGTACCATCCAAAATGGAGTTGGCAACGTCGGTGGCTTCGGCGCGGGTGGGGTCTGGTGAACTAATCATTGACTCTAGCATTTGGGTAGCTGTGATCACTGGTTTGCCTGCCTGATTACAACGGTGAATAATTTCCTTTTGAATCAGGGGGACTTCGTGAATTGGGACTTCTACCCCTAAATCGCCACGGGCAATCATAATGCCGTCAGCGACTTGTAAAATGGAGTCAAACCGCTCAACTGCCTCTGGTCTTTCGATTTTGGCAATTATACGGATTGCAGCCCCAGCTGCTTCGATCATGCGTTGGGCTGGTTCTAAATCTTGGGGCGATCGCACGAAAGAAACCGCCGCAAAATCCACACCCAACTGAATGCCAAAGCGTAAATCCATCAAGTCTTTTTCGGTAATCGAACTCACGGGTAGCGGTGTTTCTGGCAGATTTACTCCCTTGTGAGTGGAAATTAAACCACCAATTTTCACCAACGCCCGAATTTTATCAGCATCGCGATCGGTGACAATTAATTTGACGCGTCCATCATTAATTAAAATCGGTTCCCCTGGTCTAACCATTGCGAACAAAGTTGGCAAGGGTAAAGGCAGTTCGTCAATACTATTGCCTTTTTCCTGCAAGACAAATGTGACTTCTTCACCAGCTTCGACATTTAGCCCTTCTGGTGGTAAAACTCCTAAACGAATTTTGGGGCCACAGAGGTCTTGCATAATTGCCACTGGCTTTTGGCGATCGGCACTAATTTGCCGTAAGTACTGAGCCGTTTGTCCGTGAAATTCATGAGCGCCGTGTGAGAAGTTTAACCTTGCTACATTCATCCCAGCTTCCACAAGTGCTTGCAGTCTTTCGGGAGCAGAACTAGCAGGCCCAACAGTGCAAATAATTTTGGTTCGACGCATAGGGATTAGGGTTCAGGTATAAATTGCGATATATAGCAGGAGGCAGGAGTCAAACTACTATTGCTAGTGTTTATTTCCTAATCTCTCTGACCATAGCGATCAATGCCTTGATCAGTCTGCTGCATATATATCACTTGTGCTTCATATCACTCCTTTTGTATGTAAAAACGCTTTTTTATGAAGTGTAAAGTATGAATTTCATACTTCATACTTCACACTTCAGACTTTTTAAACAGCTACAGCCAACAGTTGTTCTTTCTGTGCCATAGACAACAACTGGTCTACCACCCGATTGGAGTAGCCCCATTCGTTGTCATACCAAGAAACAACTTTGAAGAAATTGGAGTTTAGCTCCATTCCTGCACCTGCATCGAAAATACTGGAATGAGTATCACCCTGAAAATCTGTGGATACTACTTCTTCATCTGTGTATCCTAAAACACCAGCTAATTGACCTTCTGCCGCCTGCTTCATCGCCACGCAGATTTCTTTGTAACTCGTCGCTTTCGCAGTCCTAAAGGTCAGGTCAACTACTGAAACATCAGGGGTAGGAACGCGAAATGCCATCCCTGTTAACTTACCCTTTAACTCTGGCAATACTAAAGCTACAGCTTTAGCTGCACCCGTGGAAGAAGGAATAATATTTTGAGATGCACCTCGACCACCCCGCCAGTCTTTTTTACTGGGGCCGTCTACAGAGGGTTGAGTAGCAGTCATGGCGTGAACTGTAGTCATCAACCCTTCGGTTAAACCGAAGTTATCATTGATGACTTTGGCAATGGGAGCGAGACAATTTGTAGTACAACTAGCATTGGAAACGATCAGATGTTTGCTGGGGTCGAATAAGTCATGATTTACACCCATCAGCAAAGTCGGAACTCTATCTGGGTCTTTTGTGGGGGCAGAAATCACTACGCGCTTTGCACCTGCTGTTAGATGTTGAGAAGCGCTTTCATAATCAGTAAAGAGTCCCGTAGATTCCACTACATAGTCTGCGCCTAATTTACCCCAAGGCAATTCGGCAGGATTCCTTATTGACACGCAAGGAATAAAATGCCCATCAATGACAATGCCATCTTCCTTGGCTTCTACCTTGCCTTTAAACTTACCGTGAGTGGAATCGTATTTCAACAGGTAAGCGAGGTTATCTGGTGGTACTAAGTCGTTAATGCCAACAAACTCGATGTTGGGGTGATAAATGCCAGCCCGCAGCACCAGCCGACCAATACGACCAAATCCATTAATACCAACTTTTAACTTCGTCAAATTTCAACCTCCTAGTTGAGAACAACCCAGGTCTGTTCTCCGTTTCAGCGCGGCATTTAGCTGGGTTAATTTTGGTCTGACTGAGCTGATCGTGACAGTCTTCGACATTTAAACTAATTTTGCTAGATATGTTTTAAGGTTTTGGGAAAGTGGGAAGTATGAAGTATGAAGTATGAATTATGAAATTTTATTTTTTAGATTTCAGACTTCACACTTCAGAATTTAATAAGGCCACTTCCAGTTGCGAACTTCGGGCATATCTTCGCCGTACTGGGAAATGTAGTGTTTGTGTTCGATCAGCTTATCTTGTAGGTGTTGTTTGACATAAGCTGCTTTGCAACCTAGTTTTGGCACGCGATCAATTACGTCCATGACTAGATGATAGCGATCGAGGTCGTTGAGAACCACCATGTCAAAGGGAGTTGTGGTAGTTCCTTCTTCTTTGTAACCACGCACATGCAGGTTTTGATGATTGGTATGGCGATAAGTTAACCGATGGATTAGCCAGGGATAGCCATGAAAAGCAAAGATAATTGGTTTGTCGGTTGTGAAAATTGTATCGAAGTCTTTTGTGCTTAAACCGTGAGGATGCTCACTTTTTGGCTGTAATGTCATCAAATCAACGACATTCACAACTCTGACCTTTAAGTCTGGGAAGAATTGGCGTAACATATCCACCGCTGCCAAGGTTTCTAAGGTAGGAACATCCCCAGCACAAGCCATCACTACATCTGGTTCACTTCCTTGATCGTTACTTGCCCATTCCCAAATGCCGATGCCTTTGGTGCAGTGTTTAATGGCTGCATCCATATCAAGATACTGCAAAGCTGGTTGTTTTCCGGCAATGATGACGTTGACGTAGTTACGGCTTCTTAAGCAGTGGTCAGTGACGGAAAGTAAGGTGTTGGCATCGGGGGGAAGATAGACGCGAATGACTTCTGATTTTTTGTTGACTACATGGTCGATAAAACCAGGATCTTGGTGAGAGAAACCGTTGTGGTCTTGCCGCCAAACGTGAGAAGTGAGTAAATAATTTAGAGAAGCGATTGCTCTGCGCCAGGAAATATGACGAGTAGTTTTCAACCATTTGGCGTGCTGGTTGAACATGGAGTCAATGATGTGGATAAATGCTTCGTAACAGGAAAAGAACCCATGACGACCTGTGAGGAGATAGCCTTCTAACCATCCCTGACAACTGGTTTCGCTGAGAATTTCCATCACCCGACCGTTGGGGGATAGGTGTTCATCTTCAGGTAAAATTTGGGAAACCCAAGTTCTATCTGTAACTTCAAACACAGCATCTAAACGATTTGATTGGGTTTCATCAGGGCCAAAAATGCGGAAGTTTCGGCTTTCGAGGTTGAGTTTCATCACATCTCGCAGGAATTTGCCTACTATTTTGGTGGCTTCCGCTTCGACTTTGCCAGGTTGGGGAACATCTACGGCATAGTCTTGAAAATCGGGCATTTTCAGGTCACGCAACAAGATACCGCCGTTGGCGTGGGGATTATCGCCCATGCGACGCAGACCTGTAGGGGCTAGTTGGGCGAGTTCTGCTAAGAGTTTGCCGTTAGCGTCGAAGAGTTCTTCTGGTTTGTAACTCTTCATCCAGTCTTCTAAGAGTTTAAGATGTTCTGGCTGTTTAGCGATCGCTCCAAACGGAACTTGATGCGATCGCCAAAAATTTTCGGTTTTTTTGCCATCAACATCTTTTGGCCCTGTCCAGCCTTTGGGGGTTCGCAACACAATCATCGGCCAGCGCGGACGTTCTTTAAAACCGTGTATGCGGGCTTCTCTTTGGATGTTTTGAATTTCTGAAATGACTGTATCTAATGTAGCTGCCATCTGCTGATGGACTTGGGCAGGGTCTGAACCTTCGACAAAGTAAGGTTTGTAACCATAGCCTACAAATAAGCTTTCTACTTCTTCATCACTTAACCGTGATAACACCGTTGGGTTGGCAATTTTATACCCGTTGAGGTGCAGAATTGGCAAAACTGCCCCATCATTGACTGGGTTGAGAAACTTATTCGAGTGCCAACTTGCTGCTAAAGCCCCAGTCTCGGCTTCGCCATCACCAACAACCGCCGCCACAATCAAATCAGGATTGTCAAAAGCTGCACCATAGGCATGAACCAAGGCATAACCCAACTCGCCACCTTCGTGAATCGAACCAGGGGTTTCTGGGGCGGCGTGGCTAGGAATCCCACCAGGGAAAGAGAACTGTTTGAAAAGTTCTTTCATCCCCTCAACATCTTGGGAAATGTTGGGATAGTATTCGCTGTAAGTTCCTTCTAAGTAAGTGTTAGCTACTAAACCGGGGCCGCCATGACCAGGCCCGGCAATGTAGATCATGTCTAAATCAAATTTTTTAATGATGCGGTTGAGGTGAACATAAATAAAATTCAACCCCGGTGTAGTTCCCCAATGTCCCAAAAGTCGGGGTTTGACGTGTTCGATTTTGAGTGGTTCTCTCAGCAGTGGATTGTCGAGTAAATATATTTGCCCTACTGACAAATAATTCGCCGCCCGCCAGTAGGCGTTGATTTTCTGCAATTCTTCGTCTGTTAAAGGCTTTGTTTGTGGAGAAATTGCTAAAGTCATACTAAACTTCCGTTTACAACAGGATTTTGACTTTGTTCAGTAAGCTAGTTTAGTTGTCTATACATTAATGGCCATCTTACTCATGACAAATTTTTCTCAGCGACAATCTGAAAAACTTGTGCTTTTTTATTGCGATCGCTGGGTTGAAAATTTTTAGTGAGTGATAAATAATTCCCGACTATCTCCTGCTTGAGAGAGTAGCAGATGTAACCAAGATGACTCGCTAGTTTTAAGATTTTTTTAAACCATTTATGACAAACGCCCAAAATTCACTATAGAAGTTGGTTTAGAAAAGATAATCTTATTAAAGAAATATTACTTTTGCTAGAAAATATTAAATACTATAAAAATCATGAGCGTTGTGCTACAAGTTATACAGTCAATTTGTCACTCACTAGGCAAAGAAACACTACACCTGGATACAACTACGGCATCTGAGTGGTGTAAGCTTAATGAGTTGAGATATATTGAACTTAGGATAAATAAAAGCTAATCATCAGCTGGCTTAATTATGCAAACTTTGAGACTTCGTAAAACTAGAAACAGTTTGAGATTGGTATCAGATAGGAAAAGATTATTTTTAGTGGTGGGACATTCTGGTAATATCCAAGTAATGCGTAAGTTGAAAGTAGCACCTCGCCAATCTCAGTTTGAAAAGGCGATGGAAGCTTACAAAAAAGTAAGTAGTAAGTATAGAAACGCGCTTCGTGAACTAGCTAAGTGAATAGTATTGTTTGGTTGAGTGAGGAAGTTATTAAAGCCATACATGAAGAACAAATAGCCGAACATGGCGGACTTCCAGGTGTCAGAGACAGAAATCTGCTGTTAGCTAGTTTAGATAGACCTAAAAATTTATTTGCTTATGGCGAACCTACTCCCAGCATTTTTGATTTAGCGGCTGCTTATGCTTTTGCGTTTGCCAAAAATCATGCGTTTATTGATGGTAATAAAAGGGTTGCTTTCCTGTTAATGGCTATTTTTCTTATATTGAATGGGTATTCTTTAGAAGTGCCACCGGATCATAAAGTAGCCTTGGCCTGCGGCAACACCAAATAAGAACTTGAGTGTACAAAAATTCCGGTCGGCGATCCAAACATCATCTTCTTCAACACTCAATAGCACTTCATCAAACAAACAACACACCTTGAAAGGGCTACTCCTAGGTTTAATCAAATTGAACAGAATGATTGGTTGAACAATAAGACGGAAATTATTCATGTTAATGGAAAGGTCATATCTTCAATTACGCCATAAGCTGTTACTACAACTATGCTTTTCAATTTTGCCTAAGTTACCATGGCAAGGCTAAAGTTGTGCATTAGCCGTAGGTTGGGTTGAGCATCAGCGAAACCCAACATTAATCTTGGTGTTGGGTTTCCTTACGTCAAACGCCACTCGCGTGACTGTCACCGAAACCATGCGCGGCAGTTGCGTGACTGTCGGCAAAGCCGACGACAGTCACCTCAAGTCGAGCCAGTGCGTTGCGGTGAGCAGTCCGTTGGGCGGGCAATGCCCGACAGTCACGGAACTGCGTTAGCGCAGCGTTAGCGACGCTCTTGAGCGTCACCCGAAGGGGGGTTCCAAGCGTTGTAGCAACTGGCGTGGCAGAGCCTTTCGGCAATCGCTCATGGGGGAAACCCCAAGACCGCGTTGCCGACGCTCCTGCGTCGCTAACGCTGCGCTAACACCACGGTGCTGTCTCCCCAACGCACTGCCGACGCTCCTACGTCGAAGATCGCTACGCTAACACCACGGCACTGTCTCCCCAACAAACATTTTTTTGCATCATTTTAGGCTTGTCAGTCCACTACATATACTTAGATTTTTTCAGAAATCAAATCGGACTCCTATATCTAAAAAACTATCTTTGATTATTTAGCAATAGAAAAGAAGAAAGCCAAAAATCGTCTTTCAATTTAAGTTTGGTAAAGTACTACAGGTAGCTGCAATTTTAATCATCTTACAAAAATTATTACTTTGCTTGTTTGATTATTTTCGGTTTGATGGATTGACTTTAGCTACTGATTTTATATTTGTTGTCTGAGAAATTGGTAGTTCAACTACAAACTCTGAGCCTTTGCCGAGTTCAGAGTGGCAATATATCTTGCCGTTATGTTTATCTGTGACAATTTGATAGCTAATCGAAAGCCCCAGTCCTGTACCTTTGCCGACAACCTTAGTGGTAAAAAAGGGATCAAAAAGTCGAGAAAGGATGTTTTCTTCCATACCGAGTCCGTTATCGGCAATCCGAATAGAAATCCAATCTTTATTAAGAACGGAGGTAGAAATCCGAATTTCGCTGGGTTTTGCTGCAATCACTTCGGGTGTAGATTGCATATTTCGCTCTTCTAACGCATCAATGGCGTTGGATAGCAAATTCATAAATACTTGGTTCAATTGACCAGGGTAGCATTCTATTAAAGGTAAAGCATCATAGTCTTTGCTGACATAAATGGTAGGACTATCGGCTGAAGGTTTCAAGCGGTGTTGCAAAATCATTAAGGTACTATCAATACCTTCGTGAATATTTGCTACTTTAAAATCGGCTTCATCTAAGCGCGAAAAATTTCGTAACGAGGTAACAATTTCGCAAATCCGTTCACTACCAACTTGCATCGACTGAAATAATTTAGGTAAATCATCAAATAAAAAGTCGATTTCAGATTTTTTGAAAAACTCCTCAATTTCTGGTGCAGCATTGGGATGATAATGTCGATAAAGTTCTACACAACGCAATAAATCTTGCGTGTATTGGTGAGCGTGTTGCAAGTTACCGTAGATGAAATTAATTGGATTGTTAATTTCGTGGGCAACTCCAGCCACCAGTTGCCCCAAACTAGCCATTTTTTCTGCGTGGATAATTTGCATTTGGGCAGTACGTAATTCATTCAGTGCTTGCGCCAGTTGATTTGCTTCTTCACGGGTTTGACCTAGCAAACTCGATTGTTGGAATAAGTTGGCTTGACGCAGGGCGACACTAATTTGAGCTGCAACTTGGGTGACAAATTCTAGTTCTTCTTCTTCCCAATGACGTGCATGGGTGCATTGGTGAATGCACAACAATCCCCAGAGTTCATCACCTTCCATTAGTGGCACAACAATCTGCGCTTTGACTTGGAATCGTTCAATCACATCTAGATGAGGCACTTTAGAACCAATGCTGTTGACATCAGATATTACTTGCACTTCTCCTTGGCGGTATTGCGGTGCGAAATGGTCGCCGAAGCAATAGTCTTGTACTTTTACGGACAGGGCAGAATCGAACTTGGGTAGCACGTCTTCTGCGATAAATTCACCGCTGCAAAAACCAACATCAGGATCAAAGCGGAAGATGCCGACTCGATCTGCTGTGAGCGATCGCCTGATTTCGTGTACTGTAGTCTTCAGAATCGTCTCTAAATCCAACGATTCACGAATTTTGACGACCAAATCAAATAAAATTCGCCGCTGTTCTGCTGATTGGTGCAGTTCATCAGCGCGTGTCTGAATTTGCGTCACCATTTGAGAACCTTGCAATGCCACTCCCAGTTGGCTGGCAACCTGTCCTAAAAATTCTACTTCCACGTTATCCCAGTGGCGCGGCGCAGAATGTTGATAAGCTGCCAGCAATCCCCACAGATTTCGGCCGACAAAAATCGGGGTTAATACATAGGCGCGAATTTTGAATTGTTCTAAAATGTCCAAATGACAGCGCGAGTGTCCAGCTAGGTAGATATCGTTGACAGCAAAATTTTCGTTGTTGCGGTAGCGTCCACCTTTGGTTTCTTGCAGGTGAGTATCCTCCCAAACGAGATTTTTGCCAAAGGGATTGATACTATCCCACTGTGCTTCAACCATGCCAAAATGGCTGACAAATTCGCCACTCCAGTCTTCATTAAAGCGGTAAACGCCGACTCGCTCGACTCGCAGCATTTTACAAACTTCTTGGCAAGTGGTTTTCAAAATCAAATCAATATCTAGAGAAGAGCGAATTTTACCGACTACTTCTGTGAGTGCGCGTTGACGAGCGATCGCATCATGCAGGGCAGTTGCCTGTTGTCTTGACTGAGTTAAATTTTCGGCTTGCTGAATTGCAACACCTAATTGCGCTCCTACTTGTCCCAAAAACTCAACTTCATAATTTGCCCATTGGCGTGGCCCAGAGTGTTGATAAGCTGCAATCAGTCCCCAAAGTTTTGGCCCGGTAAAGATCGGAGCTAAGGCGTAAGCCCGAATCTTGAATTGTTCTAGAATGTCGATATGACAGCGTGAGTGACCGATTTGGTAAATGTCATTGACAACAAAACTTTCGTTATTGCGATAGCGCCCACCTTTGGTGTCTTGCAGGTAAGTATCTTCCCAAACCAGATTTTTGCCAAACGGATGAATTCTATCCCACAACGCCTCTACCATACCGAATTGGCTGACAAATTCGCCACTCCAGTCTTCATTAAAGCGATAAACCGCTGCCCGCTCCAGTTTCAGAAGTTTGCAGAGTTCTTGACAAGCAGTGTCGAGAATAATGTCGGTATTTACAGATGAGCGAATATTTCCCACCACTTCTGTTAAGGCACGTTGCCGAGCGATCGCATCTTGCAGTTCTGCGGTGCATTGTTTGGTTTGTTCGAGAATTTCTGCCTGCTGCATGGCTACGCCGAGATGGCTGGCAGCTTGTGCTAAGAATTCGACTTCGCTAGGATACCATTGTCGGGGAGCAGAGTGTTGATAAGCGGCCAGTAAACCCCACAGTTTAGCACCAATAAAAATAGGCGCGATCGCATACGCCCGAATCTGGAACTGTTCTAATACCTCAACATGACAACGAGCATGGCCTGCATCGTAAATGTCAGCCACAGCAAACGGCTCATTTTTGCGATATCGCCCTCCTTGGGTTTCTTGCAAGTGAGAATCTTGCCACACTAAATCTTGTCCAAAAGCAGTTAGTGCATCCCAAGGTGGTTCGGCAAAGCCCAAACGATTGATGAAACTACCACTCCAGTCAGAGTTGAACTGGTAAATTGCTACACGCTCAATCTTCAACTGCCGACAAATGTCTTGACAAGAAGTTGAACACAAGGATTCTAAGTTTACAAATGCCCGAATTTTAGCTAGAGTCCTCGCTAAGATTTTTTGGTACTGAACTGCAAGTTGTAGCTGTTTATGACAGTCTTGTAATCGCGCTGACGCATCATAATCGTTTGTTGTCATACAAATCTGTGAAAATCAAATACTTAGTTTCAGTGTTCCCTGTTTTACTTTCTAAATCACAGATGGAGATGAAATCTAAGTATGGTGTCGGGAGGATTTTTCTCGTTTTTACAAGGCTCTTACTGTTTGAGAGGTATTTTTATTTCTCTACGCTAAAAACCTAAATACTTATATATTTTTGAACAATAGCGACAAGCTAATTTTTGATTATTGGTCTTTAAATTTTTTATCCTTAAGCTTGTTCACTATCAGTAAATTCTTTTGGCTTGTAGTAACGGCAACCTTGACAAGGCCCACAAGGGTTAACAGCACAACGGATATAGCCAGAACGAGCATTAAATTTGCAACTAATGTCACCAATGAGATAGCCTACCCCTTCTAAGTAGTAGCGATCGCCCTCCATCGGTCTGATGTTTTGTCTGCTCCGTGTCCCGGAAAAATTCATGGCTGCTTGTCTCAGCTGCGCCCGTGTTCGTAAATGGGTTTTACGGATTAACCACAGGGAAAACAGGGACGGTAAAAAACCAACGGCAATCACCAAAAGTGTCTTTATATTTAACACCTTCTTTGTACCCCTTTTATGCGCTGATTGATCGTCCCAGATATTGCATTCTAGTTGTTGCCAGAATGCAACTATTCGGGCGTTTCGCTGGATTGCAGCAGTGTGGCATCTAGTGCTTTGCAAAAAAGTACCAGTGCCACTTCAATCAGCATAACCGTTACAACCAATAGGGTGAACTATGGTTTAATTTTCATAACTTTAAGATTTGTTGATTAGCGTTCTCAAGAAAAAGGTTTTTGTCTCTGCATCACCCTGCTCCCGATTTTTTCTGTGTCGCTGTGCTGCTAATCTTTTGCTTTTACTTTGCTGTCTGAGTTTCTGTGCTAGTGATGCAGCTTCTCTTTCGGCTCGGAATAAATCAATTTTTCGCGTTGTCAGAATTAACGACTCATCTGATTTTTGTTTAACCCAGGGAATACTGACTGTCAAATACTTACAAACGCTTTTGCGCGGTTTAATATTGCCTTGCAAATAATTTCTTTGGCTGTTGATAGCACTGGCTATTGCTTTTAACTCTAAAATCTCAGCTTCTAACTCTGCTGCCATTTGATTGATAGTTTGGGCTTGCGCCACTAACCGCTCCCAACCACTGATAATCTTTTCCTGTTGTGGTTGTAGGGGAATGATTGCAGACTGTGATACAGATGAGGGGCGTAAGATGGAACTTTTGCAACTGTGTTCGATTTTTTTCATAGTTCCTCGGCTAATGCTACTGAGCTTGTTAGGCATTTTAGCAGTATTTTGGTACAAATGTACTAAATTTTAATTTAAGAATTCCGCAAAGATACGATCATAAGTAAGAACTCTGCTGAATTCACTATTATGTCTAGTTCACTAACTGAAGAAATTCTGTCTCAACTTCCTGGTGATGTGTTGAGTGGGTTGCGTCGCACTGATGACATCCTCACATCCATTAGAGAGAACACTGCACCAATACCAACGGTAGTTCAGGAAAGTCAACAAGATTTAAGTGATGTAGACTGGGATGCGATTATTTGCGGCGGTACTCTGGGCATTTTAATTGGTTGTGCCTTAGCAGTAAGAGGATTACGTGTGGCGTTAATTGAGCGGGGCATATTGAGAGGCAGAGAGCAAGAATGGAATATTTCTCGCCAAGAATTAGAAGTATTTTTGCAATTGAACTTGCTGACAAATGAAGAGTTAGAAAAAGCGATCGCTACGCAATATAATCCAGCTAGAGTCAGTTTCCACGGTGGTACAGAAGTTTGGGTAGAAAATGTCCTGAATATAGGTGTAGATCCTGTATATCTACTAGCAACATTAAAAACTAAATTCCTCACGGCTGGTGGACAGTTATTAGAAAATACACCGTTTACTGAGGCAGTTGTTCATCCAAATGGAGTGATAGTAAATAACCAATTTAAAGCTAAATTACTCATCGACGCGATGGGACATCTTTCTCCCATCACGCAACAAGCACGTCGGGGCAAAAAACCAGATGCTTTATGTTTAGTTGTGGGAAGTTGCGCCCAAGGTTTTCCGGAAAATCAATCTGGCGATTTGTTGTTATCCTTGACATCCTTGCAGAATCAGTGCCAATACTTCTGGGAAGCTTTTCCAGCGAGAGACGGCAGAACTACTTATCTATTTACCTACATGGATGCACATCCAAAACGCTTGAGTTTAGAAAATTTATTTGATGAATATCTGCGCCTGCTGCCACAATATCAGGGGGTAGAATTGCCACAGTTGAAATTTCAACGAGCTTTGTTTGGTTTCTTTCCCACTTACCGCGAAAGTCCACTCAAAACGCCTTGGAATCGGATTTTACCAGTAGGAGATAGTAGTGGCAGTCAATCACCTTTGAGTTTTGGCGGTTTTGGGGCAATGGTACGTCATTTGAGGCGTTTAACTTTCGGGGTTGAAGAAGCACTACAAACCAATCAATTATCGGCAAAATATCTGGCGCTGTTGCAACCATATCAACCAAATTTGAGTGTAACTTGGTTATTTCAAAAAGCGATGAGTGTGGGTGTAAATCAAAATATCAGTCCACAGCAAATTAATCAGCTGCTTTCGGCAGTATTTCAAGAAATGCAAAAACTAGGTAATCCAGTCCTCAAGCCATTTTTGCAAGATGTAGTGCAGTTTTCAGCTTTGACACAAACACTAATTAAAACTGGGTTATCTCATCCACAATTAGTTGCCAAGATAATTTCGCAAGTTGGTTTAGTAAACTTACTCGATTGGATGGTGCATTACGGAAATTTAGGTGTTTACACTGCCTTGTTTAATCTTAGTCCAATGTTAGAAACATGGATTAAGAACCTACCGAATCAACAACAATATTACTGGCATCGCTTAGTAGATGCTTGGAAGTATGGTTCTGGTGCTGATTACTGTGATGAAAGTTAAATGATATGTGTGTGAGGATAACACAATGGAACGGAAATCTGTAGGTATTAAATATTTTGCTGTATTGATTGGCTTGTTGCGCGATCGCCAAGGTTTTTTAGAAGAAGTGCGACAAGGCGTTAGATTACCGAGTAAGATAATTTCTTTGCTAGTTTGTAGTTCTATTTTTATTGCCATCTATGGCGGAATTATTGGCTCTTCTCATAGTTGGATGCAAGCTTTATCTTCTTCTATCAAACTACCAGCACTGTATTTAATTACCTTACTCATTTGTCTGCCTACACTATTTTTTTCTAATATTATTTTTGGTTCCAAGCGGACTTTTGGGCAGCATTTCATCTTAGTACTAACAGCTGTTGCCGTCACGAGTGTTCTTTTGTTTAGTTTTGCACCAATTACTCTCTTTTTCTTACTCACCACCAATAATTACCAATTTCTGATTTTATTAAATGTTATTATCTTTGCCATCACTGGATTTATTGGTATTTCCGCTTTATACCAAGCAGCCACTTTCGTTATAGAACAAGATGATGACGGTAGTAAAACTCGCAAGAAAATCTTACAATGTTGGCTGTTTCTCTATGCTTTTGTTGGCAGCCAACTAGGCTGGACACTGAGACCTTTTTTTGGTTCGCATGAGCATCCATTTCAACTGTTCCGCGAACGAGAAGGTAATTTCTATTTAGCTGTAATTCAAGCGATTAGCCATCTCTTGGGCATGAATTAGTAAGTTTTAAGGGATAAATTAGACAGTGTATTCCCTATCTTGCAGTTTTACGTATCTCATCATCAAATACTGAGAATATAGTGTACTTGCCATGAACGCAAAACACTACAAACTAGATAATCAGGGTGCGTTATTTGTAACTAAACGCACCCTGTTTTATTGTGCCAACCACCCAATCTACAACTGATTGACGTATTCCCAACGACAGTTTTTTTGTTAACCCCCTTGACTAATCTCATAACGACAAGTTAGGGTTTTAAACACAACTGAATCAGTCTGCCTAATCCAATCTATCTATCGGATAAATATTTATATATCCAGATAAGTTGGAACGGAGGAACCATTTTTGGGGCATATCTTCTTGAAGGATAAAAGCTGAAGGTTGAAAGATAAAAGTTGAAAAAACTGATTTCATCCTTCATACTTTAGACTTCATCCTTCAAAAGAAGGACATCTCTCAGTCCTAGCCCGTCAGCTAACTTCGTAGGCATTGGGAGGAGACTAGACGAGCAGCATTCTGACAAGTAATGCTTTGTTCTCGCAAGTGTCCTTGGCTGGTAACTTTACGCTTCGATCTGCCCTCGGTGAGAATAAGCTCATATTTGCATGATTTCTCGCGTCTGTGGCAGGAATTTAGTTGCCTAGAGGTGAAACTTAACTATGTACCAGGATAAACAGCATCGCATTGCCCTCATTTCTGTTGATGGCGATCCCGCCATCGAAATTGGTCAAGAAGAGGCTGGAGGTCAAAATGTATATGTGCGTCAAGTAGGTTATGCACTAGCAAAGCTTGGTTGGCAAGTGGATATGTTCACCCGTCGTAGCAGTCATGATCAAGCGGCAATTGTGCAACATAGCCCAAACTGTCGTACTATTCGCTTAAAGGCTGGCCCAGCTGGATTCATGGGACGAGATGTTTTATTTAACCATCTCTCAGAATTCATTGCCGAATTTCAGCGATTCCAACAGCAGCAAGGCTTCCAATACTCCCTAATTCATACCAATTACTGGTTGTCTTCTTGGGTAGGTATGGAATTGAAAAAGCTGCAACCACTGATTCAGGTACATACCTACCACTCTTTAGGAGCAGTCAAGTACAGAAGTGTTGATAATATTCCTCTGGTTGCTACCCAAAGATTAGCTATAGAAAAAGCCTGTTTAGAGACGGTAGATTGTGTAGTCGCCACCAGTCCTCAAGAACAGCAACATATGCGGCTATTGGTCTCCAGCAAAGGGCGAATTGAAATGATTCCCTGTGGTACTGATATTGAGAAGTTTGGCGAAATTTCACGCTCGACTGCTAGAGAAAAGCTAGGCATTGCACCAGATGCCAAAATGGTTCTCTATGTTGGTCGGTTTGACCGTCGTAAGGGAATTGAGACTTTAGTCAGATCCGTGGCTAAATCTAGGTTTCGGGATGGTGGGAATCTGCAATTATTCATTGGCGGTGGTAGCCGTCCTGGTCAGAGTGATGGGCTTGAGCGCGATCGCATCGCAAACATCGTGACAGAATTAAAATTAGACGACTGCACAAAATTTACAGGTCGCCTAGATGATACAGTCCTACCCTTCTACTATGCTGCTGCCGATGTTTGCGTAGTACCAAGTCACTATGAACCTTTTGGTCTAGTGGCAATAGAAGCAATGGCTAGTCACACTCCGGTTGTGGCGAGTAATGTTGGTGGGTTACAGTTCACAGTCGTACCAGAAATCACTGGGTTACTCGCACCACCCAAAGATGAAGATGCTTTTACAGTTGCTATTGATCGCATCCTTGCTAACTCAGCTTGGCGAGATGAATTAAGCGTAGCTGGACGACAACGAGTAGAAATTGCCTTTAGTTGGGATAGTGTCGCATCTCGTCTGACTCAGCTATATACTCGTCTGCTGGCTCAACCTGAAGCGAAACCACAGATTGCTGCTTAGTTGACAATCAGCCCACAGGCTAAAACCTGGGGCTACACAACTACAAAGATTTTGGCGAGGGTTTCGCTTTTCGCATCCGTGAATGCGATCGCTTATCTGACAGGCAACGCTCCGTTTCTTCTCGGATTTTATTCAGCAACTTACAACCAGGAAACATCCAAGTTTTATCCCAACTTGACCCGTGGGTGGAATCTGGGTGTTTAAGTATAGCCGTAGCCAGATAGGTTAGGACATTCTAAAACGCTAAAACCAATTGACTGCAAGCATTTCACTTTTGACTTTTGACTTTTGCTATATAGTTATTTTCTTTTAGGGATGACATTCCTAATGCCACTTTTAACACCCATATTATCATCTTTGTAACGAGGGATGATATGAATACTAGTGTGCATAATATTTTGACCAGCTTCTCGATTGACATTCATTCCCACATTAAAGCCATCAGGTGCAAATTCCATTTTGAGAATCTCTTGGACTTTGTTCACCATAAACCAGCAAGCAGATTGCTCTTTAAAAGGTAGTTCAAAATAATTACTAACATGGCGTTTGGGAATTACTAAAATGTGTCCTTTACTTATAGGATAACCATCAAACATAGCATAAGCAGTTGCTGATTCAGTTAATAGCTTCAAATTTTTATAGGGATTACAAAATATGCAATTATTATCTGAATTTCGCTGATAATTATAGTGGATATATTCATATATTTCTCGGCTTTCATCTAAATAGATTGAATGAAATGGCAGCTTGACAATACATTGATATGTAGGTTTTTTATGAACATAATGTTCTCTAAAACCTTCTTTTTTAATATCTCTTCTTACTACAAAATAAGCTTTACCACCTGGTTTTAATAGGTGTGAAACTTCCATGAGAACATTAGCTTGTTCTTCAGAAAACAAAACATTTAAAACATAAAAACAAATTATCGTATCAAATTGCCCATGAGGATAACGTGGAAAGTAATAAGGATCATAACCTGTGATATCACAGCCTTTTTCGCCTAATAATTTAACATCGTTACCAAAACCACAGCCAAAATCTAATATTTTACCTCGAAGTAGGTTTTGATTTAATAAAAACTTGGCGGGAAATGACAAGTAAGTTCTTTCTATTGCTGTGAGATGAGAGAATTGATTTTTTTGCTGTTGCATAGAATGCCAATTTTTTGGTCATTCCTGTCTTAGCACAGCTGATATTAAAATCGTTATTTTGACCAATCTTAGCTTAAAAACTAAAAAAGGATATGCACTGTAAAACGTTTCACAGCACATATCCTTGGCTTCGCCTGATTTACTTAATTGCCAAAAGTTCTGAAACTGCTGCGTGTGCTAACACAACGCTAGGTTCACGCTGGAGAGCAGCATAATATTTTCTCGCAAACTCATTACCTACCTCTGACGGTGCAATCAGAATGCGGGTATTTGCCATTAAATTTTGTACATCTTCCACCGATATGGGTTGATCAGATGATAAAGTTTCATCAATTTGCACAACTAATTCGGAAATCCGATGTAGCCAAGCAAATTGCTCATCACCAACAACAAGCTGAAAGAGTTCACTATTCGATACTCGTCCACGCACCTGTTCATAAGTGATGCGTTCTATATCTAGTAACATCCGATGAAGATAGAGTAATTTGTTTCGTAAATCACGCAGATATTGATGTTGATTGATTCGTTGTAGAAGTGTGTTAGCAGTCAATGTAATTTATCCTCTCGTGACGATATTTCTAATTGCTTAAATACTTTTAGCTATGAATACAAGCTGTACTTTTAGAGCATTTATAAAAGTATAGATAAATCAGGTAATCGAATTTAGACAGCAATATACTAGCGTTGTAAATTAAGTAGTCACTTTCTGCACGCTGTCATCAAAGTCACTTTACTAGATAAATTTCATATATGGTTAATCATAGATCAAATATCTGAAGCATAACAAATAGAGCTTACACTACTTTTATTTCGGAAAACCCTCGGTAAATTAATAAAGATGATTCTTGTCACACTATATTTTTAAAGTTCGATTGGCTTGCAAATGAATATGGGAATAATCGAGCCTTACAGTAGCGGGTTTCTAGAAATTTTACCGGAGGGTGAAAGCAGTGACTATTGGTTGATTGCAGGTATACACATCAATGGCGAAGTCTTCTGTCCCAGTCCGCGACTTTATCGTTCTGAACGGGTAGCACTAGCAAGGGCTGCACAACTTTATGATTGGATCGCTGACAATAAGCCACAAATTAGTGCTGGAGATTTCTACTGCTCACCGTTAAATGTATCCCTTTGGTATCAACCAAAATTATCTTAGAGGATGTTTACTGAAAATTTTTTTATGAGTTTCTCATCGCTGAGATAATTCCATTAAATTCGCCAGCTTATACACAACTCGCGCACCTACATTGCCGTCCCACTCTGCATCACCAACTTCACAAACATCAAAACCAATAATTTTTCTCCCGCTATTCACTAATTCACGGAATAGACAGAATGTTTGCTCTAATTCCAACCCACCAGCCACAGGAGTACCTGTATTCGGACATAGTTTCGGATCTAAACCATCCACATCAAAGCTAATGTAAACATATTCCGGCAAATGACTGATAATTTCGCGGCATATCTCAATCCAAGTGATTCCAGCATAGAGTTTTTGCTTAATTACTGGGTCATAATAGGCAGCAATGCGACCATGAGATTGGTCAATCATTTGCACTTCATCATGACTAATATCACGTAAACCTACCTGTACTAATTTAGAGATTTGCGGTAGTTTCAAAGCATTGAACATGATGGAGGCATGAGAAAATTCAAATCCCTCATAGGCATCGCGTAAATCTGCATGTGCGTCAATGTGCAGAACTCCGTAGTTGGGGTATTTAGTCGCTAATGCTTGGAAAGCACCCAATGGAGAACTGTGATCCCCACCAATGACTGCAACTTGCTTACCTTGATTTATAGCTTCCTGACACTGTGTAAATAGCGATTGATTCACTTGTTGAGAAGCCTGATTAATTTCTGTCAGGATTTGAGTTAAATCTGGTGTATCTGTTAAGGGTTGGCTTTGTGCTAGTCTTGCGATAATTTGGGCAGCTAAGGTGCGATAGTAGTTATTTTTTTCTAAAGTATCTTGAGGAATTTCAACCAAAAAAATTCCCTGTTTCCAGCCATTAGGATTGTCAAAGTCAAATAAATCCAGTTGAATTGAAGCATCTAGGATTCTTTGGGGGCCGTTTGCTGTACCTCCACCATAGGAAACGGTAACTTCCCAAGGTACTGCAAAGACAATTAAGTTTGCTGACTCGTAATCAAACGGCAAACCAAAGAGGTTGCCATTAATTTCACCTACACCACTAGGATTGTAGTTTTGGAGTTGGTTAATCATTGATCGCCTGCTGGATTTACCTGGGTAGAAATGATCCTGTCTGTATGTATTTTAGCGATCGCCCTGGTTATTCACCATTTTCCCATGCCGCAAATCTCAAAAGTTTTTTAATTTCAGCTATTAAAATATTAGATTCTACAGGTTTATGTACATAGCTTTGAAAACCAGATAAAAATGCCAGATTATAACTGTCGTCTGAATTGAGAGCAGTTAAAGCAATGGCAGGCGTATACAGTTTTTGTAACAGCAACATTTGTCTAACTTTGCGAATTAAAGAATATCCATCTACTTTTGGCATAGCAATATCAAAAATTAAAATATCAAATCTAAAATTTTTGATTACCTCCAGTGCTTCTAATGCTGATGTTGCTGTTGTTACTTGCACACCGTAGCTTTCTAATATAAAAGTAGTCAAATAAAGGCTATCTTCGTTATCATCTACTACAAGAATTTGCAAACCCTCTAGAGATTGGTCATTGTTTATATCATCTTGGAGATGCGAATCTTCATAATTATTAGTCATGATAATCTGTGCCTCCCTAGTTGGCCTAATCAATTACGGAGGAATTCCCGGTAGGAGTCAGTATGCAGCTGACAACTACTGGGCAACTTACAATTAACTTACCATGACATAAGTCCAATATCTTTACAAAAATTTATATTTATCAGCATTATTTAGAAAAATTATGAATAAATAAACACAGATTCATTATTAATATGAATCTGTGTTTATCTACTGATATTGGTTAATAGGTAATATTTGTAACATACCTACCAAATAATTCCACATCAGACAGTTTTAGAAAGAGTAGGCTGGTTAACAAAGCGTCTGTGAAAAATCATTGCAGCAATATTCGTCAACAAACAAGTAATTGCTAAAGACAACAAAATATAAGTGGGAGCCATGACTATACCAATAACGAACCAACTATATACGTGCAGTGTCATCACTAAAGCAAAAATAATGGCAATTCCCACGATTGGCTGCACTTGATGTATTGGTCGACGTAACGCCGTCATGATGATAGTTAATAGGGTGGCAATTAAGTTGGCTGGTACAAGAAATGCACAAATACCAACACAATTGGCACGAGAAAATTCTGCTAGGGTATGAAAATCGAGCATCAATTTTAGTTAGATTAGTTAGAGACGATTAAGATTTTAAATAAACAAATTAAATATATTTTTATGTATCTCAATTAACACTAGCATTTATTGAAAGTAAATACTCCGCCAATGTAACATAAATTAAACATAGCAATCTAATTTGTATTGATAAACCAAGGAGTGGAGGCAGAAAATATGGAGTATATTTATTCATTTATTTAGACAGATTGTAGTTAAATAAATTCAAGATTACGAATAGTTAATATTAAAAAATTGAAATAATTCAGGTGGGCTGTACCCACCTTAAGTCCATTAACCCGGCAAAATCACTGTATCAATAACATGAATTATCCCATTATCGGCATTGATATCTGCTGCTAAGACAGTAGCATTTTTGATTTCAAATCCATCAGAACAATCTATTTTAATGGTTGAACCTTCTACAGAAGTAACTGTATCTAGTTTTGCTAAATCAGCCTTGGTCAGCTTCCCTGAAACGACGTGATACTTTAAAATTCTTGTTAGCTGAGGAATATTTTGTACCAAAGTTTGTATTGTTCCAGGTGGTAACTTGGCAAAAGCCTGATCATTTGGTGCAAAAACTGTAAACGGCCCCGGACTTTTTAATGTTTCAACTAAACCAGCCACTTGTACAGCAGTTACCAACGTTTTGAAAGAATCGTTACTGACCGCAATATCAACAATATCAGCCATATTTTTTACCTATTCACTGCTAAAAATTTTAATTTATATTAAAGCAGTTTAATTTTTTTTACAGAAACTTAAGTTAGAAAAGTAGAATGTCATAAATAAAAATCAATCTAATTAATAGATACTACTCAATAGTCATGAGAAAATTTTGTGGTAGAAGAAATGTGCGATCGCAAGTACGCCATCATCGGAACAGGTGCATTAGGTGGGTTTTATGGTGCTAAACTGCAAAAAGCTGGTTTAGATGTCCACTTTTTACTCAAGAGTGATTACGAACACGTCAGTCAATATGGTTTAATCATTGAATCCAAAGATGGCGACTTTACCTTACCACAAGTTAACGCCTATGACGACGTAACAAAAATGCCACAGTGCGATGTGGTCATAGTTGCACTCAAAACCACACAGAATTATTTATTATCACAATTATTGCCACCTGTGATGAAAAATAATGGGGTGGTATTAGTATTACAAAATGGATTAGGTATAGAAGAAGAAGTCGCTCAAATCGTTGGGAATCTCAATGTTATTGGTGGCTTATGTTTTTTGTGTTCTAACAAAGTAGGAAAAGGTCATATTCGTCATTTAGATTATGGACAAATTGCTTTAGGAGAATATGCCCTTAACTATAAAGCTACGGGAATTACCAGCAGAATACAGCAAATTGCTTATGACTTTCAAAATGCTGGCATATCGATTGAATTAACAGAAGACTTACTATTAGCACGTTGGCAAAAATTAGTCTGGAACATCCCTTATAATGGACTGTCTGTGATTCTTAATGCCAGAACAGATGAATTAATGGCAGATTCATACACCCGTCAATTAGTTGAACAATTGATGTATGAAGTAGCCGCAGGAGCAAAAATTACTGGACGTATTATTGCTGACAGCTTCATTCAAACAATGCTTGATTACACAATCAAAATGAAGCCTTACCGCACCAGCATGAAAATTGACTATGACGAACATCGCCCTTTGGAAGTTGAAGCAATTTTCGGGAACCCATTACGCAAAGCGCAAGCTGCAAATGTATTTTTACTGCAAATTAGCTGCTTGTACAATCAGTTAAAGTTTTTAGATACGAGAAATCAACGCTAATTTGATTGATAAATTTACAATTAAAAAGGCAATATTTAGAGACAAAATTCAGAAAAATTTCTACTCAATATTGCCTATCGCCTTTTAAACCTCTAAAATACAAAAAGCGCTCGCCCAACTTGCAACAATTGCAATTCACAAAAGCGCGGCTTTTAGATCTTTCAAATGACCATAGCAAGCAAAGGTCATAAAAATATTGGAAATCAGTAAAAAAGCAGAGGAGCAGGGGGGCAGAGGAGCAGGGGAGCAGAGGGGCGGGGAGAAAAACTACCCACACTCTTGTAGGGCTTCAACCAAGGGAGCAAGAGAGCAAGGGAGCTATCGCCCACAAGGGGCGAGGCTTTGAACCTTATCTTTTGAGTAAAATAATTAGGGCTTGCTGAAAAAAAAGAAAAGGAGACAATCTCTAGAATCTCAAAGCAAATAAGTATATTCAGGTGCAAGGAAAGAAGGTAAAATAGCTCAAAATCCTTGCATCACAGTGGTCAGACTG
>NZ_JAIVFW010000053.1 GCF_020829595.1 Nostoc sp. CHAB 5844
CAGCACTGATTAAGGCATCGCTAGAGCGTAAAAGGATGCTACCACCACAACGATGGGAGCAGGAAAACTTACTCAATCGCTATTACGCTAAGGGACATATTGAGCAAGCGATAACTCTGCTAGGTATTCAGTAAAGCTTCGACGCTATCTCTCTAATCACATGACATCCTGAGATGACATTCAACATGACGTTTCGGATGTCATTTTTTATGACATTTCAAATGACATCTGGTTAGGAGGGTATACCCTATCCCAACCAATACCGTCTTGAATACAAAAATTTTTCCGAAAGGTTTACCCGTCCAGAAACTTTTTTTCTTCCAATTGCTTACCGTATAAGGCTTTAAGGGGATTGAAGTAGAAGTCTTTCAATTACCTGATGGTGAATATGTGATGAGTCAGTCACAGGTAGCGGAAGCGATTGGAGTACACAAATTTTTGATGTCACGTTTTTTGAAGGAAAAACAGCTAGAAAGTAAGCCAGGTAAGGATTATCGCAGTCACAAAATTGACTTTGATAGCATGACTGGGAATCGTGGTGGCAATGGCAAAATCAACATTATCGCTATTAACCTAGCCTCTGAATTCTGGGCAACACAAGCATTCAAGGGCAATATCAAAGCGCAATCCTTAGCTTATGCCTGCATACAGGAAGCATTAGAGCGTAGATGTGATGCAGTATTCCAGCAAGTGAAGAGTGAGCAGGAGTATGAAGAGAAAGCAATTAATAGTCGTCAAACTTGGCAAGAATCTAGGCGATTTTTATTAGATGCTTTCAGTAGGGTATACCCCTCTAAAAAAATGTCATATCAAGTGTCATATTAAATGACATTTTGCATGACATTTTAAATGACATTTCAACGCAAGGGTATCTATCCGCCTAAAAATATGAGTTCTAGCAAAAGTGTAAAAAATGTAATATCTACATTACGCTACAAAAAACTTGATAATTAGTACATTTGTATTATTTTATAAGTATTACATTACATTACATTTAGGAGCTTGTATGAGTTCAAACGGAAAGATTACACAAGAAGATGTCTGGAAAGCTTGCGATACAGTGTTTTCTGAAGGAAAGCCAGTCACAAATGAAAGGGTAAGAGCAGTGCTTGGACGTGGTTCATATAGCACTATTTCTGAACACGTTAAATCTTGGAAAGAACGACCCGATGCTGAAGTTTCAGCTAAAGATTATCCTATGTCTGATTGGGTTAAAAAGACTTATGAGGAGATAAATCAAGTACACTGGAATACTTTTGTTGGACGCTATGAATTGACAGTTGATAATGAAAGAATTGCTGAATTAGAGAAAGAGATTGAAACTCTCAGAGATAAGTTAACAATAAAAGAGCGAGATTCTATTCAATTGGAATTAGTAGACAAAATAAGACAGGAACAAGATGAACGAATTGAAAAATATGTACAACGAATAGAGCAACAAGGAATTGAGATTAAAAAGCTCAAAGATTTTATTCAAACCTGCACTGGAAACGTACTTTAAAATTAACCAAAGGATAAACCAATGAAAGTTAATGAATTAACTTCTGAGCAGATTGAACAATTGAAAGTAGTTTACAAGCGGTTAACCAAATTACAGAAACAGAACAATGAGATGCTTGTAGAACTAAAGAGTATGGTGATAAATAACGGGTAAACTATTAATAGTTACCAATCATTTGTAGATGTCAAAAAAATAAACCTCTAGCAATTAATCTAGAGGTTTTTTATTGTTGATATTGAATTTATTTATCTCGTTATTGCATCAATTAACTAACTTAATTACAAGGAACTAAATATTAGGTAAAGATGCAATATCTACATTAGTAGCTAAGTAATGTTCTTCAATAACTTTGGTAGATGTTCCACATATCTTAGCTATTTGGTGAAGTTTTAAATTGGAATTATTTGCCATGATTGTAATAAATGTATGCCTTGTTTGATATGGGTTCCTATAAGTTATCCCTAGCTTTTCCAATACATTCTTATAAGCTGATGCTCTAAAGCTATGGTGATTTATATCCTCAAAAACATTATTTTCTAAATCTATGTCTTTAGAGTTTTTTCTAGTCATAAGCAAGTGGTAAATTCTATCATTCATAGGCACAATTCTTTTCTTTTGGGTTTTTAAACCTTTCTTTTGAATATTGCCATTTTTCTTTCCGCTAGTTGCTAAAACCATAGCTTCTTGTAAACAAATTACACGCCGTTCAAAATCTACGTGTTCCCATTTTAAACCTAGTGCTTCACTAGTCCTAGCACCAGTAAGAAATAAAAATTCTATGTAGTCAGCATATCTAGTATGGCTACCCAAATAACGCTCAAATCTACCTTCTCTGAAGGCTTCTATAATAGCGTTGCGTTCTTGAATTGTGAATGGACAAATATTATTATCCTCGTCATTTGATTTTTTTGTCGCAATAGTAGAGATGAAATCTGGCAAGGGATTTTCTTTGATTAATTTTCGTTTCTTACCCCAAGTTAGACAAGCTGAGATTTGTTTGAGATAACGTTTCACTTGTTTGATTGTGGTTATCTCCATTAAATGATTAATAAGTGAATCAAGACTTTCATCTAAATTTATTACATCGATTTCATCTAAAAGCTTAGTGGTTGCTTTAACATCACCCTCAATATAAGAAACTTCCCAGCTTTCTATTTTGGTTTTGACGTAATCTTTCCAAAGGCTTTGAAGTGTTAGTTTAGAAAATTTTCCTTGGACAACTTTAGGCTTAAGCGATTCCTCATATCTAGTTAAGCCTTGCCAGTCTTGGCGGTCAATGAAGCCCTGGATTTGTTCGCAATGTTGCAAGGCTTGAATAGTGCTTTCACGGGAATCAGCAGTCAAGTATAAAGAGATACGCTTTCTAGGCTTGCCGAACACTTCCTTAGATACATCAGTAGGCAAGTTGACAGCATAGGTATTTTTATCGGTCTTATTGAGATTAGCTTTTCCTTTGCGGGTTTTAATTTCGTACATTTGACACCTTGCAAAAATGTGTGGTGTCTTAATGTACGCTAAATGTACGCCTAAAGTCAATTTTTATATCAAAAAACGATATATTCTTTATTTTGTAGGGTTTTTGAGGTTTTGCGCGTCCGACTTGAAATCGGATGAACCGAAAGGTTCCGGGAGTTCGAATCTCCCCTTCTCCGTTGTTAGGTAAATGTATAATTAGCCTAGAAAAAGATTAGGGTAGCAACAAGTTTCGCTGTTCGCTACCCTAAAACACATACATATGACTTAATTGCTACACAAAATTACTTAACTTCACTAGCAGAAAACTTCTCAACTTTGCCTTTTTTCAGAGCTACAACAACATCGAAGGTAGTACACAAAGAAAATGTGTAATCGTTGGCTTTATTGTAAAGATTAACTACATGACCTGCACCACCGGGTTGAATTCCGATAGGTTCGAGATCGCCAAAGAAGAAACGACGCAACTGATCACCACTACCAAAGACACCTTTATTTTTATTGATCAAATCAACTTTTTGTTGAGTACTCAAACCTGTAGCATCAGCAGCTGAGGCTGAAAGTAGTAGTGAAGGTTTTACAGTTTGAAATGAAACATTCCCAACTGTCAATAAACCAGCTACGGCAACACCTGTAAGTAAAGAAGAAGAAAATTTCATTGGCTTAATTCCTTTGTTATGTTTGAGCTTGATAGCAACCATCCAGAGCATCTCAGCTGCTACTGAAGCTCATCTGAAACTTAGCCATAAATTGTCTGAATTTATTCCTTGAGAAGATTCAGTTTAAACTCAGCATTTTCTCAGGTAACTGTGATGTCAAGAAATATCAGGGAATTTTTAAGCCTGTTTTAGACTGTTCTCACCTAGACTTAAGCTAAAATTTTTAATATTGTTGACGTTACTTTTATTGCAACTGTAAGTGGTATTGTTGTGACTAGCCGGAGAAAATGGCATCGTTTCATTGAAAGAATTCCCAACCAAGCCTATCTCTGGGTAGCAATCATTATCTTTGGCGCATCCGGTGCAGTTACTCGCAAATTAACAGAAATTGGTTCGCAAAACTTAATAAATGGCAGAAACCCAATTTCATTGTGTAATGTTTTGTTCGTTGGTAACATCTGTGCCTTGATGCTTCTGAGCATCATATATGGGCGACAGTGGAACAAAAAAGTATTGAACCAAATATCTGTGAGTCATTGGCTAGTGTTATCGCTAGTAGCTATCCTATCAGGGGCGCTGGCTCCTGGTTTAATTTTCCAGGCACTAGCACTAACAAATGTCAACAATGTGATTTTAGTTGGTAGATTAGAACCGCCACTGGCTTTAGCTTTATCAATTTGGCTATTAAGAGAACGGGTAAATCTTTGGGAAATTATTGGAGCGATCGCTGCTTTTGTTGGCGTTACATTGACTGTCTTGCTCCAGCCGCCAGGACATACCATGATGAATATGCTAGGTTTTCATTTGGGTATAGGCGAAATTTTTGCTACAGCGGGAGCAGTAGCAGCGGCGGTAGCTACGGTTATCGGCAAAAAATATACCTCGCATATTCCTTTAGGCATTTTTACAATCTATCGGACTGCTTTGGGGACTGTAGTATTTTTCTTTCTGGCCTTATTGCTGTACGGTAAACATCATTTTGTGGAAGTATTTTCGCCTTTTTTATGGCGATGGATGTTACTTTATAGCGTGGTGATTGTAGTTTTAGGCCAGTCGCTTTGGTTTAAAGGTTTGAGAGCCTCTACAGTATCTGTAGCTTCTTTAGTTGGCTCATTTACTCCAATTGCAGGTATTTTGGCAGCTTATTTCATACTAGATGAAGCCCCAACTTTGCCTCAATATATCGGTGGTAGTTTGATTATAGTTGGAATATTCATCAGCCAAATTGGAGTTATGCGTCAAACTCGTCTTGCCGCAGCGCCCGATATGGTAGATTCTACACAAGCGCAACAAGTAGAAGCCGAAATGGGATTTAAGGGGATTTAACAACAAAGAATTAGAGTTAGGAGCCAGAATTCATAATTTTTATCTGTACGACTGGTGTTAGCGAAGCAGTGGCGAGTCATCAAGCGTCAGCAGTGTAGCAATTTAAGTTCTCATATTATTCTGACTCCGTTCGGCTGACGCTCACGGCGAAGCCTAAATTCTGACTTCTGAATTCTTCTTCAAACAGATGTAGATTCTTGCGGTAGCATTTCTGCATTTTCACCCGCAACCGGAGTATTGGGGTCATTAGATAAAGCAAAACCATCTGCAATGTCTTTAATAAAACCAGCTACTGGGACGGCAATAATTAACCCCAACACGCCAGCAATGTAAGTTCCTACTAATAAAGAAATTAACACCCAGATTGGTCTTAACCCTGTAAAACTTCCTAATAATCGGGGAGCGATCGCTTGGTCAATTAGCTGATCAATAATAATAGCTACTGCCAGCACTTTTACTGCTAACCAAAAATCATGTGTAGCTATAATTAAAGTAATTACAATCAAACTGAACACATCTCCAAAGGGAATCAAGCTCAAAATTCCCACCCCCAAACCAAAAAGCAACCCAAACTGAACTTGAAATAACAAAAACATGAATGTTTGGCTCAGTCCCATCAGTAAAGCTAATGTTCCTTGGCCAATCAAGTAATTTTGAAAATTTTGCTGGATAGATTCACTTAATTGTCGTGCAGAATCCCAAGAAAACTTTTTAAATATTCCCTGCCACAATCTAGGCCCATCTAACAACAAATAAAAACTTAAAACTACTGTAATTAATGCTCCTGAAACACTATCAATTGTGTCTATAATAATGCTTAAAAGCTTATCTGAAAGATACTCTAGTTCATCAGGAATTTTATCAGTAACTTTAGTAAAAATTTGACTAAAATCTATGCTGCTACTTTGGCTAAAAGCCCAATCATTTAAACCTTGTAATTTTGCTTCAGTAGAATCAATCCATTGAGGCAGTAATCTCACCATTTCATTAAATTGCTCGGAAGCTATGGGCAATAATGTAATACCCAAAATCACCAGGATAAAAGTAGCTAAGATAAAAACTAATGTGACTCCATAGTTGCGTTTAACTCCCTGTCGTTCCAATAATGAAACAGGGTAATTTAAAATAAAAGCAAATAAAGACGCTAAAACAAGAATAGTTACTAAAGGTTGAAAATATTGAAAAAATCGCAACAATAACCATCCATTGAGAAACAATAGTGGAAATAACAGTGTTACAATTAGCCATTTTAGTAGTCGATTAATTGTTAAATTCATAATTATTCCTAGTACAATAAGACAAAGGTAAAAATTAAGCAGAAAAAGTGCTTGTTTTATAAGTTTTTTGCCTGTTTCAAATGGTAGCTAGACTTACGCCATGTTGTACTAGCTTTGTGTAAAAGCTAAAAGTTGTTCATCATTGATGCGTTTTGCTTGGTATAAAGTTGTGATGATTTGTGAAATAGTAAAAACTGCATGACTTCTGTAACCATTTTCTAGTAGTTTTTCTTGCACTCCTTGTTCATGGTCAATTAAAACTACAATATCATGCACATTTAAGCCAGCAGATTTTAACTTTTCTGCTCCTTCCATCACACTTTTACCGCTAATTAAAATATCATCTATTACCACTACTATTTCTCCAGCCGAGAAGTTGCCTTCAATTACCTTACGTGTTCCATGTGCTTTTACTTCTTTACGTGGGAAAACCATTGGACAATTCAAACGTAAGGCTAAACCAGTAGCAGTTGGCAAAGAACCATAAGGAATACCTGCTAATCTATCAAAAGTTAGGTTTCTTAAAATTTTTTCATAGGCACTGAGAACTTGATTAAAAACTTGGGGATTAGAAATAATTTTCCGTAAGTCTATGTAATATGGAAATATTGCTCCTGATGCTTGGACAAATTTACCAAACATAATGCAACCAATATCATAAAGTTGCAAAATTAAATCATTCTGGCGTTGCTGCTCCTCAAAATGAATATCAGATAACCATACAGAACAGCTAGAAATGTCAGAAGTTATTTGGCTTTTTGTTTGATTAATTTCAGCCCGTAAAGACTGAATTTCCTGTGATAAATTTGGGTTTGCCAACATATCCTGAGGTACAGGAATTAGCAAGCCATCACCATTAGTATTCAAGCCAGCTTCTAAAATTTGCTTGAGGTTACTACCCTCAGCCCAAATGCTACGTACCATGATGGTTCGTTCCGGTGCAACTGCTCGAATTAACCCCAAAACTTCAGGATTTGTAGTTCCCACTTCTAAACCTAATTTTTCTGGTGTTCCCCAGTTTTTGGCTTCTTTGACGACTTGCAAATAAAGAGGTGAATCATTAGCAGGATATTGTTGTAGAGTTTCTGCTCCAGGATTAGAAGTACAGCATAAAATAAATACGGCTTTATCAGGATAAACTAAAAACGGTGCAACATGATCTTGCCCTGGATATGGGCTGAGAGTAATTGCATCCACTTGCCATTGTGTAAATACAGTGTGGGCAAAAATACTACTAGTATTTAAATCACTATGTTTTGCATCTAAAATAATTGGAATATGACTTGGTATCGCAGCTAAAGTTTTGTACAGCAGTTCTAAACCTGGAATGCCTAATGCTTCATAAAAGCCGAGTGTTGGCTTATAAGCACAGATAAAATCAGCAGTTTCTGCAATAATAAATTGCAACCAATTTCCCAAACCAGTAATTACATCTTGAGACTGATAACGAGGAGGTATCATCTCTGGGTTGGGATCAAGACCTACAAATAATAAACTTTGGTTTTGGGAAATATTTATGTATAACTTATCAAAAAAGTGCATACTCTATTTGTGAAAATTTCAAATAAAATTAACAATTAATTATTTCAATTGATTAAATTACGGTTACACGTCTCTCTTTTTAGGGAGATTTTAAGTAGGCTAACATCAATAGATTAATTTCATCTTGCTCAAGTATAAAACAGCTATGCTCAAGCTAGAGATAGGCTTCATAAATTTAATTTTTTGAAAAAAATGAGGTCTATTTGTTCTGTCTGCTGAGTCTTTATTAGGATATGTGTTTAGGGGCGCAATATATTGCGCCCCTATTGGTGATCACTCAAAACTCAAGATATTCAAAAGTAGCAGTATTAGCGAAGAGTGATGAGCGGTACACCTAACCAGCCAGCAAAATTTTCTTTTTGGATGGCATTAGGATGGTTGACTGGAACTATTTGATACTTACTGGGACGTGGTGCAGCAAGAGTGACAGAACAGGTACGCAGTTCATCTTGATGAAAAACTGTTACCTGAATAATGTCGTTTGGTTGGTAATCTTTTAAGCGATCGCTTAGTTGATGAGATGTTACACGTATGCCGGCAATAGCTAGTAACTCATCCCCTGCATCAATTCCTGCTAATTGTGCAGGGGAACCGAATTCGACAAACTTCACAATTTCCCGCCCATTCTCGGTGTTTAACCTCAAACCAAAGTAAGGTTCTTCTTCTTTGTCCACAATTACCTGTAAGCCAAAAGGTTCTAAGTACTGATTAAAAGGCAATTCTTCAGTGCTATTAATATAGCTGTTAAAGAAGCCAGTCAAATCCATGTCTGCTACAGATTCAATAACTTCCTGCAATTGTTCTGGAGTGTAACCAATTTCTTGTTTACCAAACTTGCGCCACATTTGCCGCATCACATCATCCAGGGAACGCTGATTGCCAGATCGCTCTCTAATCAGCAAATCTAGCAATAAAGACACCATTTCTCCCTTCAAGTAGTAGGAAATTTGGGAATTACTGCTATTAGCATCTGGGCGATAGAGTTTAATCCAAGCATCAAAACTTGACTCGGCAAGTGATTGCACTTTCCGCCCTGGTGTGGTCAAAAATCTAGAAATTTCCTTACTCCAATTATGAAAATATGATTTAGCATCATAAATTCCTGCCCGCAAAGGAATCAGCAAATCATAGTAACTGGTAGTTCCTTCACAGAACCACAAAGAAGATGTATAGTTTTCCCGGTCGTAGTCAAAAACTTCTAAAGCTTTTGGGCGAATGCGTTTAACATTCCATAAGTGAAAGAACTCGTGTGCCACAAGTTGGATGAAGCGATCGTATTTATCTGCTGAGCTAAAACCAAAACGCTGATAAATTAAGGAGCAACAGTTTTTATGCTCCAAACCTCCATAAGCTTGGGCAAACAAATGCAGTAGAAATACATATCTTTCGTAAGGCAAACCGCCAAACATCTGTGCTTCTACGTGAATAATTTTTTGAATATCGGCAATTATTCTTTGTGCTTGGTAATTTCCTTGCCCCCAAATAGCCAGTTCATGAGGTTTTCCTAAAACTTCAAAGTGGTATAACTTGTGATAACCAATTTCAAAGGGACTATCTACAAGAGTATCAAAATCGACAGCATAAAAAGTAGAGGACTGTCCCTCAACTGAGGGTAAAGCAGTAGTCACTCGCCATTCAGGATGCGGCGGCACAATAGTAACTTGAATTGGTAGCCCTTCACAACCTCGTAATCTAAAGAACAGCGCCGCGCCGTTGAAATAACCGTGGGTGCTATCCAAATGGTTTGTCCGTACCGATAGCTCATTGGCAAATATGCGGTAACGCACCGTTAATTCAGATATACCGTTTGTATTTACCTGCCAGTGATTTTTACTGATTTTACGCCAAGTCAAAGGCTGCTCTCCCGCAAAGGCAGCAAAATCTTGTAAATTTTTGGCGTATTCCCGCACTAAGTAGGAACCTGGTGTCCACACGGGCATTTTCAAATCTAATGTTGGGGATGAATGATTAACAAGCTGCAAGCTTACCTCAAACAGATGGGTTTCTGGTTGGGGCATTGCTACCAGGTAATGAATCGTCGGCACGGTTTCCTTAACGCCAATTTCGAGACGAGGTGCTGTTGCTTCAGTCATTTGTAGTAGTAGACAGGAGTGATAAGTTATGAGTTTATAGTTATTAGTCAATAATTAATAGTCAATGGAGGGACTTTGTAAAGAACTAGGAATAAAATAGTCTAAAAGTGAGATTTTGAAAAAATTTACAATTAATTAATATTTTATAGTTGATGTGAAAGTTTCAGGTCTTTTTATCCATAATTAATTAATTTTTCCTACCTAGGATGTGTTTCCAGCATTCTTAATGCTTAGAAGTTTTTCATCCGCAATAGTCAATAGACCTGATTTCAAAACTTGTAACTCAATACTTAATGCTTAACGCGATCGCGAAAAGTTGCCTATGCGGTTTCTGCCGTTTAAAATTTCGTCAAGGCTTTCCTGACAATGGCAACAGCTGTTAGTGGTAACGTTAGCCAGCCTCTGGCCTGAAGAACTTATGTATAGTGATTTCGGCAACTCGACCCAAAATTAGACTTTGCCTGCCAAATTCATCAATTGCTTGAAGTTAACCAAGTGAATGATGTTATTAACATTGTCAATTGTGATCCATCCTTTTTCATGTAGTTTTTCCATGATTTTGGTGGTTTCCTCTACTCCGATTTCTGTCACTTCTGCCAGATCTTTAAAGGGAATATTAAAAATTTCTTTACCTTGTTCTGATTCTTGTCCATAACTTTCGCCCAAACTGACTAAGGTGTGAGCCAGTTTCACAGCTGGTGGTGAAGAGCGGATTTGTAGGCGCTGGTTAATTTGCCGCAATCTTCGCACCATCAGTTGCAACATCCGATGATGTAATTGTGGATCTTTAAACAAAATTTGAATAAAACGCTCACGAGAAATGCTGAGTAACTTTACAGGCGAAAGGGCAATGACATCAGTGGAACGCGGAGATTCATCTAAAATTGCCATTTCTCCAAAAAAGTCACCCCGACCCAAAATTGCTATAGCAACAGAATCATCGCCAGAGGTACGGCGGACTTTAACCCAGCCAGATACCACAAAGTAAACTGCATTACCCCAGGCATCTTCCATTAACACGGCTCGTCCTATGGGATATTCGTGATCAATTGCAACGTTGAGCAGCCATTCTAAAGTTTGTGGGTTGGCTGTACTCAGCAAGGGGAAAAGTTCACTAAAAACCTCAGTCTGCATGAAATATCTGTAAAAAATGAATTTAATAATGGAAAATTAACTTAACTACTATAAGTTTTAAAACCGTTACCATAGTATTAATACATATAAAAAATGTAAAAATTTAAACTAACAATCTATGGTTTATCGGACTAATGTTCTTCTACAACATAGCAATTCTGTCAGGGATCGAAATCAGCGGTTTTACTGACCCAATTGTGATTTATTATTTGCTGATTGAATCGTTATTTGCTGTGAGTACTTTAACTTGTTGGTCTAAATTTTCTACTATGCGATTTAAAGCATCTAAAGCATCGGATTGCTCTGGTGTCAGGCTAGAGTTGAGTAGTAGTCTTTGATGTATTTCTTGTAATTTATAGCTGAGTTGTTGAGAAATGCCCAAGACATCGCGGCTAAGACGAGCTAACTGTTGTTGTTGATAAAACTTTAAGGCTGCTCCCCGTAATACTTGTAGTGTTGCTTCTTCACCATAAATTCCTGGCATCACTCGCAAGCGTAATAACAAACGGTTTTGTTGATATACACATTCTTTTTCTATTTGTTTTGGTTCTGTAATTGTGGTAACAGGTAGGCCAGCAAATCGCTTTAATTCATTAAGTACGCCTTGAAAAACTGACAGAGGCAAATTGTCTAATACAGACTGCAAAACACCATTATCACTCCAGAGTATTCTACCTTTGTAAGGTTGTCTTTCTAAATACAAGCGACCAATTCCGCCACCCAGAACTCGTCCTAGTAATTCTTCTAGTAGTTTCTTGGGTGGGAGTGATGCTAACACTTCTACAGGTGTTGATAGTTCTGGCGTAGGGACTGGCAGGATATTTAAATTAGTTGTAAGTGCTGCTTCGGTAACTTCTTGTTTGAGCTTCTGCACTAAAGCAGAAAGGTTGGGTTCTGGAAGCGGGGGAAAATTTGTTAATTTTTGAGCATTCTGAGGAGTTTCTCTGTGCGCCACCATTGATGCTGGTGGTTGCTGTTGATGTGGAGATGAGGTGATGTCAGAGTGATGGAGTTGCTCTTGGTTTAGGGCAAAGTCTGCTTGATAGTTGACTGTTTTAATACCTGAGCTAAGTGTATTTTTATAGTTGAGGTAGGCTGAGAGTATACTGCGGTGGCTGTCAGTGGCAATTTCTTGAATCACCATTGTGCAGTTGATATAAGACAAGATCCGATTCACGTAATCTAATGCACCGCTGTCTTGTGAATGCACCATACCGAGGAGTAATTTGTTGCCTTCTAATCTAAAGGGCAAAATTTGGTGGTACAGACAAGCTTCAAAAGAGAGGAGATGATCAATTAGCTGAAATACTTGTTCACGATCGCTTTCTTGCTCTAAGTTTACCGATATATTCGATAGTACTTGCTGCCCACTCGCTTCGGTATCCTTTGGTTTGTCCTCTGAAGACAACATAGGTTTGATTTTTTAAACTTTCCTTATATTTTATTTGGCTCTAAGTTAGTTGGCAGTAAATAAATATACTTTGTTATCTTGTTAAAAGTTAAATTAATTACTCTCAGTAAGATGATGCTCTATTAAATGGCTCAAGAAGCAGAAAGAAAGGTTGCTCTCCCAAGTGCGTCCTGCAAAGTCCCAAATCAACTGCTTTTTGCTTAATGAGCGTGTTTATGAAGATTAATTGCGATCGCTTATTATACTCCTTTTTCTTCGGTTCTCAACGATTGGGCTGCAAGATAGATTTTTGTCCATTCTCCCATTGCTTGATGGCTTTTGAGATTTAACTGTTGGGCTACAGTTTCAATGGAATTGCCAGCTTTGCGTAAATCTAATACTTGCCGCCCAATCGGAGTTAACTTTTGATAAAGTTGCTGCCATTGGCTGGGTGTGAGTCCCAAATTATGTTCTTCTAAGGAAATTGATAGCCAGCTATTGACTAGTTCGGGTTTACCTTTGAGGGCAAAGACACGGACTGCATGGTAGCTGATTTTTTCGCGCAGGCGGTAGATTTCCCGAATCGGTTTGTTGAGTTGCTTGGCAATCTCATCTTGAGATTTACCTTGGAGATATAGCCGCAGCCAAGCTACTGCTTCTTGTCCGAGATTTTCTTGTAAGTAGTCGGCAAAATCTGTTTGTACAGATTGCCGCATTGACTGTTGTTCTTCTAGTTGTTGTGCTTCTTGATATTCGGAGATCGCTTGCGTGTCTACCAAGTTAACGCGATTGTCACTGTCATCGGTAAGAATTTCTTCGGAAACAAGTCTCACCATGTCACTACCTGGTACTTGAGTTAAGCCACCACGCTGAGTCCGACGTAAGTAATTGACAAACCTGTACACGAGTAAGGGTTGATTGCGTACTGGTCGCAAAGCATACTCTTCTATACTGGCAAACAGTAGTGTATCTTGCAGTCGTCTGTCGTTAGTAAATTCTGCAATGCAAGCCATTTGCTGTTGCATATAATTATCGTTTTGCAGTAATTCTTGGATGACTTCTTGTAATACATCCATAACACTACGTTGGCGATCGCGGCTTAGTGCTATCCAAGTTTGAATTTTATTCCGTAAGCTAACTAAACTCCCCAATCGAGTGATTAAGTTGCGATAAGCACGTTCTCTACCAATTCCCAAGTAGCGTTGACGTAAAATTTTCCAGCGATACTCCATCGCTTGCTTGCTAATCTCAAGTTCTTTAGGGTCTAATAATTCAAATCGTTTTAAGTCTTTACCCAAAAGCCATAGAACAATACTCTCCCTCACAGATGCACTTTGTTCTGGAGTCTCTACAGCCAAGCGCTTACGCCAATACTGCGCCAGTTTCTCTGCATCTGTTGCCATAGTGAGATTGCGCTCCTCAAAACCCTGTCGTAAAGTTTGCATCACAACCCCCATTCGTCACTCTTAACATATTGGCTGGCAGTTGTCCATGAATCGGTCACTTTCATGAAGACAATTCAGCGATTCTATTCTTATTACGTTTTTATTTGCGAACTTTATGCAGAAGATTTCACTTTGAGGTTTTGGCTTTTATTCTCTGATTACTAAAAATTCTAGTATTGAGAAATTTGTCTCTATCTCGGAAATATTTTAATTTTTGTAAACTTTTATTCAAGAAACTCAAAAAGTATATTTGTCCAAAACTGATAAGGACAAAGTTGCGATTGAGGTTCAGTTAGTAAAAACTGAAAGTTTACACTTCTGCAAAAGAACTAGTGGAATTTACCCATGTCCAGACGTGATTTTAAGGAAATAAGTTTCACCTACTAGAGTCTTTTTTTAGGCATCGGGTAATTATGTAATTTTTCTTATCAATCTCGACTAATTTGCTGAAATTTATCTGTAGTTTTCACTGCTGAAAGCCATAAGTTACAGTCAACTCCTTAATTTTATCTATATATTTAAAAATTTTTTGAGAGAGTAAAGCGATCGCCAACACTATAATTTTCTTAAAATCCAATGCTATGGATAATGAAATTTTTTATTAATTTATCTTCAAATTTGCTAATTATCCCTGCAAGTAATTTGTCAGGTGCTGAAGGTCATAGTTGTGGCTGACACCGATCACAATTAAATAGACTTAAATTGCGACAACATTTCTAGCAAAAAGTCAATAGTCTAGTCTCAATTATTAATCATTGATTAGTAGTGGGACTGTAGACTTTTGACTTTAGCTGTGTGCTTAATAGCTGATGAATCTAACTCTATCGTCCGTTAGAAGACCTGACGATGGGATTTTCTACAGAGTCTCGATACTGTTGAACTTGATCTGTATAAGCGATTGGTAAAACAGCTTCGACGTTTTCATGGGGACGTGGAATTATTACCCAAGATTCTAATGTTCCACCATAAACATTTTCTGCTGCTTCCACACCGGCAGCCATCGCGGTTTTCACTTCCGAAACATCTCCGCGAATATTTACTGTAAAACGTGCGCTACCAACTCGGATATAACCAACGAGAGTAACTCGTCCAGCTTTTACCATCGCGTCTGCTGCTGCTAGTACAGCAGGAAAACCTTTAGTTTCCAACGAACCAACGGCTTGTAGTGACATTAGCAATCTCCTGTATAAATAAACGTATGTGGTAACGCTACAAGTTAATTGTAGAAAGCTTCGTTACAGATTTTAATGGCAAAATCTTTTAGAAGATACGGAAAGGTTCGGATTTTTCGGTGAAGTGGATTGGTAGTATCGTTTCCACATTTTCCGGGGGATTAGGAACTATATAATAGGTGATTACTGTTTCAGCCTTTACTTGCTCCCCAGCATTAATACCTTGTTCAACAGCTCTGTTTACTTCAGCAACTTGTCCTCGGACAGCGACAACAAAGCGGCCACTTTCTGCTAGACCATAATATACCAGCGTGACTGCGGCAGATTTCACCATTGCATCTGCTGCGGCTAACACAGATGGAAAACCTAGAGTTTCGATTACGCCAACCGCCATTGGCATGGCATTAGCTCCTGAGACACTAAATAAGTAATTTTTATTCTACGAGGGTTTTGCTCCAATTGTGACATTGGAACTTACTTTAATTAAGGTAGTGGAATTCCCGCAGAGCGAATGGCAAGTTTGACAATACCTTTAACCACATCACTGACTGTTGCGTTTCCCAAAGACTGACCCCACTTTACAAGTTTTGCCTTGATTGTCGGGTTGTTTTGAGCTTGAGTTACTATATCTTTTGCGACTTGCTCTTGTGCAACATCAACAGTCATACCTTGCTTTTGTAGCTGCTCAATCAAGTCTTGAATTTGGGCGGCTGCCTGAGCCAAATCCTGACTCATATTAATATAATCGCCTTGAATATAGTTACCACCATCCGTGTTGATAGACTCATAGTAGTGTCCACCACCTGTATTGATTGTGCGATCGCCACTCATTTTATTCTTCTCTCCAATTTTTCCCAGCGCTTCAGCAGCATAGGAGCGTACATTTGCCTCTGTATCACTTAAAGCTTTCGATAGTGCAGGAATAGCTTCCTCGTTACATATTTTACCTAAAGCTTTAGCCGCACTGCACCGAACGCTGAAGTCTGGATCTGTAAGTAGAGCATTACACAAAGACGAGATAGCCAGAATTTTGTAGTCAGGATTTGTGATCACTACTAGCCTTTTATCTCTGTTTCCTGACTACCAATCATACCCAAAGCCTCAGCTGCGTTACGACGAACTTCAGGATTTTGATCCGCAGCTAGTAGATCACATAGAAAAGGGATTGCTTTCTCATCGCCGATTTTACCAAGTGCCAATGCTGCTGCTGCACGGACTTGAGCATCTTCAGCTTGAAGAGATTCTATCAATAAAGAAATTCTGACCTCCGACGATTTCTGAGTATCTTCTATTGACTGACTCGCTTCCGTAAAACCATTTCCAGACAAGACGATAACTTTTTCATTTTTGTTATCAACTGCAACAGCCGAAACATTATTAGCAACTGCTACACCAGCGTGTTTTGCTATTACTTTCCGAAGAAGTTCTGTTCTCTTCTGGAGAGCAATTGCATATTGTGATGGTTCAACATAATCGGAGAAAGTAAAAACAATTGTTGAGCGTTCCCAAACTTTTGAACCAAGTTTCTCTGAGATTATTTTAATAGCTCTTTTCTCATCACCACTGACTCTAGATTCCGGGAGGATACTTACAAAAAGAAATGAGTCAGACTGCTCTACTATCTGGCGTATAGCATCCAGGTATCTTTCTTCTTGTTCATCATCACCGATACCTGGAGTATCTACGATACTCAGTTGAGCCTTGCCGACTGTGAAAGAGTACTTTTCTACCTTTGCTGTTACTGGTTCATAGTTACCGACTGGAGCAATTTTTCTACCCCCCAGGCTGTTAATCAAACTAGACTTGCCTGTACCAGTACGTCCAATAACAGCGATTTGAAACTGCTGCTTATGCTGTGGTTCCCGTTTACTTTGAAGTTCTTCGAGCAGTTTCTCTACACCAATTTTGTCTACACTAGCCCAAGCTGGAGACATACTTGTTAGCCTAGTTTTTACTTAGATTGTACAGTTTTTTTACACCAATTTTGTCTACACTAGTCTAAGCTGGAGGCATACTTATTAGCCTAGTTTTTATTCATATTGTAGCGTAATCAGCCTTGAAAGTAATCACAGTATACATACTAAGTTTAAATGTATTATTTATTTATAAATTGGAAATAACAGAGTGTACTAAAATTGATCGCTTCTCAACTTCTTTCATCAAATTTGGCTGAATTATTTGTGATTCGTCACAATCAGCAATACATAAGGGTAGCACAACATTGTAAACTATAAGTTATGTTTCCAAGCTTTCTACCTGCCGCAGCTGGGCAATTAACCGAACCAGAATCGATCGCACTGGCTCGCAGTATTCAAACTCAAGCGATCGCTACTCCTTTATCTCATCAGCCAATCACCACAACCTATGTTAAACAAGGCAGTGGTGGCACACCAATTTTACTAATTCACGGCTTTGATAGTTCCATCTTAGAATTCCGGCGGCTGTTACCACTGCTGGCAGAAAATAATCAAACTTGGGCAGTGGACTTACTCGGTTTTGGCTTTACCGACAGACTCGCAGGCATCCCATTTAGCCCGGTTGCCATTAAAACCCATCTATATTATTTCTGGAAAACCTTAATTAAGGAGCCTGTAATTTTGGTGGGTGCGTCGATGGGGGGTGCAGCCGCGATTGATTTTACTCTCACTTACCCAGAAGTAGTCAAAAAACTGGTATTAATTGATAGTGCTGGGTTGAGGGCGGGTTCAGCATTGGCGAAATTCATGTTTCCGCCGTTAGATAATTGGGCTACGCAATTTTTGCGTCATCCGAAAGTGCGCGATCGCATTTCTCGTTCTGCCTATAAAAACCCCAGTCTAGTTTCCCTGGATGCCTCATGTTGTGGTGGGTTACATTTAGAAATGCCGAGTTGGCATCTAGCTTTAATTGCTTTTACTAAAAGTGGTGGTTACAGTGCTTTTAGATTTAAGCATCTGGCACAAATCGTGCAACCAACATTAATTCTTTGGGGCAACTCAGATAAAATTTTAGGCACTACAGATGCCAAGCGATTTAAACGAGCAATTCCCAACAGTAAACTGATTTGGATACAAGACTCAGGTCATATCCCTCATTTAGAGCAACCACAAATAACCGCTAAACACATTTTAGAATTTTGCAACTGATTAGAAATTCGTAATTCTAAGTCTTAATTTAATATTCGAGTGCAGGGTAATCTATATAACCTTGTTCACCGTTGCTATAAAATGTACTGCGATCATAGCGATTAAGGTTCGCCTTGAGTGCAAAGCGTTTTGGTAAATCTGGATTAGCGAGAAACAGACGACCGTAAGCAACGAAATCAGCATGATTCTCTTGTAAAATCGCTTCACCTGTTTCGCAATTATACCCCCCTGCTGTGATGATTTCACCTTGAAAAATAGAGCGAAAAAACTTTGCACCCAACCCTTGACTATCTTCAGTAATAGTGACATTTCCTTGAATACGTGGTTCAACCACATGCAGATAGGCTAGTGCAAATTGATTTAACGCCTTGACAACGTAGCTAAAAGTTTTGGTCGGGTGGGAGTCTCTCATATCATTAAAAGTACTACTTGGTGATATTCGTACTCCTACTTTTTCTTTTCCCCAAACTTCAACGACTGCTTGCACAACTTCTAATAGCAGACGTGTTCGGTTTTGGACAGAACCGCCATATTCATCGCATCGCTGATTAGAGTTATCTTGCAAAAATTGATCAAGTAAATATCCGTTAGCGCTGTGAATTTCTACACCGTCAAATCCAGCCGCGATCGCATTTTTTGCGCCCTGTTGGAACTGTGCCACAATCTGGGAAATTTCTTGTAGAGCGATCGCTCTAGGTGTAACGTGAGGTTGTTGCCCTTGGGCGGTATCTGCCAGACAGTTTGCGGCAATTGCACTAGGCGCGATCGGGATTTCACCAGCTGGTAATAATGAAGGATGAGCAACTCGTCCAGCGTGCCACAGTTGCAGAAAGATGCGTCCACCTAGAGCATGGACAGCATCTGTAACATTTTTCCAGCCTTTCACTTGTTCTGACGTATAAATTCCAGGTGTATTCGGGTAGCCAATGCCATCTCGTGCCACTTGCGTTGCCTCACTAATGATCAGCCCAGCAGATGCTCTCTGGGCGTAGTAAATTCCATTCATCGGTTGAGGGATATAGCCATCTCCAGCACGGCAACGAGTTAGAGGTGCCATAATTATGCGATTAGGAAGTTCTAAATTGCCGAGAGTTGTTGGAGAAAGCAATTTGAGTTCTGTCATGGTTCTATATTTAGAATTCCTAAAATTGGACGGTTCCGCAAATGCTTGTTCGGCGCTGTAACTGGGGATATTGTGGGTCTGCATAAGTGGCAAAATGAGCAACAGAGGTATTGTCGCAAATGATCAAATCTCCTACTTGCAACTTGTGACGATAAACAAATTCTGGACGGTTAAGATGACGATTTAAATCTCGAATCAGCCAGACACTCTCCTCATGAGAAAATCCCACAATACCAACCGTTAATCCCATGTTGATATAAAGTGCTTTGCGTCCTGTTATGGGATGCGATCGCACAAGTGAATGCACTACTTGATTGCGATGTATTGTTTTGAGAGATTCTACCTGCTGTTTGAGTTTTTCTGGTAGTGTTTCGTAAGCAATATACATATTAGTGAACAGAAAATCTCCTCCTTTTTGAGGCGCTTTCAGAAAATAAAACAGCGATAGATAAGTTGGTGTTTCTAAAAATGAACCGTCATGATGCCAGTAATGCCCTACATTTAAATAGCCATCTTCTTTTCGATTAGATACTGGAAAAATTTCCGGATACTGTTGGTAATTTGGATGGGGATTAAATTGTTCTAATTGTCCAAAGTTGGCACTAAAAGCAATCTGTTGTTCAACAGTTAAAGTTTGATTTCGTAAAACAAGTAGCTGATGCTTAATTAGAGCATCATTTAGATTTTTTAAAGTATTTGTTGAAAGTGTCCTTGAAACATCAACTCCTGCAATTTCTGCCCCTAAAAATGATGTCAATGGGCGTACCAAAATTTCAGTTTGCATTGGCATTGATGGAACACTCCAATCATTCAATGCTCTTAGTATATAAAGTTATATTGCCTAAATAAATAGATAAAAATAGGTTTTATGCAAAAAATACTTAAAATAAAAGTGTAATTTGCAAATTTTACTTTACTAAATATGCTCCCTAATTCTCAAAAATTCCTCGATGAAATTAGTTGGCAGATCCTGACCATTCTGCAAGAAGATGCTCGTATTCCATTTAAGGAATTAGGACAAAGGGTTGGGTTATCTTCACCGGCGGTTGCAGAACGAGTGCGTCGATTGGAAGAATCCGGGATTATTACTGGTTATCGAGCCGAATTAAACCTAGAAAAATTGGGATTAGCGATCGCTGCATTTATTACCATCAAATCTTTTGGGCATCAATGCAATGAGATTCGCTTGTTGCTGCAAGAATCGCCAGAAGTCGAAACTTGTTATCGCGTAACGGGTAGTGATCATTATCTAGTCAAAGTCGTCGTCACATCGGTTAGTCACTTGGAACAATTAGTTGATCGCTTTATTCCTTACGCGACAGTGACAACCTCAGTAGTATTATCCGTTCCAGTAGCTAAACGCACCATCAGTGATGCAATTTTCCTAAACTCAGATTTTAGCCCTAGCGATTTCAGTCGCCTGGGTGCAATGAAGAACACAAAAATAAGGTGATAGGAACTTTGTATACATTTCCTATCACCCTATGACTGATATTGATTTCTTGCTAACAAACCGAGTTAGACGATCGCTTAAACGTTCACCTTCGCTTTTGACCAAATACCGTTTTCGTCTTCATCAAAGCGCTGATGCACAGATTCCCAAGCAGCTTGTTCAGCATTAAACTCGTCACTCGTTTCATTTAACACTGCATTGTAACGCTCAATAAATACCCGTTGAGCTTCTTCAGAAAGATGAGCGCGGACTTCCGGCGACAAATCTTCTGGACTGTTGCATGGGCCTTTACAAGGACGAGCCAGTGGTTTATCTAGTGTATGGATTTCTTCAGCACCAGCACTTTCTAGTAACAACTGAAATTCGCCAGCGCGATCGCTGGGAACTTCTGCCATGACGAGGAATTCGCCAGCTTGTAAACGAGTTTGGTAAATAGCTGCTTTATCTTCTGGCATTCCCAAAGTTGTCAGAACTGATACTAAACCAGCACCAGCACTACCTGCGATCGCACCACTTGCAGCCCCTAACAGTATGGCACTAATTGGCCCAGCAGCCACAATAGAGCCAACAAAGGGAATGAACAGTACACCTACACCTGTAAGCAAACTCAGGAAAGAACCAAACAGAGAACCAAAAATCGCCCCTGTTCTCAAGCCTCCTAAAATTACATCCCTCTTAGTAATGAAGCCTGCAATTCTAGTTTCCGACTGAAAATTTCTCCCCATGACCGAAATATGATCTCTGGGTACGCCTCTGTCGAGTAAACGTCGAATCACATCATCAACTTGCTTCTGTTCTTTAACTACCGCTGAGATAGTACGTTCTGCTTGATAGACTTCTGGCACCTGAATACTCCTTAAAATCTGCTTTTTTATACCTAACTGGCAAACAGGCAAATGCGGCAGATGAGTTTTTCCCGCAGCCTAAAATATTCAGTCAGACTCTACATTGAGTGATAAATCTGCGTTGAACTACACACCCACAGGGGTTTTTGTCCCTGTGCCTGGCTTTGTTCCATCTGGCTGTATTTCTTGTCCTTCAATAAAAGAGCGCAGCATCCAAGCCATTTCTTCATGCTCTTCCATAAGTCCAGTTAAAAAGTCAGCAGTTCCTTCATCATGAAACTCTTCACTGGACTGGTCAACATGCTCTCTTAAATTGCGAATAATCTGTTCGTGGTCTTCTACAAGGTTAGCTACCATGCCAGTAGCTGTAGGAACATCACCTGAATGTTCTTTAAGAGTAGCAATTTTGAGAAATCCTTCCAATGAACCAACTGGGTAACAACCCAAAGCACGAACTCGTTCTGCCAAAGCATCAATATTTAGAGTCAGTTTTTCGTAGTGTTCTTCCCATAGCTGGTGCAGACTGCGAAACTGAGGGCCGACGACATCCCAATGATATTTTTTAGTTTTCACTAAAAGGAGATAGGCATCTGCTAAATCTTGATTCAACAGATTTGCCACACCTTGACGCTGTTCTTCTGTCAAACCAATGTTGATCGCACGCATTAACTTTAATTCCTAAATAGACTTATTTATAAGTTCACAAAAACCAAACATTATTTACATCAACCATAAGAAAGATTGCCAGAGCATAATTATTTACAACCTAAGGTTAGATTGATTTATGACTTATAATTTGAAGAAGAATTCAGAAGTCAGAATTCAGGAGGAGGCAGTGCGGTGGACGGGTTCCCCGGCATAAAGCAACTGCCGTTCAGAATCAATTAGTGGGGGAAAAAGACCACTGACACAATTGTAAACCGCTAAATCTTCGATTTAGCGGGGGACTTAAACCCACTTATTCATCCGCCACTCGCACAGAATTCAATTCTGAATTCTAGCTCCTGACTCCTGAATTCTATTTTGATAAAAATCTTACTGTCAATTAATTATTATAAATAAAAATAGACACCTTGACAAATTTTATCTGCCAAAGTGTCTCAACAGAGTAACAGTATATAGAAGTGAGAATGAAGAGTATTTACACTAACTAGCAGTCAAAGTATCTTCTTGGTAAATAATTATCATTTAAGGATTACTCAGCATTACCAAATATTATTACTTAGATTACTTTTGAACCTGCTAATTAGCATCATTACTTTTTACTTCTTGCCTGTTACTTTTTCTAACAGATTTTCAACTTCATCTTCAACTGTAGTTGCATCTTGAGAATTTTCAGGACGCTTCATTTTATCAATGTCAGCATCTCCTTGAACTTCGTTGAGTCCTTTGTTAGACTCTTCTTGCACTTTCTTTAGTCCTGGAGGTGCAGATCTACCGACTTCATCAGTTTTCTTTTGAGTTTCTAAAAGTTGTGTTGTAGCATCAGTAGGCTTGCTTTGAGAGCTTTCAATTGCCAACGCAGGAAATGCATTAGAGAACAGCAATAATGCACAGGTAAAAGCTACAATTAGAAAACGTACTGGACGCAATAGAGATAGAACAAAAGTCATATTCTTCATTGGGAATCCTCAAAAAAACGTTAACAACACATAAGTTATATTTTTTCAGAGAAGCAATTTTTGGCCATCATTTAGATTAAATATTGGCGCAAAAAAGTATTAAAATATGCTTCACTTTTGGTGATTTCAAGGTGGATATTTACAGAAAATCCTTATTGTGAATTAATTTAATTGTGGCTGGAGACAAGCCTATATAGCCATCAATTGTTTTTGTTTTCTTCACAATAATGTTTCTTGCAAATTTCACCTAACTTATATTTACGTTCAATCATCCTACTTTGGGATCGACCTGTAGAGTGAAGTTTATCGCTTCTGAGTTAGAGATAAGATCAACCTGTAGGTAGAGTGGCTGAATATCAGTGAATTTGGCTGTTTATTGCTTTTATCTGGCTTTGCTGGGTTACAGTCAATAGATTAGCTTGTGCTGTTTGTATAGGAATCCGGTTTGATGACTGAACATACCTGTGTTAGAGAAACAACAGGGAACAGCATTGATCCGAAGTACAAAAGATGGGTCTGATAATACTATTAATGAATGATTAAATAACTTTAATAAAATCAGCGATGTCTGACGACAAGCCGCTTTGCGTCTACGCACCAATTAAACTGTATTTTTTGCTCCCCTACTAAAACTAATATAATTAATTATGAAGATTTATCAACGTCATGCTTGGCCTCAAACACTAGAGGAAGCTATCACTATTCAAGAAAATTTGCGTGAACAAGTAATTACAGAAGATAAACTAACAGAACCTATCAGCTATGTTGCCGGTGTAGATATGGGTTTTGAAGCTGATGGTACAATTAGCCGCGCAGCTGTAGCAGTGCTAAGTTTTCCTGATTTGCAAGTCGTAGAAACAACCCTAGCACACCGTCCTACTTCGTTTCCTTACATTCCTGGCTTCCTGTCATTTCGAGAAATTCCTGCTGTACTTGATGCTTTAGAAAAAATTCAAACCGCACCAGATATTATTCTTTGTGATGGACAAGGCATTGCCCATCCTCGCAGATTTGGTATAGCCAGCCATCTAGGGATAATTTTGGATATGCCGACAATTGGCGTGGCGAAATCACTGTTAATTGGCAAGCATCAGGAATTGCCTGAAACCAGAGGTAGTTGGCAACCACTAGTACATAAAGGTGAAACCATCGGTGCCGTTTTACGGACTCGCATCGGGGTTAAACCTTTGTATATTTCTAGTGGTCATAAAATTAGCTTGACTACAGCAATTGATTATGTATTGCGCTGTACGCCAAAATACAGGCTACCAGAGACTACGCGCATAGCTGATAAATTAGCTTCTAACAGATAGCCATCGTCATCAGTCGTCTGTGCTGTAAAACATCTAGAAAAGTCAACATTGCAGGATGAATGACAAAAAAGATACGCTGGAATAGTGTAGAAATGTATAGAATCTTGTAAAGATATAAAATATAGTCTTTTTTAAGATGCAAACATTACAAGCTCTTTCTTCAATGCAACTGTCTTTAGCCCCGAATCAATGTCAGTCTTTGAAGATTGTCGCTCTTGGAGACAGCATAGTTTACGGTTTTGGCGATCCTGAACGCGGTGGCTGGGTTGAACAACTCAGGCGATGGTGGATGTTGCCTGGTAGTGCTGGTCATGTTTTGTATAATTTAGGTGTCAGAGGCGATCGCACACAGCAGGTAGCTCAAAGACTAGAAGTAGAATTTCGCCATCGCGGCGAACTCCGCAATCGCGTTCCCGATTTGATTATTCTTTCAGTCGGCGTGAATGATTCAGCGCGTTTAAGTCGCCCCAATGGCAAAAATTACACAGATTTTGCGGTTTTTGAAGCAGATATGGCACATTTACTAGATTTAGCACAACAACTTTGCCCAGTTTTATTTGTGGGTATGGTTCCAGTAGATGAAGCGAAGATGCCATTTCTTGATTGTTTTTACTTTAATCACAGCGACCAACATCTTTATAAAGAAGCTACTCGTCTAGCTTGTAACCAACGCCAAATTCCTTACTTAGATATTTTCGACCAATGGATAGGACGTGGTGAAACTTGGTTACGCCAACGGATGAATGCTGATGGTCTACATCCCAATACATTAGGCTATCAAGCTTTATTGGACGATGTGCTGAAATGGGATGCTTTAGCAGGTTATCATGCCCAACCAGAATACCAACTAAAATAATTTTAGGGTGATAAGTAAGAGCGATCGCTCCATCTTTTACCATACATCTTGCACCAAGCCCCGACGATTTTAATCGTTAGGTGCAAGTTAAGAGTTACCCTGCATTTTTACTGCGCGTCTTTTTTGTTTTCTCTGGACTCAATACTTAAACTGGATTAGTTAATACAGTTACATTGTGGTTAATGACCACTCTGATTAGAGCGATCGCTCTTTAAAGCAAATTACTTCAATTCTTTCATTAATACAAGGATAAGTCTATTGTTAGCACACTTATAGCATTGTTAATGCTAAACTTTTTTTCTAAAATTAAACTTATAAAAAACAATTTACATAAATAAGTAATCACAAATTTCCCAAACAATATTAATTACAAAGATATTAAGTAAATTTCTAGAGAAAATTTTTAAATAAAATTGCTACACTGCATTTATTAGCGCTTAAACATTAATACAAAATATAGACCCAATATCTGTTAATTATTCACTAAGGTTTATACCGCTATTTTGGCAATTATTCTCTGAATAACTCCTAAATTTAAGCAATTAGTTATTGATTAGTGTGACTGTATTGTAACAACAATTAACATCACAATCGAGCATAAATTTACATGGAATATGCTGAATAAGGTTGACAATTTCCCATTCTTTAAAGAATCATCTTAGGGAAACCAGATAGTCATTTAGAGGAAACCATGCACATAGTTATTCTCGTTTTGATCGAGGTGCTGATTGTTATTGGGCTGTCTCGGCTCATAGGTCTGGCATTCAAATCAATTAAGCAACCATTGGTAATTGGTGAGATTGTTGCCGGGATTATGCTTGGCCCATCTTTATTTGGATTGGTTGCACCCCATTTAGCAGCGAGTATATTCCCACCAGAAACTATTCCGTTTCTCAATGTTTTGTCGCAGGTGGGATTAATATTTTTCATGTTTTTGATTGGATTAGAACTTAATCCCAAATACCTGAGTGGTCAGTTAGAAGTAGCAGTCTTAACTTCTCATGTCAGCATTTTAGTACCCTTTTCTTTGGGAACTTTGCTGGCAGTACTGCTATATCCTTTAGTGTCTAATGCCAGTGTGTCTTTTACTGCTTTTTCACTGTTTTTAGGGGCAGCAATGTCTATTACTGCTTTTCCGGTATTGGCACGAATTATTACCGAGAACAATTTGCAGGGGACACGCTTAGGAACTCTGGCATTAACTTGTGCAGCCGTAGATGATGTGACGGCATGGTGTGTTTTAGCAGTAGCAATAGCCGTAGCGCGTACTGGTAACTTCCTTGGTGCCATACCCACAATTATCGAGAGCATAGTCTACATCGGCTTTATGCTGACAGTAGGGCGTTGGTTTCTCCAACGGTTAGCCACTTATTACCGACGTACCGGGCGCTTAAGTCAGTTACTTCTAGCTGTAATTTACATAGCGGTAGTCGCTTCGGCACTGATCACCGAACTGATTGGTATTCACTTGATTTTTGGCGCATTTTTACTAGGTGCAGCAATGCCCAAAAATGCAGATTTAGTTCGGGAATTAGCTGTAAAAACCGAAGATTTTGTTCTGATATTTCTGCTGCCAATATTTTTTGCCTACAGTGGCTTGCGGACAGAGATTGGTTTATTAAATCGTCCTGATTTGTGGTTATTGTGTGGATTGGTGTTGCTGGTAGCGATCGCCGGCAAGTATATTGGCACTTATGTTGCAGCGCGTGTCAGTGGCATTAATAAACGAGAAGCTTCCGCCCTCGGTTGGTTAATGAACACTCGCGGTTTAACCGAGCTAATTGTACTCAACATTGGTTTAGAGTTAGGAGTAATTTCGCCCTTGGTCTTTACCATGCTGGTAATTATGGCATTGGTAACAACATTTATGACCTCACCACTGCTGGAGTGGACATATCCCAAACGCCTGATCAAATTGGATGTAGTCGAACCAGACTTGGAAGCAGAAACAACTACCGAAACCGCTACTGCTGAATCTGCTCCTAACTACCGGATTTTAGTGCCAGTGGCGAACCCTAGCACGCAAAAAGGTTTGGTGCAATTAGCAGTTGCGATCGCCTTAAATTACAGACAACCTGCTGTGGTCAATCCTCTCAGCTTGATTGAATTACAAGAAGATTATGCTTTTGAGAGTACCCCAGTAGAAGCAGAGCGATTAATACTACAGCGTCGCCAGCAATTAGAAGAATTGATTAACACATTAGAACCGCCAATTGTCCGTTCTCATGTGCATCCAATCATTCGCATATCAAGCAATGTCGCGCGGGAAACAGCCCAAATAGCCCAAATTGAGCAACCTGATCTAATTCTTGTCGGATGGCACCGTCCAGCTTTTAGTAACAATCGTTTAGGTGGCAGAGTCGGTCAAATTCTGAGCATCGCACCAGTGGATGTTGCTGTGTTTGTAGATCGGGGGTCAGAGCGCTTAGAAAACTTATTGGTTCCTTACTCGGCAAATATTCATGATGATTTAGCCTTAATTTTAGCTTTGAGAATATTGCTTAACCGTGACACCTGTATGTTGCAGATTTTACAGGTACTAAGGGAAAATCATCACCGAGATGAGTTGAGTTATGAATTGCACAAAATGATGGAGCAGCTACCAGCTAGTGTACGCGATCGCATTGAAATTAAAACAGTTGAATCCCCAGAACCAATTCAAGCTGTAGTCGCAGCTTCACAAGCAGTTGACCTCACAATTGCAGGCACTAGCCGTGTTTGGGGAATTGAGCGGCAAACCCTAGGTAGATACACAGATGCACTAGCCATTCAATGCCGTTCTTCACTGCTGATTACCCGCCGTTACAGCCAAGTTACCTCTCATCTAGCTTCTGTACTGCCTGAAGTTAGCAACCCAGAATCAACAGTCACAAACTAACGCCATGAATCATCTTAATGTTAAATCTTTGACATTCTATGGAGTAGCCATAGGTTCAGTGTTACTGTTGTTTAAAACTGTCACAGCCTATGGAGAAAACAATCTTAAAGCTCCTCCTGTAATTGATGGCCGCTACCGTCTGACTTTGGATACAAACTTACCTAGCTGTGAAAAAGCCGACTCTCTTGTGTTAAATATGCAACAATCAGGTATTTATTTGAATGCCTCTTTATTGCCAGTAAATCTTAATGCAGATACTGAACCACAGCTTTCGCTTACAGGTATCTTGGAAAATCAACAGGTAAGTTTTTCTGGAAAAGTTGATCCAGAAATCCTATGTCATCATTCAAACTCTCAGAATCACGTTAGTCAATCAGCCACAATGCAAATGCAACTGATAGGTCAAGGCAACATGACAGGTCAACTAACGGTTGATGGCATTCCCCAAACTATCAAATTTACTGCCACCAAACAACCAACCCAAGAAAAATCACAAAAGTTAAATAGCCATTGAAATATGGGCAAATTATGGAAGTCAGGAACTTGGTGAGAACTTACGTATGAAAAGGAGTGTAGGTATTCAACATCTTTACACTCTCTCAAAACAAATAGTCTTGTTGCGTTAGTCCTTTAACCAATTCCTCAAAACTTCCTAATTTCTAAATATACAAAGGATAAAAATAATGTACACAAGCCTAAAACCTAAGTGGTTTTCCTTCTGGAGCCAACGGCTAGTTAGTATAAGCTTGCTTGGATTTTACACAGCAATTACTTTAGAAACTGGTAGCAGTCATGCTGCACCAATCGCTAAACTGAAGGACTGGCGGTTTTACCCAGAAGCTTCGCAACTAGAATTTACTCTTTCAGCAGGCACAACTCCTCACTACTTTTATCTATCTCAACCTCCTCGTCTGGTTATTGACCTGCCAGATACTAAGTTAGGTTATGTTGTCACCAAGCAAAATTATCCTGGAGCAATTCAAAGAGTCCGAGTTTCTCAATTGAACGCCAGTATGACTCGTATTGTTCTAGATTTAGCAGCCGGAACTTTTATCGACATCAAACAGGTGAAACTACAACCTGTATCTAGATATAACCCCACGCGCTGGGTATTACGCCCTTTTATTTCTCGCTATAGTCGCTCTATTCAACCACAAAACTTACAGCCTGCTATTAATAGCCTACCGCCAAATCAATATAATTACTATCCTCAAACACCCACTAACTTAAATCCAAACCCAAACTCTCTACAGTTACCTACTACTTTACCTCCTATCACTACTAACCAACAGCAACCCTATATCACTGTACCTCCCCTATCCCCCAATAACTCTTCTCAAATCCCAGGCTCGATTCTTCCTCCACCTAACTTCCCGAATCAACCCGGTAATTTAAGTAATATTCCGCCCGTAGCAAGTCCTAATTTTCCTATCCCCGTAGTACCAAGTACAGCCAACTATCCATCTAATGAACCTGAAATCCCAGTAATTGAGTTTGGTCAACCTCTTCCCAAACCCAGATACTAATAAATAAAAAGTGCTGAGTGCTGAATAAAAATACTAGTCTCTAGCCTCTAGCCCCTAATCTCTCTTTCTTCTCACACTAAAATCTATCTGTTTCTTGAGGTTGTGCAACTGCTCCTGGTTGCGACGTGAAAAAGTTCTGGGCTGCCTCGTTTTGATAAATACATCTAATATCAGGTTTGTCGCTATCTAAACTACCTGTAAAACCAAAAGTATTCAGACGATTTTTACATTCTCTCACTTGGTCAGAGGTTACAAGTTTGCGCTGTTCTAAAATAGCCCAGTTATTTTGACGCAACACACACCCTGGACGCATACTTGGTTGAGCAACATAAACATTAAATGGGTTGAGTGTTACAAATAATCTGGCATCCATTACCATTGCACTAGCGCCGTACTGTACGCAAATCTCTGGGTTGGGCGCTCTTGTATCAATAAATTCCCGCGAAGCCACGTTTGCTGGCGTTAAAGTGGTTGTGGAGCTAAAAGCAATGCCAATCCCAATACCCAAAACTAACACCCCTCCCAAAATTGCGATCGTGGTGAGGTTGAATAGAGAAGGCTGAAAAGCTGTAGGTTTAGTTGTTGTGGCTGATCTACCAGTAGATTTACGTCTCATTTTTACTTAACACCTTCACGTTTTGGAAAGCAGGGAGCGGTCTAAACTGCTCTCCCTATTTCAGTATGCCGATTCTTGAGGATGATTGTCTGCAAAATTTAGAATAACTATGACTTTTGTTCGCTTGAATAGTATTTTTTCCATATTTTTAGTCATAAATAATACATGAATTTTAAAATTTAGTATTGTTGATTATAACCATATAATTGAGGTTACAAAAATTGTAAAGTATTATTACTAAAACTTTGATAAATAACTGCAAGAAAGTGACATCTCAAAAAGCATTACTCTGGGGAAAAAGCTTCAAAACTATACAATTTCAACTTTTAGTTGCAGATAGTCTCACAATTTTCTGGGGTGAGTGGTTAAAATTACGTGCCAGAATTACACAAGTTGCCGCAACAGGTTTAATATCTCCACTAATATATATTTTGGCTTTTGGCTTGGGACTGGGTAGCTCAATTAGGACAGGCTCAGGTATTACCGGGAATTACGATAACTATTTAGAATTTATTCTGCCGGGAATGGTAGCTTTATCGTCAATGACGATTAGCTTTGGCGGTACAACATTTTCAATTTGTGGAGAGAGGCTTTTTAGCAAAACTTTTGAAGAGATGTTACTGGTTCCCGTAAATCCTCTAGCGTTGCACCTCGGTAAAATGCTGGCAGGAGTTGTGCGAGGTTTAATGACATCCGGTTCTGTAATTTTGGCAGCACTGCTGTTTACTGGGAATTGGAACTTTCTCAATCCGTTGTTCGTGCTGTTGCTGGTGCTGAATTGTGCCGTATTCGCTGGGTTAGGAGTAATTGTCGGGTTAACTGTGCGATCGCTCGAATCTGTGGGACTATATAACAACTTCGTGATTGTTCCCATGTCCTTCTTAGGCGCAACCTTCTTCGACCCCAGCCCCTTACCAGTTGCGTTGAAATGTGTAGTTTACTTGTTGCCTCTAACTTATGCCAGCACTGGATTACGCGCAGCTGCTTACTCACCCTTATCTAAGTTTCCTTGGTACAGTATACCGATTTTACTAGTGGTAGCGATCGCTCTATCTCTCTGGGGTGCTTACAAATTTTCCCAGCAACAAGATTGATCAGAAACCTTATGGTGTAGGTGCAATGTTTGGGTGTTTTCCTGCGTAATAAACAACAACTTTCAATTGTTGTTCATCAGGAATGTAAAATACTCTGTCCCCTTTTGTTACCTCGTATTCCCATGCACCCTTGTAAAGTTTACCCTTCAAAGGAAAAATTCGCCCAGGCTGTCTAGTTGTTGGCGCAGCACATAAATCCTCATAACAGCGAAGCGTGTTTTCTGGATGGCGCTGCATTAAAGCTTCCCAGTCTCGATTGACTCTGCGATTTTTAGCTACTACCAACCAAGTGCTTTCTATCTCAGATAATACTGGAGCCGTCAGTTTTACTTCTGGCGGCTCCATATTCTCCACTATTGGAGTTTCTTCTTGGTTGTCTGACATACACACTTTACACAGCACTGTAAGCAGATGGTTTGGTTAATGGTACTTCATCAGTTTCTGCACTAAAAGCTGCTGCTAGTTCAGGGCTAGATATAGCAATGGCGCTTTCATGCCATTCATGAATGAGTGCCTCAATCATCTCCCATGCTGTGGTTGAAGAATCTATCATCCGAAAAGCCTCACTTAGCTCCTTAATAAACTCTTGCAGATCATCCGAACCAAACACACCTAACCAGCCATAAGGATGTTCAAAGCCGATTTCTTTGCCTAGTAATAGGGAAAAAGCGACGGTTAATGCTTCAAATACAGCTTTACTTTGAGTAGCTGCCTTAACGAGAGAAGTTACTTCCTCCCGACGCAACAACGCAAAAGACTGATCATTACGAGTAATTGTCACTGGATGTTCTAAAGCCTTGTCTAGAACTCTTCCAGGCTGACGATTTAACTCTGTGGCTGTAATTAGCTCATCTGAATAAATATTGCCAAAATTACCCAGAACCATAAGCTATTCGTTTTTAGTTAAGCCGATTGAATGAAATCAATAATTTAATACGTATAATTGTACGTACTCTTTCTCAGAGGTCAATAGGTATTAAAACTATGGGTGCTGAAACTATTTCTAGAAAAGCATGAGATTAGACTAGAGAAATTGTGGTGTCATACTTCAGCCTAAGTAAGCAAAAACTAAGCGGCTAGTTGTTCTCAATTCTCAAAGTGCTTTATCTATCGATTTTGTGGATAGGAAATGTTGGACAGCTTTATTCCGTTAATTTTAATTTTGAAGTTCCTGCTGGCTTTTATGTAATCGCATTAAGAGTTAAATCTGATCAATTCAACGGTGATCTTGTTTGTTTCGCCAATAGTCAAGAGAAAGAAGATTATTGTAAACAATTGACTAGAGAAGTTAGAAGATTTTAATTTCTACTGAATTCATGTTGCGGGACAGAGGGGAGTGCGATGGCGTGTCGTGCGTTTCATAGATAAAGCTGCAACGTTCCCAGGTTGCTGTAACCAGAAATTTCTTGAATATTTCTCCAAGGTAACGCGATGCTTGACATCTGCATGAGCGCAGTTCTTCTAAGAGCGATCGCAACTCCATCAAAAAAATAGGCGATCGCACCTACAACTAAAAGTAGCGATCGCCCAAACGTTAAGATAAGAAATTACACAGCCTGAGAACCAACAGAGAATCTAGCTGTTAGAGGCTTCCAATTGAAAGCGCGATGCTTTATCTTTTAACCAAAATTTTCAGAAAATTCAAAAATTTATTCATTGCCCAAATCTGCAAATATAGAATCTAAATCCCGATAACCGCTAACTACGCGCACAATCACAACACTTTCTTCAAAAACTTGATAAAAAATAATATAGCCATCCAACGGTATTCCTCTGAGACTGGGATTAAAATTGGCATAACTTCGCCCTATATTTGGGAATTGAGCTATCTGTTGGCACTTTTTATTAAATTCTCGAATAAATCGTTCCCCTGCGTTGACATTGCGAACTAAAAAATAATCCAAAATTTCATCTAAATCTTGGCTTGCTTCTTTGGCAATCAAGTATTCCATTATCCTTAAGTCTCACGCGCTTTACGTAATTTCTCCTCCAATCGCGCCATCACCACTTCACCATCTACTACATCTCCACGTTCGATAGAAGCTAGTCCAGCCGCTAGTTTTGTCTTAGTTTCTTCCTCCCATTCCTGATAACCCTTCTCCCATTCTTCTAGCAGTTTCAATGCTTTAACAATTACATCTTCAGCATTTTCATATCTACCAGTAGCAATTCGAGTTTGTATAAATTGTTCGTATTCCGCTTTAAGTTGAATGTTCATAATTTTTACCTTTAGTTAGTTGAGAGCATTACCTAGCTACATTTAGCGCTCACTACTCTATCAAAAAATAGGCGATCGCACCTATAACTAAGAGTAGCGATCGCCCAAAAGTCAATACAAAAGATTACACAGCCTGAGAACTAACAGAGAATGTAGCTGTTAGAGGTTTCCAATTGAAAGCGCGATCGCCGCCTCTTTCAAGCACTACTTTTACCTTTGGTTCCAATTTAGGCAGTTCTGCTAAAAACTCCACTTCTTGGTCAGAAAGAATATGCCCTTCAATAATCCACAACACCAAACCCTTAGATTTTGGTGGTAGCTGTTCTAGCTGATAGTTAACAATTGGAGGCAAATAGTAGACATAACCTACAGCAGCGCCAGTACTATTACTTTTCTTACCCAAATGAGGAGGTCTCACACCATGAACTCCCGTGAGATAGGCAGCCACATCGCCCAATCCCCTAGCAGTTATATGTAAAGTCACATAGCCAGCTGCACGCAGTCTGCGGCGATATCGACCTTCAAAACCTCCTTCCAAAGGGACATACACACCGAGAGCGCCAAATTTTTCCAAATCCCGGATTAAAGCATTGCCAGTGGTAATCAGTGCCATAGATTTTCGTTTATCCTATCCCACTTACATATCTCTATTATTTACTGTTAAGTAAAATATTTAAGTTACAGTCAGGTAGTAACTAATCTAAAAGTTTCAAATAACTGATAACGCAAGTCACTTCAGGCGACTTCCTACAAATATTATGGATAAAATCTATGCTTGCCAGAGCGTTGTCAGCAACTCTTAGAAAAATACTCGACAAACATCACACCTCTCATCTATAATGTGAGATTGTGACCAAATAGGCAAGTTGAGCTTTTCTCTGTCAATGACATTGGGGTAACATCTAAAACTGATTAAATAGAATCAGAAGATGATTTAGCCCAAAGTGCCAAGAGACTGCTAAACTATAAAAGCCTTAATGTTCACTAATGAGTTTGTGGCTAACTAATCAAAGCCATAACCTAGATGCAATCTGGATTCAATTCTGTAGCCCGGATAAACTAGGCAAAACCTTGAACAATAGTTTAAGGTATTTCCTAAAGTAGAAACTGAGCCTTAATACTAGCGCTGTAGTAGTACAAAAGTCTTAGTTAAAGGATACTGAGTGGTAAATAACTGCTTAAGTCCTTCTACAACAAGGTACCTGCCCCAAGCGATACCTCGAAAGAGTGCCTAAGCAACTGCTTGGACGAAAGCATTGCTGCACAAAGTGCAAAGCTTTAGAGCATTGCCTTAAAGTCAAAAGTTTGTACTTCCCTTTGGGAAGCAACTCGCGGCTGTTTGAGTAAGCAACTGAATTCAAATAAACGGATTCACCACACAAGAAGGGAACGGTTTCTGTTTTCCGGATAAGAGAAAGCAGCGTTAACTGCTGGAAATTGCTGAGGATCGTCCTCCCTCAGTCGGAACATCATCGAACGTCCCGATGAATCTGCTCAGTAAGTAAAAAGGAGAACCAGTTACTGTGTCTGTAGGTATTCTCGGCACCAAGCTGGGCATGACCCAAGTGTTTGACGATGCAGGAGTAGCAATTCCTGTCACAGTCATTCAAGCAGGGCCATGCACTGTCACACAAGTAAAAACAAAACAAACTGACGGTTACGCCGCCATTCAAGTTGGTTATGGCGAAGTCAAACCAAAAGCGCTAAATAAACCCTTGTTGGGTCATTTGGCTAAATCATCTGCCCCAGCTTTACGTCATCTAAGTGAGTTTCGCACAGATAATTCTAGCGAATATATCTTAGGTCAAGAAATTAAAGCAGATATCTTTAGTAGTGGTCAAATCGTCGATGTAATCGGTACAAGTATTGGTCGCGGTTTTGCAGGCAACCAAAAACGGAATAACTTTGGTCGCGGGCCAATGTCGCACGGTTCTAAAAACCACAGAGCGCCCGGTTCCATTGGTGCTGGTACAACACCAGGTCGTGTGTACCCAGGAAAAAGAATGGCAGGGCGTTTAGGCGGTAGCCGCGTCACCATTAGCAAATTGACAGTTGTGCGTGTAGACGCAGAACGCAACTTATTACTCATCAAAGGAGCAGTTCCTGGAAAACCAGGTTCCTTGGTGAGTGTTGTGCCTGCAAAGAAAGTTGGTAAATAGTCAAGAGTCATTAGTCATTAGTCATTAGTTAAGGACAAATGACCAAGGACAAAGGACAAATGACAAAGGACAAATAACGAAGATGGTTGAGACTGTAGTTAAAAACTGGCAAGGAGAAGAAGTCGGACAAAAAACGTTCGACTTGCGGGTTGCCAAAAAAGAAACAGCGGCTCATATTGTACACCGCGCCTTGGTTAGACAAATGACCAATGCCCGTCAAGGAACCGCTAGTACAAAAACTCGTGCAGAAGTTAGAGGTGGTGGCCGCAAACCTTGGCGGCAAAAAGGTACAGGTCGCGCTCGTGCCGGTTCTATTCGATCGCCATTATGGCGTGGGGGTGGTGTAATCTTTGGGCCAAAACCCAGAGATTACAACCTCAAAATGAACCGTAAAGAACGGCGGTTAGCATTACGGACAGCTTTCGTAAGTCGTGCTGATGACTTAATTTTGGTAGAGGAATTTAGTAACGAACTTTCTCGTCCCAAAACCAAAGATTTAGTTGCAGCTTTGACACGTTGGGGAGCAAGCCCAGAACAAAAGACCTTATTAATTTTGTCTGAGATTGCGGATACGGTTTATCTGTCAGGACGCAACATAGAAAAATTAAAAATTATCGCAGCAGATCAGCTAAACGTTTATGACTTGCTGCACGCTGACAAGATTGTAGTCACAGCACCAGCACTAGAAAAAATTCAGGAGGTCTACAGTGCCTAAGATTGACCCCCGTGATCTGCCTGACTTGGTGCGTCGCCCAATTGTTACCGAAAAAGCGACGATTCTGATGGAACAGAATCAATACACTTTTGAAGTAGTACTAAAAGCAACCAAGCCAGATATTAAAGCAGCGATCGAAGACTTATTTCAAGTCAAGGTTGTCAAAATCAATACTGCTACGCAGCCACGTAAAAAACGCCGCGTTGGCAAATTTATTGGCTACAAATCCCAATATAAGAAAGCTATTGTCACCGTCTCACCTGGGGACGCACAGAAGATTAGACAGATTCTATTCCCAGAGGTCTAACAGAAGATGGGTACTCGTTCTTACCGCCCTTATACCCCCAGCACTCGTCAAGTTACAATTTCCGACTTTTCAGAAATTACGAAAACTGAGCCGGAAAAGTCCCTAACGAAGTATGTACATCGCGCTAAAGGTCGCAATAATCAAGGGCGGATAACCAGCCGTCGTCGGGGTGGCGGACACAAAAGACTTTATCGGATTATTGATTTTAAAAGAGATAAGCGAAACATTCCAGCGACAGTACTGGCGATCGAATACGATCCCAATCGGAATGCTCGCATTGCCTTACTGCAATATCAAGATGGAGAAAAACGCTATATCCTCCAACCTAATGGGTTGACTGTAGGTAAAACTTTAATTGCAGGCCCTGAGTCTCCAATTGAAGATGGCAACGCCTTACCTTTAGCAAACATTCCCTTGGGTACAAGTGTTCATAACGTAGAACTTACCGCTGGCAAAGGTGGTCAAATTGTCCGCTCTGCTGGCGCTACAGCCCAAGTAGTTGCTAAAGAAGGTAATTACGTAACTCTCAAGTTGCCTTCTGGAGAAGTTCGGATGGTGCGGCGTGAATGCTACGCCACCATTGGACAAGTTGGCAACACCGACGCGAGAAACCTGAGTGCAGGTAAAGCCGGACGTAATCGCTGGAAGGGTCGCCGTCCAAAGGTCAGAGGTAGCGTCATGAACCCTGTGGATCACCCACACGGTGGTGGTGAAGGTAGAGCGCCCATTGGTAGATCTGGCCCAGTCACACCTTGGGGTAAACCAACATTGGGAGCCAAGACCCGCAAACCCAAGAAACCTAGCAGTAAGTTGATTGTGCGTCGTCGCCGTAAATCTTCTAAGCGTGGTCGTGGTGGTCGCCAGTCTTAGGCAAGTATGAAATATGAAGGATGAAATAGAAATGTTTTAGTAATATTTAACTTTCAATCTTCATCCTTAAGCCTTTAACCTTCATTTTTAACCTCATTTTTTACTATGGGTCGTTCACTAAAAAAAGGGCCTTTCGTTGCCGATCATTTACTCAGCAAAATTGAAAAGCTGAACGATAAAAACGAAAAGCAAGTTATTAAAACTTGGTCAAGAGCCTCGACAATTCTGCCCCAAATGGTAGGACACACGATCGCTGTTCACAATGGTAGACAACACGTTCCCATTTTTATCAGCGATCAGATGGTAGGACACAAGTTGGGAGAATTTGCCCCAACACGCACCTACAGGGGTCATGGCAAAAGTGACAAAAAAGCGGGTAGATAGTTTGTCCATTGTCCATTGTCATTAGTCCTTTGTAGCTGACAAATGACGAATGACGAATGACGAATGACAAACGACAAGGAGAAAAACATGGCAACTAATACTACAGAAGTAAAAGCGATCGCCCGTTATATACGCATGTCTCCCTTTAAAGTGCGTCGTGTACTCGATCAAATTCGGGGGCGGTCTTATAGAGAAGCGTTAATTATTCTGGAATTCATGCCTTATCGAGCTTGTAAACCAGTACTGACACTGATTAGAAGCGCAGCTGCCAATGCTGAACATAATGCAGGTCTAGACCGCACTCAACTGGTAATTACCCAAGCATATGCCGATCAAGGCCCAGTCCTAAAACGTTTCCAACCTAGAGCGCAAGGTCGAGCTTACCAAATTCGCAAACCGACGTGTCACATCACAGTAGCCGTTGCTGCTGGAGACACTGCGGAATAATTACCAGAACTTTAGAGGAAGCATTTGTGGGACAGAAAATTCATCCAGTAGGCTTTCGCCTAGGGATTACCCAAGAACACCAATCTCGTTGGTTTGCCGATCCTGAACGCTATCCAGAACTTTTACAAGAAGATCACAAACTTCGTAAGTACATAGAACAAAAACTGGGTAGACTCGCTCAAAATAACGCTGGAATTTCCGAAGTCAGAATTGAGCGCAAAGCAGACCAAATCGATCTAGAAGTACGTACAGCACGCCCAGGTGTAGTAGTAGGTCGCGGTGGACAAGGTATTGAATCCTTACGCACCGGACTACAAGACTTGTTGGGCGGCAATCGCCAAATTCGGATCAACGTTGTCGAAGTACAACGAGTTGATGCTGATGCTTATCTAATTTCGGAATACATTGCTCAACAATTAGAACGCCGCGTTTCCTTCCGTCGCGTAGTCCGCCAAGCAATTCAACGGGCGCAACGTGCTGGAATTCAAGGAATCAAAATTCAAGTCAGCGGTCGGCTCAACGGTGCAGAAATTGCTCGAACAGAGTGGACGCGTGAAGGTAGAGTGCCTCTGCACACCTTACGGGCTGACATTGATTACGCTTACTGCACAGCCAAAACCGTTTACGGCATTTTGGGCATCAAAGTGTGGGTATTTAAAGGAGAAATTATTCCAGGACAGGAAGAAGCCCCATCTCAACCCGCAAACCGCGAACGTGAACGGGAACCTCGTCGCCGTCAACAACAGCGCCGTCGCCAGCAGTTTGAAGACCGTTCAAATGAAGGCTAGTCAATAGTCAAAAGTCCATAGTCAAAAGTTCACAGCACAAAAATTTTTGACCATTGACATTGACCCTTCGGGTTCGCCAGTTGCTTCAAGTCGGGAGACCCGCCCAACGCACTGGCTCACCATTGACCATTAACCATTGACTCTTGACCCTTGACAAATCATGTTAAGTCCTAGAAGAACTAAATTCCGCAAACAACAGCGCGGACGGATGGCGGGTCTAGCCCAGCGGGGTAGCACCCTCAACTTTGGTGATTTTGCACTCCAAGCACAAGAACCAGCTTGGATCACCTCTCGGCAAATCGAAGCTTCCCGTCGGGCGATGACTCGTTATATTCGCCGGGGGGGCAAAATCTGGATTCGGATTTTCCCAGATAAACCTGTTACCATGCGTCCGGCAGAAACCCGGATGGGTTCTGGTAAAGGTAATCCAGAATTTTGGGTAGCAGTAGTCAAACCAGGGCGGATTTTATTTGAAATCGCTGGTGTTACTGAAGAAATCGCCCGTGAAGCTATGCGCCTAGCTGCATTCAAACTGCCAATTAAAACCAAATTTATTGTGCGCCCTCAAGTAGAAGAGGAGCAGGAGTAGGTTATGCCGCTTCCCAAGATTTCAGAAGCTAGAGAATTAAGTGACGAGCAATTAGCAGCGGAAATTATCGCCACTAAAAAACAACTGTTTCAGTTGCGCTTGCAAAAGGCAACTAGACAACTAGAAAAACCTCACCAGTTCCGCCATGCTCGCCATCGCCTCGCCCAACTGTTAACGGTAGAGGGAGAACGTAAACGGCCAGCAAATCAACCGCCTAAGGAAGAGAAGTAAGAGATTATGGCAATCAAAGAACGAGTTGGCTTGGTAGTGAGCGACAAAATGCAAAAAACGGTGGTGGTTGCCATCGAAAACCGCGCTCCTCATCCCAAATACGGCAAGATTGTAGTTAAAACCCGGCGCTATAAAGCTCACGATGAAGAAAATAAATGCAAAGTGGGCGATCGCGTGCGGATTCAGGAAACCAGACCCCTGAGCAAAACCAAACGCTGGCAAGTCACAGAAATCCTCAACACTAAAAATTCATAAGTTGTTACTTCACTAATAACTGCACAAGGGAGACAAATTGTGATTCAACCCCAAACTTACTTGAATGTGGCAGATAACAGCGGCGCTCGTAAACTGATGTGTATCCGCGTTTTAGGCGCGGGTAACAACCGTTACGGTTTTATTGGCGACAGGATTATCGCTGTTGTTAAAGATGCCATTCCCAACATGGCTGTGAAAAAATCAGATGTTGTAGAAGCTGTGATTGTTCGCACTCGCCATAACATCCGTCGTGATAGCGGTATGACCATACGCTTTGACGATAACGCCGCCGTAATCATCAATAAAGAAGGTAATCCTAGAGGCACACGGGTATTTGGCCCAGTAGCACGGGAACTCCGCGACAAGAACTTTACTAAAATCGTTTCGTTGGCTCCGGAGGTGCTGTAATGGCAATTCAAAAGGAAAAAGAATTTCATAAAATGCACGTCAAAACTGGCGACACCGTGCAAGTGATTGCTGGCAAAGACAAAGGCAAAGTTGGCGAAATAATTAAAGCATTACCGCAACTGAGCAAAGTCGTTGTTAAAGGTGTCAACATTAAGACTAAGCACGTTAAACCCCAACAAGAAGGGGAATCTGGCCGGATCGTTACCCAAGAGTACCCGATCCACAGTTCTAACGTGATGCTCTATTCCACCAAACAAAATGTTGCTAGTCGCGTTTGCTACACCTTCACTCCAGAGGGCAAGAAGGTGAGAAAACTCAAAAAAACTGGCGAGATTATTGACTAAGGATGAAGTTTAAAGCCTGAAGTATAAATAATACTTAATTTTATCTTCATCCTTCCTAATCTTCCCTGACCAAGCCCAGGGATATCAAGACAAAAAACTATGGCGACAACAAGACTCAAAAGCTTATATCAAGAGACAATCGTCCCTAAACTAACGAATCAGTTTCAATACACCAACGTTCATCAAGTACCGAAGTTGGTCAAAGTTACTGTTAACCGAGGTTTAGGCGAAGCTGCACAAAATGCTAAGGCGCTGGAAGCCTCTATCACCGAAATTGCACTAATCACTGGTCAAAAACCTGTAGTGACAAGAGCGAAAAAAGCGATCGCAGGCTTTAAAATTCGTCAGGGTATGCCTGTCGGGATCATGGTCACTCTTAGAGGCGAGAGAATGTATGCTTTTCTCGACCGCCTGATCAGCTTGACACTACCTAGAATTCGTGACTTTCGTGGTATTAGTCCTAAAAGCTTTGACGGTCGCGGCAACTATACTCTAGGCGTAAGAGAACAACTAATCTTTCCAGAAGTCGAATACGATAGCATTGATCAAATTCGTGGTCTGGATATTTCCATCATTACTACAGCAAAAAATGACGAAGAGGGCCGCGCTTTACTCAAAGAATTGGGAATGCCCTTTCGCGATCAATAAGTTCATCTAAAGAGGGAACGATGGCGGCTAACGACACAATTGCAGATATGCTGACGCGCATCCGCAATGCCAACATGGCAAGGCATCAAACAACACAAGTGCCAGCCACTAAAATGACCCGTAGTATTGCCAAAGTACTACAGGAAGAAGGATTTATCTCTGAATTTTCCGAAGCTGAAGAAGGCGTAAAACGTCACTTGGTAATTTCCTTAAAATATAAAGGTAAAAATCGTCAGCCTTTGATTACTGCCCTAAAACGGGTGAGTAAGCCTGGTTTACGTGTTTATTCCAACAGAAAAGACTTACCCAGAGTATTAGGCGGCATCGGTATTGCCATTATTTCGACATCTAGTGGCATCATGACAGACCGGGAAGCTCGCCGTCAGAACTTGGGTGGTGAAGTACTTTGCTACGTTTGGTAGTCATTGGTCATTTGTCATTAGTCATTGGTCATTAGTAAAAGACAAAGGACAAAAGACAAAGGACAAAGGACAAATAACAAAGGACAAAAGATCATGTCTCGTATTGGTAAACGACCAATTACTATTCCCGCCAAAGTGCAAGTCACCATTGATGGCACTAAGGTTGTGGTCAAAGGCCCCAAAGGTGAACTGTCACGAGATCTACCTGTTCACGTGACGGTGAGCCAAGAAGGGGAAACTTTACAAGTAGTTCGTAAAGATGACTCCCGTACCTCTCGCCAAATGCACGGTTTAAGCCGAACATTGGTTGCCAACATGGTAGAGGGAGTTTCCCAAGGTTTTCAACGTCGTTTGGAAATTCAAGGGGTTGGTTATCGCGCCCAAGTACAAGGGCGTAACTTAGTTTTGAACATGGGTTTCAGTCATCAAATACAAATTGAGCCACCAGATGGAATTCAGTTTGCAGTAGAAAATAACACCAACGTCATAGTCAGTGGCTATGACAAAGAAGTAGTAGGAAATACAGCCGCTAAAATTCGTGCCGTCAGACCACCCGAACCTTACAAAGGTAAAGGAATTCGCTATACGGGTGAAGTAGTCAGACGCAAAGCTGGTAAGACCGGAGGTAAAGGTAAGAAATAAACATGAAACTTACTCGTAGAGAATCAAAACAGCGTCGTCATCGCCGCGTCCGTGGCAAGGTTAGCGGTTCTCAAGAACGCCCACGCCTAGCCGTATTTCGCTCTAACGAACATATTTACGCACAAGTAATTGATGATACTCAGCATCATACTTTAGTGGCAGCCTCAACTTTGGATACAGAATTGAAAGCAAATTTAGCTTCTGGGGCTAACTGCGAAGCATCCGCACAAGTTGGGAAGTTAATTGCAGCGCGGGCGCTGGAAAAAGGCATTACTAAAGTAGCCTTTGATCGTGGTGGTAACTTATATCACGGTCGAATCAAAGCACTAGCTGAAGCCGCACGCGAAGCTGGTTTAGATTTTTAAAGTTGTCAAAAGTCCATAGTCCATAGTCAAAAGTAATGACTATTGACTGTTGACTCTTGACTGTTGACTCTTGACTTTTAAAGGCATGAATTATGGCAACAGGTCGTCGTAAAGCTAACCGCGCAAAAAAAGAAGAAACCAACTGGCAAGAGCGGGTAATCCAAATCCGACGCGTGAGCAAGGTAGTTAAGGGTGGTAAAAAACTCAGCTTCCGGGCGATCGTCGTTGTTGGAAACGAACGCGGTCAAGTTGGCGTTGGAGTAGGGAAAGCCTCAGATGTAATCGGTGCTGTTAAAAAAGGCGTAGCCGATGGCAAAAAACACCTAATTGACATTCCTATTACCAAATCTAATTCCATCCCTCATCCTATTGATGGCATTGGTGGTGGTGCAAAAGTCATTATGCGTCCAGCCGCACCGGGTACTGGTGTAATCGCTGGTGGTGCGGTTCGGACTGTGCTGGAATTAGCAGGAGTTCGTAACGTTCTAGCTAAACAACTCGGTTCTAACAACCCACTTAATAATGCGAGAGCCGCAGTCAATGCTTTATCTACGCTGCGTACTCTTGCTGAAGTTGCGGAAGATCGCGGTATTGCTATTGATAAACTCTACATTTAGTAGAGCTTTACTTACACAGTTCTTGTAAAAAATAAAAATAACATCATGAGACTCAACGATGTTAAGCCTCAAAAAGGCTCAAAGAAACGCCGTCGCCGTGTAGGTAGGGGTATTTCTGCTGGTCAAGGTGCTAGTGCTGGTCTCGGTATGCGGGGTCAAAAATCTCGCTCTGGTAGCAGTACAAGGCCAGGGTTTGAAGGTGGTCAACAGCCATTGTACCGCCGTATTCCCAAGCTGAAAGGCTTTCCAGTTGTGAATCGCAAGATTTACACTACGATAAATGTAGAGAAGCTAGCCTCTCTTCCTGCCAATACAGAAGTAACATTGGATTCTTTAAAAGCAGCAGGTATTTTAACCGCTGCCAAAGGGCCACTGAAAATTTTAGGTAATGGGGAATTGAACGTTGCCCTCAACGTCAAAGCGGCAGCTTTCACAGGTCAAGCTCGTAGCAAAATTGAGGCAGCTGGAGGAAGTTGTGAAGTTTTAGGGCGAAGCCAACCGCGCACATAAATACCTGCCAACTCGCTTCCAGTGCCTGGTTCACGACAAAGGTAGCACTCTATGATCAGTCGAGATAAAGCCCCAACGGCTCAAGAAACTTTTATGCAGATGGCACAAGCAGCTGGGCTAAGAGGCAGGCTGCTTGTCACTGTCGGTATTTTAATTTTGGTTCGCCTAGGTATCTTTTTACCTGTACCAGGAATTGATAGAGCTAGGTTTGCTGAAGCCATTTCCGGCAATAATTCCATATTTGGTTTATTGGATATCTTTTCTGGGCGCGGACTTTCAACCTTGGGAGTCTTTGCTTTAGGGATTTTGCCCTTTATTAATGCGTCCATTATCATTCAATTGCTGACTGCGGCTATCCCATCTTTAGAAAATTTACAAAAAAATGAAGGTGAAGCAGGAAGGCGAAAAATTTCACAAATTACCCGCTACGTCTCACTAGGCTGGGCAGTTATTCAAAGTGTGGCGTTTTCTGCCTTATTCCTGCAACAATTTGCCTTAACTCCTGGCCCCTTATTTGTAGCTGAAACTGCGATCGCACTTACCGCAGGTTCTATGTTCGTTATGTGGGCATCCGAACTGATCACAGAACGAGGTATTGGTAATGGTGCATCACTGTTGATTTTTGTCAACATTGTCGCTTCGCTACCTAAATCTCTCGGCGACACTATCGACTTAGTACAAGTTGGCGGTAGAGAAATCGTGGGTCGGGTAATTGTCCTAGTGTTGGTCTTCTTGGCAACTATCGTGGGGATTGTATTTGTACAAGAAGGCATCCGCCGCATCCCTATCATTTCGGCTCGTCGTCAAGTAGGTCGGAGAGTGTTGGCAGAACAGCGGAGCTATCTACCACTGCGTCTCAATTCTGGTGGTGTCATGCCAATTATTTTTGCGGCTGCCATCCTCAGTTTGCCACTGTTAATTGCTAACTTTACAAAAAATCCTGATCTTGCGAACATCGTCAACACCTATCTCAGTCCTGGTGGTTCTGCGCCTTGGGTATATGCACTGGTTTACTTAACTTCGATTGTTTTCTTTAGTTACTTCTATTCTTCGTTGATTGTTAATCCAGTTGATGTAGCTCAAAACTTGAAAAAAATGGGTTCTAGTATTCCCGGAATTCGCCCAGGTAAAGCGACAAGTGAATATATCGAGCGGGTTATCAACCGATTAACTTTTTTGGGAGCGATATTTTTAGGCTTGGTTGCGATCATTCCTACTGCCGTGGAAAGTGCTTTGAAAGTACCAACTTTTAGGGGACTGGGTGCTACTTCATTACTCATCCTAGTTGGTGTGGCAATTGATACAGCAAAACAAGTCCAAACTTACGTTATCTCGCAGCGATATGAAGGAATGGTGAAACAATAGTGACGCGATTAATCTTCTTGGGGCCACCTGGAGCGGGTAAGGGAACTCAAGCTCAAGTTTTGGCAGAACACCTGCAAATCCCTCATATTTCGACTGGTGAAATCTTAAGGCAAGCAATGAAAGAGCAAACTCCTTTGGGAATTAAAGCTCAAGGTTATGTTGATAGCGGTGAGTTGGTTCCCGATCAGTTGGTGCAAGACTTAGTAGAGGAACGCTTAAATCAATCAGATGCAAAATCTGGCTGGATTTTAGATGGATTTCCTCGCAAAGTTACACAAGCAGCTTTTTTAGAAGAATTGCTGATAAAAACGGCTCAAGGTGGCGAAAGGGTAGTTAACTTAGATGCACCAGATGACGTTGTAATATCACGTTTACTCGCTAGAGGACGAAAAGATGATACCGAAGAGGTGATTCGCCGTCGGCTAGAAGTGTACCGAGATGAAACTGCACCCTTGATTGATTACTACAGTCAGCGCGAAAGGCTACTGACAGTCAATGGTAATCAATCCCAAGAAGAAGTCACTACCCAATTGAAACAAATTTTAGCTTCCTAGCTGGAGATGCAGGAGTAATTGGGAAGTATGAAATTCACCAGTCACTACTCCCAATTCCCCACTCCCTTTAACAACAGAATGCGAATCAATTTTAGCTAAGATATATTAATAAACTGTTGATATATTTCTCAAATTGTGTTCTTTTGCAGATGAGTGCTGCAAGTGAACGAGAAATCGTTGAGTTGAGGAACAAAAAAATTGTCTAAACAAGATTTGATTGAAATGGAAGGTACTGTTACTGAGTCCTTGCCAAATGCCATGTTTCGCGTTGACTTGGACAACGGCTTTAACGTACTAGCACACATTTCTGGAAAGATTCGCCGCAACTACATCAAGATTTTGCCAGGCGATCGCGTCAAGGTGGAGTTAACTCCCTATGACCTGACAAAAGGCCGAATTACCTATAGATTGCGGAAAAAATAATTAAATCCAGAAAAAATTAGTTATATGTTGAGGATCATACCATAAAACCAACTTGTTGGGGATTCTCATTTACTTAACTGCAATATTTTCTAGAAATGCTATAATTTTATATTTGGAGTCAATTACGAAAGGCATGAAAGTCCGAGCCTCTGTCAAAAAAATTTGTGAAAAGTGTAACGTGATTCGCCGTCGTGGTCGCGTTATGGTGATTTGCTCTAACCCTAAACACAAACAACGTCAAGGATAACACTCTCAACATTTGGGAGTTAACTGCGACTTGGAAAAATCATCACAAAAATTCCAGATGTGGTTGATAGTCCACATCTTAACAACAGAAATTGCGAGAACAACAGGGAGAGATTTATTGTGGCACGTATTGCCGGCGTAGACCTGCCACGCGATAAGCGCGTTGAGATTGGTCTGACTTACATTTATGGAATTGGGTTATCAAGGTCGCAGGAAATTCTGGCGGCTACAGGTGTCAATCCCGACACCCGCGTTAAAGACTTAAGTGATGCCGATGTCGCCAACCTACGTGCAGAAATAGAAAGTAACTATCAAGTAGAAGGTGACTTGCGGCGCTTGGAAGCTATGAACATCAAGCGCTTAATTGACATTGGTACTTACAGAGGTCGCCGCCACCGGATGGGCTTACCAGTCAGAGGGCAAAGAACTCGTACTAATGCTAGAACCCGTCGTGGGAGAAGGCAGACAGTGGCTGGGAAGAAGAAGGCTCCTGGCAAATAATTGTTCATTGCTTGCTCATCAGAGCAAGTTTTTCTGTAAATTAACTAAACAAATATGGCGAGACAACCAACTAAAAAAACTGGGAGCAAAAAGCAGAAGCGGAACGTACCCAACGGGCTTGCTTACATCCAATCTACTTTCAACAATAGCATTGTCACCATCACAGATCAAAATGGCGATGTCATCTCTTGGGCAAGTGCTGGTTCCAGTGGTTTTAAGGGAGCTAAAAAGGGAACTCCCTTTGCTGCACAAACCGCTGCTGAAAGCGCAGCCCGTCGAGCTATTGACCAAGGAATGCGCCAAATTGAAGTGATGGTCAGTGGCCCTGGTGCAGGTAGAGAAACTGCGATTCGCGCCCTTCAAGGAGCAGGACTGGAAATTACACTCATTCGGGATATTACTCCAATTCCTCATAATGGTTGCCGTCCTCCAAAGCGCCGCCGAGTCTAGATACAATCTGTTGGGCAACAAAGGCAAGAAGTCTCAATGAAAAATTCATCTGCAACAGAAACTATCAAGCAGAGTGAATAATAAATAACTTCTGACGGCTAGGACGTGAAAAAAGCCAGTTAGCTCTTCCTAGAGGGAGAGCTGCTGTACTTGACAAAACGCCATATTTATTATGGATAATCGCCCACAGGCTGAATTAAAGAGATCAATTACCGCCATTATGATGTTGGCAGTTTGATCAGCCTGAAGGAAGCTTAGGGCAAAAGTAAATTGAATAGGCAATTAATTGCTAGCAGCACCTTAATTAAGGGAGGCTACTCCGTGGCGCAGTTTCAAATTGAATGTGTAGAGTCTAGTACAGAAGAAAGTCGGAGCCATTACAGTAAGTTTGTCTTAGAACCCCTAGAGCGCGGTCAAGGCACAACTGTTGGTAATGCGTTGCGGCGGGTGTTACTGTCCAACCTAGAAGGGACAGCCGTTACCGCAGTGCGAATTGCAGGTGTTACACACGAGTTTGCCACAGTTCCGGGTGTGCGGGAAGACGTGCTAGAAATCTTGATGAGAATGAAAGAAGTCATTCTCAAAAGCTATTCTTCTCAACCCCAAATTGGCAGATTGCTTGTTACTGGGCCAGCAACAGTAACAGCAGCACATTTTGATTTACCTAGTGAAGTCGAAGTCGTTGATCCTACTCAGTATGTCGCTACTCTAGCTGATGGCGGTAAGCTGGAAATGGAATTTCGCATCGAAAGAGGCAAGGGTTATCGCACCGTAGAGCGAGGACGTGAAGAAGCCACTTCTTTGGACTTCTTACAAATCGACTCGGTATTTATGCCAGTGCGAAAAGTCAACTACAGCGTTGAGGAAGCCCGTGCTGATGGCTCGATTACCAAAGATAGACTGTTATTAGAAGTTTGGACAAATGGCAGTGTCTCCCCTCAAGAAGCACTATCCTCAGCTGCCGGGATTCTGGTAGATTTATTCAACCCGCTGAAAGATATTTCTTTAGAACCAACAGATATTGGTTCTGAGGTTCCAGACGACCCAACTGCTCAAATTCCTATCGAAGAATTGCAACTTTCTGTGCGTGCCTATAACTGTCTCAAACGCGCACAAGTCAATTCTGTGGCAGACTTATTGGATTTTACCCAAGAAGATCTCTTAGAAATCAAAAACTTTGGTCAAAAATCGGCGGAAGAAGTTGTAGAAGCACTGCAACGTCGTTTGGGTATTACCTTACCGCAAGAAAGAAGCTCCAAACACAGCTAAAGCAAAACTCATCTTTCATCGTCCACTATTATGCGTCACCGTTGTCGGGTTAAAAAACTTGGTAAACCAGCTGACCAGCGTCGCGCTCTGTTGCGTGCCTTAACCACTGAGCTAATTCGTCATGGTCGAATTACCACCACTTTGATCAGAGCGAAAGCACTGCGAAGTGAAGTAGATAAAATGATTACCTTAGCTAAAGACGGTTCCTTAGCATCTCGTCGCGCAGCTTTGGGTTATATGTACGATAAACAACTGGTTCATGCTTTGTTTGAGCAAGCTCCTACACGGTATGGGAATCGGAATGGTGGTTACACCCGCATTCTGCATACTGTGCCTCGCCAGGGAGACAATGCTGAAATGGCAATTATTGAACTAGTGTAAGTCAATGGTCAACCCTTCGGCTACGCTCAGGGCAAGTAGTCAATAGTCAAAAGTATTTATACAAATGACAAATGACTAATGACAAATGACACAAAATCTGTATGTTAGAACTTGACCAGCCTAAACAAACTCAAAGAGTAGCCTTGGTAGTGCAATACCTTGGCACTCGTTTTCATGGCTGGCAACGGCAAAAGGGGCAGCGTACAGTCCAAGAAGAAATAGAAACAGCGATCGCTACTATTCTTGGTCATCATGTCATACTGCATGGTGCAGGACGCACTGATGCTGGTGTTCATGCTGCTGCACAAGTAGCACACTTTGATGCTACAGGTTTAATTCCAGCTCACAAATGGGCAACAGTTCTCAATAGTTATTTGCCGCAAGATATCATAATCAGGGCTTCAGCACCCGTGAGTAACGCCTGGCACGCTCGTTTTAGCGCAGCTTATCGGCGATATCGCTACACGATCTACACTGAAAAACGACCTAATTTGTTCGTTAAGCCCTTCAGTTGGCATTATTATCATGAGCCTCTGGATGAATTATTAATCCAGTCTGCCATGAAACCTCTGCTGGGCAAGCATCATTTAGCTGCTTTTCATCGTGCAGGCTCAAAAAGAGCGCACTCTTGGGTAGAAGTACAAGCGGCAGAATGTGATCGTAGCGGATCATTGCTCCATCTAGAAATCCAAGCAGATGGATTTTTATATGGCATGGTCAGGCTACTAGTGGGAATGCTAGTACAAGTAGGTGCTGGACAGCGATCGCTTGCTAACTTCACCGAAATTTGGCAAGAAGAACGCCGAGAACAAGTAAAATACGCCGCGCCTGCTCAAGGTTTGTGCTTGTTGCGCGTCGGCTATCCTGATTTTCCTTTTTCTCCGGACGTTTGGTACGATACCCAGCCAAAATTTAGTTTTTAGTCAATAGTCATTGGTCAATAGTCAAATATTTCTACTATGGACTATGGACTATGGACTTTTGACTCCGAAAAAATGACACAGGACAAACAACAATGAGTAAAACCTACCTTCCTCCTCAAGATTCTCTTGAGCATGATTGGTACGTAGTAGATGCTACAGACCAACGTCTCGGTCGCCTCGCCACCGAAATTGCTATGATTCTTAGAGGCAAAAAGAAAGCTGAATATACACCTCACATGGACACAGGCGACTTCGTAATTGTGATTAACGCTGAGAAAGTCGCAGTCACAGGTAAAAAACGGACTCAAAAAGTTTATCGTCGCCATTCTGGCCGTCCTGGTGGGATGAAGACCGAAACTTTTGCCAAGCTGCAACAGCGTCTACCTGAAAGGATTGTAGAACATGCAATTAAAGGTATGCTGCCTAAAAATAGCTTGGGTAAACATTTGTTTACCAAGCTCAAAGTCTATGCTGGGCCTACCCATCCCCACGAAGCTCAAAAACCTAAAGAATTAAAAATTAGTACAATTCCTGGAGCAGAAAGTTAATGGTAGTAGCAGAAGCAAATAGCGGTCGCGCCGTGTACTGGGGTACTGGTCGCCGTAAGTCCGCAGTAGCACGAGTACGCCTTGTCCCTGGTAGCGGTCAATTGACAGTAAATGGCAAGCCAGGAGATTTATACTTCCAGTTCAATGCTAATTATTTGGGAGTTATCAAAGCCCCTCTGGAAACTCTGGGCTTAGAAAGCGAATACGACATCTTGGTAAAAGCTGAAGGTGGCGGCTTAACTGGTCAAGCTGATTCAATCCGTTTGGGTGTTGCTCGCGCTTTATGCCAACTAGACCCAGAAAATCGCTCTCCTTTGAAAACCGAAGGCTATCTAACCCGCGATCCTAGAGCTAAAGAACGCAAAAAATATGGTTTGCACAAAGCTCGGAAAGCTCCTCAGTACTCAAAACGATAAGGGATTGGATATTAATTCAAGTAAAAAGGTAAAAGAATTATTACTTTTGACTTTTGCCCTTCGGGTTCGCCACTTGCTTATGCCGGGAAACCCGTCCACCGCAGTGGCTCACCTTTTAACTTTTGACTTTCTAGCCCTCATCTTTAACCACATCAAAAAGTTATAATTTATATAGATTCACCACAAAAGAAACAATGGCTAAACCTGATATTCATCCCAAGTGGTATCCAGATGCTAAAGTCTACTGCAACGGTCAAGTTGTCATGACTGTTGGTTCTACCAAGCCAGAATTGCACGTAGATGTTTGGTCTGGAAATCACCCTTTTTATACTGGTACTCAAAAGATTATCGACACAGAAGGTCGCGTAGAACGCTTCCTGCGGAAATACGGCAAGTCAGGTGAGCAAGGCTCCGGCGACAAAAAGAAAAAGTAGCGGTTTGGCTCTGCTGTTAACGACGACCCTGCGAATGCTGGGTCGATTGTCATTTTTTGAGCCAAGTTGTTATTTTAAGGAGCGATCGCAATCGTCATGGCTGAAACATACCTGCTGGAGAAACTTAGATCTGTTGAACAAACTTTTAATGAATTGACTCGTCGCTTGGCCGACCCAGATACAGCCAAGAATCCCGATGAGTATCAAAAAATTGCCAAGTCTCGTTCTTCTTTAGAAGAAGTAGTTAATACTTACGAAACTTGGAAAACCGCCCAAGAAGAATTAGTAGGGGCGCGTCAAGTACTCAAAGAGTCAAATGGTGATCCAGAGTTGCAAGAGATGGCGGCTTTGGAAGTTGATGAATTAGAGCAGAAAGTCGAATATCTAGAAAATCGTTTGAAAGTCTTGCTGCTACCCCGCGATCCCAACGATGATAAAAACATCATGTTGGAAATTCGCGCTGGGACTGGTGGTGATGAAGCGAGTATCTGGGCTGGAGATTTACTGCGGATGTATTCTCGCTATGCTGATACTCAAGGTTGGCGAGTCAAACTAGTGAGCGAGTCACTGGGGGAAATGGGCGGTTTTAAAGAGGTAATTTTAGAAATTCAAGGTGACAGCGTTTACAGTAAGCTGAAGTTTGAAGCTGGAGTGCATCGCGTGCAGCGTGTACCAGCGACGGAAGCTGGTGGACGGGTTCACACCTCAACCGCTACTGTCGCAATCATGCCAGAAGTGGATGATGTGGAAATTCACATTGACCCCAAAGATATTGAAATGACTACGGCGCGTTCTGGCGGTGCTGGTGGGCAAAACGTCAACAAAGTAGAAACAGCCGTTGACTTAATGCACAAACCGACAGGAATACGAATTTTTTGTACGGAAGAACGCAGCCAGTTGCAAAACAAAGAACGGGCGATGCAAATTTTGCGGGCGAAACTGTACGAAATAAAGTTACGGGAACAACAAGAAGAAGTGACTTCGATGCGGCGAACGCAAGTTGGTACAGGATCAAGATCGGAAAAGATTCGCACGTATAACTATAAAGATAACCGCGCGACTGACCACCGCTTAAGTCAAAACTTTTCTCTAAACCCTGTTCTTGAAGGTGATTTAGAGACGCTGATTCAATCTTGTATCTCTCAAGATCAGCAGGAACGTTTGGCAGAGTTGGCGGCTTCTGGTGCGATGAACTAATCTTTAGTTTGGTAATTAATTTAATTAAAAACCGTCTGGTGTGTTGTTATGTTTAACGCGCAGGCGGTTTTTTAATACAAACTTTTTTTGTTAAATGATAATAGGAATCATGAAAAAACTCTCTTTTAGTAAACCGCAAAGGACACAAAGAACGCAAAGAGAAGGATAAAATTACGAACTGAAGCTTGTTAGTTTATAGAGAAAAAATTTTAAAAAACTGTTCATGTTGAATTGAGAATTATCTAAAAAAGAAAATCGCAAAATTAATAAGTGATATCAGTTAACATGTGTCAGATCGTGAATAACTAGATCCCCGACTTCTTTAAGAAGTCGGGGATCTAAGCTATGAGTTTTAGAAAATTTTACTACTGGCGAGTCAGTATAAATAGGGCTTGCTGAAAAAGTAACAAAAAGCCAGTTTAAGGATTGATTAGTTATTCAAGGAAGGTGAAGACATAAGTTTTTTTTGGTTACAAATGAGTGAATCATAAGCTTCAATCATGTTAGTC
>NZ_JAIVFW010000054.1 GCF_020829595.1 Nostoc sp. CHAB 5844
TTCCTGTGAGGCGCGTACTTCTGAATCGCTCAATCAAGCAATGGCTGAAGTTGTAAATTCTATTACCGAGGATGATACTTTCGGTTGGTTCAATCACTGTGGTCTATTTACCTGAAAACTGCTGTAAAGAAGCGATCTCTTTCTCTCGTGCTTGGAGTGCTGCGGCCATTTCGTCAATCGCTTGCGCCAATTGACCAATTTCTCCCGATGTATGAGCCAGTCCAGTACGTGTGTTGAGTTGACCACTACCCAAAATTTTGGCTGTTTGCACCAAAGATTGTATCTGCTGAATAAAAAAGACATCTCCACCTACCCAAGCAGCAGCGATCGCCAAGAAAGTAACTGCACCTAAACTAAATAAGTTCCTGACTAATAAACTATTAGCATCAGCCAGAACTTCAGACTTGGAAATACCAACTCTAATATATTCATCCGGGTTGACTGAATTATCGCCTAATGGGACAAAAGCAAAAATTCGCCGCATACCATCAAGGCTAGTTATTTCATCAACACCTTCACCCTGAGCATTTTTCATTTTTGTGAAAGCATCCGCCCGTAAAGACTTGCCTACCCAAATGTGCGAATCAGGATAGCGGACTAAAAGTGTTCCTTTGCGGTCAACCACACTCAATAGAGCACCTTCAGGCATTTTTAATTGCATTGCCAATTTATTTAACTGTGCTAAATCAAGCGCAGCAACAACCACAGTTTGCACTCGCCCTGCTTTGTCTAAAACTGGGTAAGCGAAATTCAGAGTAGGTTTTTTAGTGGCGCGACCTATTTGATATTCACCCACTGTAAATTTCCGGGTTTGCAAAGCACGTTGGAAATAACTACGGTCTTTTGCATTCGGCGAACCAGAGTAGGGAATTCCACTACAAATCGTGTTTCCTTGAGCATCAAGTACAGCAAAAGTAGCGTAAGCTAAACGTTGTTTGAGGATATCAGCCAGCAATAGATTACACTCTGCTGAATTACCCTGACGGACAACTGGTAGCTGTGCCAAAATCATCAGCAGTTGGCGGGTTCCTTCTACAACTTGCTTTTGGTTATTAGCTGCCAATCTCGCCATCTGTAGCGTCTGTTCTTGTGCCTCTGCTGTAGCGGTACGCCGTTGTTCAGCAGCAGTGTGAAGAATTAATCCTAATGCTGGAACAACAGCTAAAAGGACAAGAAGTATTAGACGAATGCGAAGTGTACTATTTAACCAAGAGCGCATTATGATTTAGTTTGGCTTTCTATTCATAATTTTGAACCAAAAACTAAAATCTGGAATATGTAATCACTGAGCGATCGCGGGCATATTTTTCTGGCAAATTGGAGCATATCATGTAATTCATTGTGAATGACATCTACCAAATGATGCTTTGTAATTTTATTTATAGGTATGAAAACTGCGCTATTTGCTAGTATCAGTCATCGGAGATAAGCACAGAGGAAACTGAAGCTGATATGGTGTTTTTAGAAGAATGCCTGGAATCGGCATAACCTACCCTAAAATTGGATATTTTTTGACAATGAAGCAAATCAGTAAGTTTTATTTTTTACCTTTAGTAATAATTATTCTAGTAATTGCGAGTTTCTGGTTTCTGACTCCAAATCAACCAGAAGTTACAAATACCTCGACTAAAGTTTATGAACAAAGAGCTAACCATAGTCCAGATGGTATTGGTAAATTTTATGTGGGGCGCGAAATTGCCAAAGTGATGGGACACACAGGCGCAGGTTGGCTGGAACGTCCTAGCCGCGAGTTGGAGGAACAGCCAAGTAAGATAGTCAGCGCCTTAGATTTAAAACCGAATGATGTAGTTGCAGATATTGGTGCTGGTACAGGTTATCTGAGTTTTTTGATTGCACCTTTATTACCGCAAGGAAAGGTTTTGGCTGTAGATATTCAACCAGAAATGCTAGATATTATTCAAGCTGCCAAAAAAGAGAAAAAGATTACTAATGTTGAACCGATTTTAGCAACCATTAATAATCCCAACCTTCCAGATGCAAGTGTTGACTTGGCTTTGATGGTGGATGCTTATCATGAATTTGAATATCCTTACGAAGTGATGCAAGGAATTGTCAAAGCACTCAAACCAGGGGGTAGGGTAGTACTGGTGGAGTATCGAGGGGAAAATCCCTTGATTATGATTAAACCTCTGCACAAGATGACACAACAACAGGTGCGAAAAGAAATGCAAGTTGTTGGTTTAGTTTGGCGGGAGACGAAAAACTTATTACCCCAGCAGCATTTGATGATATTTGAAAAACAGGTTTCTAATTAGGTCGTGTAAATCAAGCTAACTATAGCAGTTCTCGTTTGCATGAAATAGATTTTTTCACCTCACCCCCGACCCCTCTCCTTGGTAAGGAGAGGGGTGTGTTTGCGTTAGCAAATACGGGGTGATACCGTTTCACTTTAAGTTTGATACAAATAGGCCGCAGGGGTGCAGAGGGGCAGAGGAGAAATTATTTGTATCATTTATTTGGTGAAATGGTATGAGGTGACGACTGTATTGCACTCTCAGTGAGAACCGCTATATTTAAGGTCGTCATTTGTAATTTGTGTTTTGTTAGTTAGTTAAAACCAGTTTCGACCAAGTTCCAGAAATAGCCATCTGGTGCAGTGAAGGAGAAACTCTTTTCTCGAAATTCATTTTCGATGATGTTAGTAAAACTTAGCACCTGACTTGACTTGATGCGATCGCAATATTCTTCAATTCCCTGCACACTGTAAGTATACAGCGACATCCCTAAACTTCCAGGTTGCGCTGCTTCAAACCTTGATTCTAAGTTCATCGCTTCCGGGAACCGAATCACGTAAAGTCTCCCACTCCGCGCCGCCATTAAGTCAGTCTGCGAAGAACGAGGATCATCAAAAGTCGTCACGATAAATTTTTCTCCTGGCTTGAGGTCAAATAAATCCCGACCTGCTGGTGAAGATTCATAGCTAGTTTCAACATCATCTCGCACTCGCAGCAAACCCAAAATTTCCTCATAAAACTTCAAGCTAATTTTGCTGTCATCTTGAACGATAATCCCCATGTGGGTAAACTGGCTAGTTTTAAACACAGATGCATCGTTGATATGTCCGTAATTTGGTATTGTGTAACCAAATCGTTGAAATAAAACTTGCCGAGTTAAGGGTTGCAGTAATAACATTTCTCGCACCCCTGCCGCTGGGTCGATAAAAGGACGGCTTTTGCGTTCTTTGTTGTAGATAACTTCCCAGTAGGGAATGCTATATCTGACTACAAAACCAGCCGCTTTGGCTTCTTCGGCATGATTTAATATAGTTAAAATATCGGATGTTAAGGTGGTTGCCCAACGATTCCCCTTAATTTTCATCAATGCTAACCCCAAGCCTTGATTAGTCGGATTTTGCCAAACCATCAACCTAATCAACCCATGATCTGCATTTTGATGATATAAGCGAATTGAACGTAAGCTAGAATTTACTCCATATAATTGATAGGCTGCCGCCGCAGGTAATTGACCAACTTGCCCAATGCGATAACCAAATTGTTCCCAATATTGTATGGCAAAAATTGGGTCTGGAACACCAATACATACTTCGTAGATACCTGCAATTTTAGTTTTTTGTGCCAGAGTCATACTAAATTTTTATATAAAGGTATTGCATAGACCAAATAATATTAATCTAAAATTAATGTTGAAAAACAAGATTTTTTTGCCTCACGCAAAGGCGAGGCAGCGCCGTGGGCGGGTTTCCCGACTTGAGGCGACTGCCGCGCCAAGACGCAAAGAGTTATAGAAAGTTCACTTCTCAGAATTGTAAGACATTGCACTTTTATTTTCTATCGCTAATTTGATTTAAATCTTGGAGAACGGCGGCGGCTGATTGATAGCGATCGCTAAAATGATAACGCACCATTTTATCTAAAATTATGCTCAATTCTGCACTTACTTGAACTGTATGTTGCCACATAATATTTCCAGTATCTGGATCTGGTTGTAATTCTTGGGGTAAGGTACCAGTTATCGCTTGAATTCCCATCATCCCTAAAGCATAAATATCACTAGATAACCGAGGATGTCCGGCAAATTGTTCTGGTGGTGCATAGCCTCTTGTACCAATAGCAACAGTGGCTAATTCTGTTTGTTCACTGGTGGGTGGATGCATCAATTTAACTGCACCAAAATCAATTAAAACTAACCGATTATCTTGATTACTTCTAATGATATTGTGCGGTTTAATGTCTCGATGAATTACTTTATGCTCATGGACAAATGCTAAAACTTCTAATACACCTTTGAGCATCTCAATTACAAAACTTTCGTTTTTTGCCCCTTGTACAGGTGCTATTTCTTCATTGAGAGTATGTCCCGGAATATACTCTTCTACTAAGTAAAATTCTTGTTGGTCTTCAAAATAGGCAAGCAATGCCGGGATTTGTGGATGTTTACCCAATGCTTCTAAAATTTCTGCTTCGGTATTAAATAATCTGCGGGCAACTTCCAAAAATTTTGTATCTCGACGTGCCGGCATTAGCTGTTTCACAACACAAGTAGGATTACCAGGACGCTGAGTATCTTGTGCTAAATAAGTGCGCCCAAATCCGCCGGAACCAAGGACTCTAGTAATGTGGTAGCGTCCGCCTAAAAGTAAATCACCTGTTCTTTTTTCTGGTTGGGCAATTATCGCAGCAGAGTGGATATGTTGGTCACGAATTTTAGTAGTTTCTGTTGCAGAGGTAGTTTCTTTTAACAGAATACTTAATTGCGCGATCGCTTCTTGTTGTTGTTCAACTTGCTGAATAATTAATTTTGTTTGCTGTTGCGTGTGGTATGTCGTATAAACCAGCATCCCCACACTGCTAAACATGAACGCTATCGCCGGGGGAATCAGCGGTATCCAGCCAGCTAAGAGAAACAACCCAGCACAAATTCCGACTAAACCAGCCAAAGCTGTACCTCCGACAATTAGCAACACTAAAGGATGTCGCATCCGCCAGCCTAAAATGCTACCCAGTAAAGACCAACCCAACACCCATACTAGTTCAACCCCATCAGGCCAATACCAAATCAGTGGTCTACCATCCAAAACTGTACTGAGAATTTGGCTAGCTATCTGTGCATGAATAAATACAGTTGCTGTTCTAGCTGGATGTTCTGGGGAAGCACTGTAAGGCGTATATACACCAGGATGAACACTGGCAGCAGTAGTACCAATAATTACTAGACGGTCTTTTACCCAGTTGGGATTCACTTGACCGTTGAGGACTTGTGTAAGAGTGACTTCTGGCGCGAGGCGATCGGGATGGCGATAATTTAATAATATTTGATAACCAGCAGCATCTAACCCAATGTAGCTACCAGAATTAGTTGTGAGGGTAGAAAAAGTTATCTTACCAAGATGAAAATTATGTTTATCAGAAAAATCTACATTTATACCTTGTTTTTCTAAATAACTAATGGCAGTTAAACCAGCCAAAGAAAATTGTGTTGCACATTTACTATTATTGGTAGGTTCGGCAAATAATAAACTCCGGCGAACAATTTGGTCTTCTTGATTATCCGAAATTAAATCGTTATAACCAACATTATCTATAGGAAAGTTTGGTGGTGGGGGAATTTCTGATCTACCTGTACTGCTTAACAAGCAAGTGGTAATGATGTGATTTTTATTAGCAATACCAGCCGCCAGATTTTTTTGATCTGGTCGATAAATATTCAGACCAATAACACGCGGTTGATAAGATTCAAGTTTTGTTAATAACTGATTGATTGTGGCATCAGATAAAGGCCATTTGACTCGCGCTAAATCCTCTTCAGTAATTTTAACCAGTAAAAGCCGGGGATCGGGTGGTTCTGGGGGACGCGATCGCAGCATTTGGTCATAAACTTTTAACTCTAAAGATTGCAACCATTTCAGTTCCCGCATTCCCCACACCAAAGCTGTGACTCCCACACTTGTTACCACAACCATTCGCCACCAGTGAATCTTGGCAAAGGTGTCACGATAATCTTGATTTTGGGTTAACGCAGTTCGGAGGTATTGTAAGATTCCACTAATCACATTGCTGTAGGAGGCAGTGGTTCGGCTTCGCTCACCAACCAGGCAGGAGGCAGCTATGCTGGAGGCAGAAGGATAAAATTTGATACTTTACACTTTATTCTCTGCTTTACTTAATTTAGCAACTTACTTGCCTGAACATCATTGTTTAATTTATCACTGAAGTTGAGTAAATAATAGGTTGTATAATCTATATCTATTTGTTCTCGTCATTAAGAAAACTTCGTCATGTCAAGCACCGCCATTGAAACAGTTATTGCCGCCTACTTTACCAACATTACGGCTATGAATCCAGAAGGCTGGATAGAGAACTTTGCTGAAAATGCAGTCAGTTATGACCCAGTTGGTGAACCACCAGTCAAGATTCGTGAAGATTATCACCAGTTCATTGGGCAATTGCAAGCTGTATTTGAAAAATTAGCAGCGACAACTGAACATATTTTCGTAGCTGGTAATGAAGCAGCAGTCAAGTGGACAATGCAAGGAGTCAGTAAGAGTGGTAAATCAGTCACCTTTGAAGGAATCACGGTTTTTGAGATGAACAAAGACGGCAAAATTCAAACAACCCGCGCTTACTGGAATCCTAATCAATTGGTGGCGCAATTGCGCGGTTAAGCCAGTATACAAAGTATGAAGTATAAAGTCTGAAGTCTGAAATAAAGAAGCTTGTATAATCAAGTTTCTTTCCCACTCCCTCATTGAAATTTTGAAACGACGCAAATTTATCACAACCTGTGGTGTTGCTACTTTAGCGACGCAGATACCTATAGTTCAAGCACAAGGTCAATTATCGCCAAATACCATCATTAAACTCATTAAACCTCTCCGCCTACAACCAGGCGACACAGTAGGACTAGTTTCTCCAGCTGGTGTAATTGATGCTGAAGATTTAGCAAATGCCAAGCGATCGCTCACCCAATTAGGATTAAAAATTAAATTAGGAGACCATCTTTTAGACAGTTACGGCTATTTAGCAGGTACAGATGCTGACCGCGCCCACGATGTCAACGCGATGTTTGCAGATAGTTCCGTCAAAGCCATCATGACCATGCGTGGTGGTTGGGGTTGCAATCGCATTTTACCTTTACTGAACTATGCTAAGATTCGCTCTCATCCCAAAATTATCATGGGTTTCAGCGATATCACATCATTAGTGTTAGCAATTTATGCTCGTAGTCGAGTAGTTACTTTTCATGGGCCAAATGCCACATCTGCCTGGAATGAGTTTACAACAGATTACGCCAAGCGCATCTTATTTAATGGCGAAGCAGTAACGATGCAAAATCTCAAAACCGATGATGTACAATTTGAGACCATTGCATCAGGAAAAGCAACAGGTAAACTTATAGGTGGTAACTTGTCAGTTCTAGCAGCAATGGTGGGTTCACCTTATCTACCTTCTTGGTACAAAAGTATTTTATTTGTGGAAGATATTAAAGAAGATGTTTACCGTGTAGACAGAATGTTAACTCAGCTAAAAAATGCTGGGATTCTCAATCAAATTGCTGGCTTTGTATTTGGCAGATGTACTGACTGTAGCGTTGGCGATGAACCATCCTTTAAATTAACTCAAGTATTGCGCGATCATATAATTCCCTTAAAAATCCCGGCTTGGTATGGTTCGATGATTGGTCATATCAAAGATAAATTTACTTTGCCAATTGGTTTGAACGTAGAAATAGATGCCGATGCCGGAACGATTAGAATGTTGGAACCTGCTGTCAGTATTTAGTAAGTTTAAGATCACCGACTTCTTGGAGAAGTCGGTGATCTGATTGTCTCAATTTCTTAGCGTTTAATTCCCTTAAACCGTTCTTTCGCCGCTTGAAATTCTGCTTGCATCACAGATTGAATTTTTTGCGGATCAGGTTTTTTTCCACCCATAACGTCGCCAAAATAAACACAAGCAGCTTCACCTAAAGACCAAGTATAAGCCGCTGCCCAAGAAGCTGCGATCGCACTCCCAAAACCAGGGATAAATTTAACTAACTCCCGTCCGACTGCTTGGGCAAAAAATCCCCCAGCGATCGCGCTGACAATACCACCTGCTTGCGATGGTGTAATGGTTTGCCCGTATAATTTACCTAAAAGTCCTACCATTGATACTTGCAATGTAGTTAATACAGGCATAGTTGCAAATGGCAAAGGTATCGCTGCCAGTGTTGCTGCCATAATCGAAAAGGTCAGCATATAACGCCGTCCAGCATCACGGTAGATGTTACCAATTTGTTTACCTACTCCCTGCGCTAATAACTGATTAATCGCACGGGCTTCGGCTTCTGGCAACAATTCCGCCAAGGAATCTCGAAATTCTTCTAAACCGTAAAATACGGGATTGTAGCCATCTTCTTCTAGGGTAAAGTCAATGAGAACAGCGCGATCATACAATCCTGTAAACGCTTGCTGGATTTCGGCAAACGCACGTTGAACTTCCGCGTAATCTGGCGGATAAGCAGGATGATCAGCTGTATCAGCAGGATAAACCTCATGTAAGCAAGTAACCGCCAGTAAACAAGGAATATCTGGATATTGCTGGCGTAGTTTGTGGGCAATTTGTCGCAATGTGTCAGTGGCAAAATCATTAATCTTGACGGTGAGGATAAACACCCTTGCACCGCGACTAGACTGTTGCAAATCACCCAGCAACTCTTGAATAATTGCCTGAGTCTCCTGATTTACATCTCCCAATCCCACCGTATCTGTAAAAATTAGCAACGGCAGATCACCAGAAGGATAGGCGTAGCGTTCAGTGTGCTGCGTATGAGGTCGAAATCCTTGACCGATAATCTCCGGCGAAACTCCCGTCAGTCCGCGCACAATCGAACTTTTCCCAGCTTGAGGCTTACCAATCAACAAAGCTTCAGTAGTTGGTAGTTCGGCGCGTACAGCTTCTAAAATCTCTGCTACCTGAGCTTCGCTGACACTATACCATTCAGCCACAGTCTGCGATACTTGCTCCACAGGTAAAAACTGCATCAAGCTGGCTGTGGCTTTCTTCCAGACACCTGCAATGCGATTTGTCCAAGCATCATCAGCCGACTGACTTGTTGTACCTTCAGGCAGCTGATTGCTAGGTTGATTGTCATGCGGTTTACTGATCTGCTGAGAATCTGCTGATGGCAAATCAGTATTAGGTTGCTCAGTCATGGTTATTAAAACAGCAGATAGATTTTAACTTTATCAAACAGAATACATTCGTCAGGAGTCAGAATTCAGAATTGAATTTGTAGCTCGTGGCGAATGAATAAACGGGTTTAAGACCCCCGCTAAATTTTTAATTTAGCGGTCTACAATTAGCGCAAAGTCTGAGCGGAGGCTTCCTCCGATCAGAACTTTGTAAGAAAGTGGCGGGTCTGAATCCCCCACGCTCTTGTTCTGACTCCTGAATTCTGACTTCTGAATTCTTCTTCAATTTGGCGATCGCTTAAGACGCTCACTTGTCATTTTAAATGATTCAACAGTCACGTAACCTGTAACTTAAGTAGGTCGGTGTGAATATTTATCGTTGAGATGAGGCAGGAGGGAAGAGGTTTGAGTCTATTTCATTTTTCTTAACATAGTTTTGTTTTTCCACATTGTTCTACTTGAACGCAATCTACCAATCAATAAAGTTTTATATTCCTGGAGATAGAGACTCACTCAATAATAGTAAATGCGGTATCCTGTTTAAACGTCATACCTGATTGCTGATAAATTCAATAGCTAATAAATATAGAGGTGACTGTCGTCGGCTTTGCCGACAGTCACGCAACTGCCGCGCATGGTTTCCCGACAGTCACGCGAGTGGCGTTTGCTTACGTCAACCCAACATGAATCTTGGTGTTGGGTTTCGCTGATGCTCAACCCAACCTACGGCTAATGCACTAAATTAGTCCGGTCATGCTACTACGTATATTTCAAAAATCAAATAAGAGTCCTATAGTTCTTCTCCCTTCTATTTCCTAGCCTCTAGCCTCTAACCCCTAGCCTCTAATCTCTATTTTCCCGACAAATCTCATCATGTCGAAACATAAAGTGTACAATAATCTAGCAAATACCTATCAGGCATAGAATTATTGGCACGGGGGGTTATATATAAATCCCACTCGGCATCTAAATGAAGTATGTATGACGACGATGACCTAAGCCTACTCGATCCTGAAGTAGAGCTAGAAAGCCCTCTCGACAAAATGGAGCCGCTAACTGCTGAGTCAGAAGTGGCAAAGCCCGATCCAGAAGTGATGTTAGCCCTTTTGGAAAATCCGCAACCGCAGCAGAGAATGCTGGCGGCGCGAGCTTTTTGTGATATTGAAGATGAACGGGCTACTCCTTTACTGATTCGGCTGTTAACAGATTCTTGCCCCTTAGTGCGAGTGAGTGCAGCCTACGGTATCGGTCGCAATCCTAGCCAAGAAGCAGTAGAACCATTAATTGCCCAACTCAACCAAGATTGGAATGGCTATGTACGTAAAGGTGTAGTTTGGGCATTGGGAAATTGCCGCGATCGCCGTTGTTTAGCACCCCTAGCAGATGCTTTAAGAACAGATATTTCCGCAGTACGTTTGTGGTCGGCTAGTGCTTTAGCACAAATGGCAGAAGTGGGTTATGAGGCAGTTGTCGGCGCGATTCCATCTTTAATTGAAGCTTTAGTCCAAGACCCAATCGCCGCAGTTCGGAGTAACAGCGCCTGGGCAATTGGTCAGTTATGCAAGGAACTGCCCTCTAATATAGTTTATGCCACAGCCATTGATGCCTTAATTCAAGCCTTTGCCGAAGACAAAGATTTAGGTGTGCGAGAAGATGCCAAAGCTGCGCTATTAGGCGTAGGCGACCCCCGTGGTTTACAGCTAATCGAAACTTTAGAACAAGAGGGATGGTTTTAATCAAGTCTGAAGTGTGAAGTCTGAAGTCTGATGTCAACAGTTAAAATTAGTTTTTGACGGTTAGCTGTAACTAAAAAAGAATGAAGCATGAAGGAAAAATTGATACAATACTTTCCCCATAAGCGAGAAAAGTCAGTTTCTCTTGGCTCATCACCTATTCCTCAAGGAATGTATGAATTTCATACTTCATACTTCACACTTCACACTTCACACTTCACTTATTTTCAGCTGTTGGCTTGATCAAGTTGAGGTCATAAGGACGTTCGATATCATCCTCACCCAAATACTCCCCATTTTGAATTTCCAAAATCACTAAGGGAATTAAGCCAGGATTTTCTACTTTATGTAATGTTGCTGCTGGAACATAAGTGGATTCGTTTCGGTTCAGCAATACTTCCGTCTCTCCACAAGTTACCTTTGCGACACCAGAGACTACAACCCAGTGTTCATTGCGGTGGTAATGGATTTGTGGTTTAATGCCGTGCCTGGGCTTAATTTCAACACGGCTAATTCTGTAAGTATCACCCTCTTCAATCACCTCCACATTACCCCAGTATCTCGCTCCTGAATGTGAAGACAATTCATGGCTATTGGGTTGCTCGTTGTTATCATTTTGAGTCATAACCAAACGTTTTAACTAGACGGCTATTACTATTGTTCAGTAATAAGAGCGTAAATGAGTTGACAATCTGCCACATTTTTGGTGTAGTTCTTCAACTACTTACGAAATAAACTACATAAACAAAATATAGTAGTTCTAAGTTATTAGTAATTTATGGAGAAATGAAGTTTACCTAATGATTACAATTCAGGAATCGGAAGATATTGCCTATTTCCGCAGCATATCGCTCTTTAGTCACTCTCGCTAGATAAAAATCCCAAACCCTTATTTTTACAGACTTTCATAAATTTAGGCGTAGGTTGGGACTTGCGATCGCTCGTCACATTACAGAACTGCATGGTAGTACAGTCAAAGTCGAGAGTCCTGGCGAAGGTTTAGGAGCAACATTTACTATCAGATTGCCCGTAATTACAAAGGGTAAAGCGATCGCTCTACCCTTCTAACAAATAAATACACCAATTTAATTATTTTTAACTTTCATGTTCTGGTTGATGATTATCTGTTTGTCTATTAGTTTCTAACAGACGTGAAATAAACACATCTGGTTTTCTACTAACAACAGATATAACTTGATCAATAGCAACCACTTCACTGGTTTTCACAACCATTTCCCACAAAGTATCTTCTTCTGTATCTTTGTTATGAGTTCTGTGTTTAAAACATAACAAATCATCACAAACATTGATAATTGTTGCGAAATACCACTTATCTCGGATCAATAGCCAAATTTCTTGCTCTAAGTAATTTTGGAGAATTGACTTCACAATGTTTATATCATAAAAACAATTTTGTAAATGCTACTTTGGGAATAGATATTAGGGCAACAGGGAAAATACTTAATTGTGATGCAATATAATACTACAGCGTCATCTGGATGTAATCTGATTAAAGCGAATTCAGAATTCTGAATAATCTAACCGTGATAGGGATGTAGTAGTTGCGAATTTATACTGAATTCTGAATTCTATTTAGATAACTTCAGACTTGATTTGCGCGATCGCTGTTAACATTTGTTGATAATATTCAATGTTTCCTTCTTGATAATAAATGTTGGCAGATTGTTGAAAATCAGCGATCGCACCTTGAAAATTTTCTAATTGGCGGTAGACATCAGCGCGTAACATATAAGCTGAAGCCCAATGGGGTTGACGCTGCAAGGCTTGGTTTAAGTCAGCTAATGCACCCTGTAAGTCGCCCAACAACAAACGGCTGCGCCCTCGATGATACCAGTCTTCTGCAAAGCTGGGGTCAATGGCAATGGCTTGATTATAATCGGCGATGGCGTGTTGATAATCTTGCAGGGCATAGTAGGTACTGGCGCGATCGCTATAAAATGCTGCGGAGTTAGGATTAATCTGCAAAGCTGTGGTATAGTCTGCAACTGCACCGTGATAGTCATGCAAAGCATAGCGCAAGGAACCCCGATTGTAATAAGCCTCTACTAAACTGGGGTTAATTTTTATAGCTTGATTGTAATCTGCCAAAGCTCTTTGTTCGGCTGCTAAAAAGCGCAGCGCATTACCTCGGTTACAGTAAGCTTGAGAAAAATCAGGCTCAATTTTGATTGCTTGGGTGTATTCTTCCACAGCTGCTAGATAATCTTGCAAAGCTTCACGCGCTAAACCGCGACCGTAGTATGCTGTAGCTAACTTGGGGTTGAGTTGCAATGCGCGATTGTAATCTAAAATTGCTCCTTGATAATCGCCTAAACAACGACGTGCTGTAGCGCGATCGCAGTATCCTGCTGCATATTCGGGGTGAATTTGCAAGATGCGATTGCTATCTGCAATTGCACCTTGATAGTCACCTAATTGACAACGAGCATAAGCCAGAAAACCGTAAACTAAAGCTAAAGTCGGATTTTTTGCTAATGCTTGTTCATAATCTGCGATCGCACCTCGATAATCGCCCAAAGTTGCCCGTACTAGTCCCCGTTCGTAGTATGCTTGAACATCTTCAGGATTTAAATTCAGAGCTTGGTTAAAGTCAGAAATCGCCGCCGGATAATCTTTCAGGTAGGAACGGACAAGTCCGCGATTGTAGTACGCCGGGGCAAAATTTGGGTTAATTTGTAATGCGCGATTGTAATCAGCAATTGCTGCTTGATAGTTTCCTAGGGCATAGCAGGTATTACCGCGGTAATGGTAAGCTTCGACTAGATAGGGATCTAACTGTAATGCCCGCTCATGATCAGCGATCGCTTGCTCATATTCTTCTAAAATATGGAAAATATTACCTCGACTGCTGTAAACGGCAGCATACTGGGGATACCACTGTAATGCTTGCTGAAAATCTGCTAGTGCTACTTGGTAATCGCCATTCTCGCTACGAGCTACACCCCGATGATGAAAAGCTCGTGCTATATCAAAATCTATATATGTAACTAACTCAGGATTAATTTCGATCGCTTGCTGATAATCAGCGATCGCTCGATCATACTCGCCTATCGCACAGTAAACATTTCCCCGACCGTGATACGATTCTGCTAGGTTGGGATTAAGTGCCAATGCCCACTCGTAATCAGCGATCGCTGCTTCGTAATCTGCTAGAGAGTAACGAGTGTTGCCTCGATTGTGATAAGCTTCCGCAAAATGGGGATTAATTTGGATTGCCTTGTCGAAATCGGCAAGCGCCCCATAATAATTTAGGAGTGAGCTATACAAAATATTACCGCGATTATAGTAGGCTTCAGCAAAGTTTGGTTTTAGCTGAATCGCCTCGCTATAATCTGCGATCGCTCCTTGAAAGTCTCCTTGCAAATTTTTGTTAAAACCTTGGTTAAAAAAATCGTCAGCATTCATCTACGTTAAATGGGCTGTGAAACTCCCGTCCCCTAATTTTAGGATGGGTGCTGTTTTGTATCAATTGATTTCAGCGGATTTTCACAATTTCCCTTGTAAATGTAAATTAGCAGCCACAACAATACAGCAGAAATACGTGTAATACCATTTCACTTGAAAATTGATACATTTAGGCAGGCAGAGGAGCAGGGGAGCAGAGGGGCAGAGGAGAAATTATTTGTATCATTTATTTGGTGAAATGGTGTAACATCCTACTTATGAAAAAATCAGTATAAATCTCTTAATATTTTTCCTTTTATCTTGTTGTAAGGTAGCAATCCCGTTTGATTTATGAACTTACTTTTATAGAGATAAAAGGGAACAGGCAATAAATAGATTTGTTAACAACTTATTTATAATTGCTTAAGTTACCAAAAAGGTTATTAATAGCAAAACACAGTAAAATTTTAGAACAGATAATAGAGGTAACTCAACCAATGAATATTTTGGTCACAGATGAAGATGAGCAACTACATAAATTTCGGAGCGAATTAGGAAAATATACAAATACTCAAGAAGTGATTAACACAGCATTAAAAGTAATAGAAGAAAATTTGCACCGTCCCGCAGACATAAATCAAAAAATAACTATAGAAGATGAAGATGTTTGCTACCGAACATTCGGCGATCGCTCCATGGCAGAAGGATGTGATTATACAAAAGATTACATTGATTGCGAATTAGTTGAAAAATAAATTCATAGCTAGTACCGATAAAAAAGAAATTTACAGTTGCTGAGTATATTTACTGTAAATTTCTATTAACTAAATTGTGCTGATCAAAAACAGATTAGAGATTAGGTACTAGGTAATATTATTTTTACTCAGCAAAGCCTAATCACAGCAAAATTCCTGTTTTTAGCCTCTGTCTCTAATCTCTAGCCTCTATTTTTAAGCAGCGACTTTTTCTTCCAGTGGTTTAAAAGTCTTTTTGGTAGCACCACAAATTGGACATTGCCAATCATCGGGAATATCTTCAAAAAGTGTACCAGGGGCAATTCCCGAATCAGGATCGCCAGCTACGGGATCGTAAATCATGCTACATTGCCGACAAATCCATTTGCGAGTTTGGGGATCATCACTAGCCACTCTGGTAGGTGCTTGTCCGCCGTTTAATACTTCTAGTGCTTCAGTGTAGCGATCGGCGTGGTAATTTTCGATAAATTTGAGCAACCCAAAACGATGTGCAGCTTCCCGAAATGTATTGGCGTGTTCGCCGGATTCTTGTGCTTGCTTGAGAAATTCTGCGGCGGCGGGATTGTCGCGTTGGCTCTGCCCGCCGTAGGCATCGCTTTTTGCAGCTGCGGCAAATTCAGGATACATTGTAGTGTATTCGTAAGTCTCACCTGCTATTGCTAAAGATAAGCACCGAGAGACAATTTGCTTTTTTTGTTCATCAGTCAAAGCGGCGGGATTTTCCACCACAAGTTCTGGATGCAGCAACTCAAAATGAGCAAAAGCGTGTTCGGTTTCTTGTTCTGCGGTTTCGCGGAAAAGTTTTGCTAAATCTGAAAATCCCAATTTACTCGCAACTTTAGCAAAAAATAGATACTTACGGTTTGCCATCGATTCACCACCGAAGGCTGCTTCTAAGTTATGAAGTGTCGTAATGTTTGATAAATCCATAGTGTTGGGATGCCTGTTAACTAAGATGCCTAGGAAAAAAACAGACTTTAAATCAGGTTAATGAGCAAATTTTGTATACCAGAAAACGTTTTATCAAAATTTTGCTTCGCTCATCTTTCTTTACCTGTTTCGCTCGCTGTTCCAGGAAGATTATAAAACCAAAAAAGTTGTGATTGTCATCACTTAACTTGCTTGAAGTTCTAAAAATGGATAGTCTGTGTATCCAGTAGCATCGGAGGCGTAAAATGTCTTTTGATCTGGTGTATTTAACTGGGCATTCAACTGTAAACGTTTTGGTAAATCAGGGTTCGCCAAAAATAGCCGACCAAAAGATACTAAATCGGCATTGTTGTTAGCTAAAATACTATCTCCGGTTTGGCGAGCGTAGCCGCCATTGGTAATTAATGTCCCTTGATAGATTTGGCGAAAGTGAGGTGTGACAGGATGCATCACTTCACGATTTGCCAAATCAGTTTCATTTGGTTCCATTAAGTGGAGATATGCTAGTCCAAAGCGATTTAAGGCATTAATAGCATAGCCAAATGTCTCTTTTGGATTGGAATCAGACATTCCATAAAATGTATTACTTGGTGAAAGCTTAATACCTACACGATTTCCGCCCCAGACATTGGTGACAGCTTCCACAACTTCTAAGAGAAATCGACTGCGATTTTCAATCGAACCACCATACTCATCAGTGCGCTGATTTGAGGCATCTTGTAAAAATTGGTCAATTAAATAGCCAAATGCCCCGTGAAGTTCGACACCATCAAATCCAGCAGTCAAGGCATTTTCGGCACCTTTACCAAATTGCTCGACAATACCAACAATCTCTTGAGTCTCCAAAGCACGGGGTGTTTCTAAAGAGACTTTACCATTAGGAGTGTGCAGCGAACCAACACCAGCGATCGCACTTGGCGCTACTGGCAATTCTCCACCCAGCAAAAACGGATGGGCAATTCTGCCTGAATGCCACAGTTGTAGAAAAATCCGTCCCCCTTGTTCATGCACAGCATCAGTGACTAACCGCCATCCGGCTATTTGTTCTGCTGTGTAAATTCCAGGACAGTTGATATATCCCAAACTCAACGGTGAAACTGCTGTACATTCACTCACAATTAACCCTGCACTTGCACGTTGGGTATAGTAAGTCGCCATCAGTGAGTTAGGAACATTGTCAATTGCCCGTAAACGAGTCATGGGTGCCATGACGATGCGGTTAGGAAGTTTGTAAGGGCCAAGTTGAACAGGTGTGAATAGATTGATTTGAGAATTCATGCTGACATTTCCATAGTTAAAAGCCAGAATTCAAGAAAAAGAATAAAACATTTTCGGATGGAACTCGAAATTTTGAGTAAAAAGCATGAAACTTCGAGTTCCAAGGCTGACACTTGGAGCAAAAAACTCAAAACTTGGAGTTATAGCAAAGAGCATATGTTTTGAGAGCGTAAATGTCAGGAAGAGTAATTTTTTACCTCCTGCTTCACTTCGACTACGCTCAGTGACCACCTGCCTTCTGCCTGGTTGGTGAGCGACTTGCCTTGAGCGAAGCCGAAAGGAACCGAACCACTGCCTCCTGCCTCCTGTCATACAGCCCCACCGTTGACGCGAACGTTTTGCCCAGTAACCCAACGTGCTTCGTCACTGGCTAGAAAAGCCACCACGTCGGCAATTTCTTGGACATCACCTAGCTTGTTAAAAGCTGACATTTGGGCTAAACGATTGATTTGTTCGTCAGTTTTGCCTTCGCGGAACAGTTCTGTATCTGTCGGCCCAGGAGAAATAACATTCACAGTAATTTGTTTAGCGCCTAACTCTTTAGATAACACCCGCGTTATCTGTTCTACTGCGCCTTTTGTTGCTACATAAACACTGTAGGTTGGCAAAAACATCCCTGTGGTGGATGAGGAAAAATTAATAATTCTGCCGCCTACTGCTAAATGCTGTGCAGCTTGTTGACAAGCAAAAAAAGTTCCTTTGACATTGACGGCAAAAATTTTGTCAAAATCTGCTTCAGTAATTTCTGCAATTGGTTTGTAGATAATCGTGCCAGCATTGTTGACTAAAATATCAACTTTCCCGAAGTGAGCAATTGTTTTTTGAAAAAGTTCTTCGATATCAGCCACATTACCCACATCAGCTTGGATAGAGATTGCTTGCACTCCCAGTTTTTCAATCTCTGCAACAACTTCTTGGGCTTTGAGCGCATTCCCCGCATAATTGACTACGACAGATGCACCCTTTTGAGCTAATGTTAAAGCGATCGCTCTACCAATTCCCCGTGATGCACCAGTCACAATTGCAACTTTCCCTGTTAAAGCTGCCATATATTAATCCTGCTTTACTAGCGATAATATGCTCTTAACCTACAACACTCAGGTTAAATTTACTGAATAACTGTTGAGTCTTTTAACTCAGCACTCAGCACTAAGATTCAGGAACAATAGGCACACCATCTCTGATATTCAGCAGTCCTGAGATAATAATTTCATCTTCTGGCTGTAATCCTGCCAAAACTTGGTAATAGTTTTGTTTGATATTACCTAACTTCACCCGTCTTTGTTGAGCTACTAACTGCGAAACTCCTTGGGGAGTTGTTTGCTGTTTCGCCACATAGACAAAAGTTTCACCCGCCACGCGAGTTACTGCTGTGCTAGGAATTAAAACTCCGGAACGCTGATTCCAAATTACTCTCGTCCGTACTAATTGACCCGCCCTTAACTGCCCTTGGGAGTTATTAAACAGTGCTTTAACCAATATTGATTGCGGTTCATTGTTGACATTGGGAGCAATTAAAAATACTCGACTTGTACCCAGACTTTGCCCTTGGGTATTGATAATTTCCACGGGCATTCCTTTGCGTAATTGCGGCGATCGCTCTAGTGGTAGAGTTAATGTGACTTCTAAAGGTCGGTTTTCGGCAAAACTAACTAGTCGTAAAGAAGTATTTACAAAATCACCAACTTTTACAGAGATATCGCCCACCGTCCCACTGAAGGGAGCAGTAATTTTGTCATAGGGAAGTTGGGCTTGTGGTTGTCTAGTGTTGGCATTGGCTTGCTGGATGGCTTGTTCAGCTTGCAAAATACTAGCTTTTTGGGCTTGAATTCGAGAATTCACAGCATCAAGATTAGCTTTTGCTGTCGCCAGCCTGTTAGCAGATAAATCCTTAGCCTGTCGTGATATTGCGCCTTGGTCTGCCAAACTGGCAGATCTTTCGTAATCTAGTTGATTTGACTGCACCTCAGCAACTTTCGATAATCGTTCTACTTCCAAAGCGCGGAGTGTGGCGCGGGCATTTTCTAGGAGTGCTGCGGCTGCTTGAGTCGTACCATTATTGCCGACAGATGTTGGTTGTTGCGCTTTATAATCTATTTGGATGATTGGTGTTCCTGTGGTGACAGTATCTCCCGGCTTAACAAATATCTGGGTAACTTGTCCGGGAATTCTCGACTGGAGGTTTACAGAACGCCGGGACTCCAAACTTGCAATGTAGTCTGCACTTTCTTCGATTGTGCCTAATTGCACAGGTGAAATTTTGGCTCTTACCCCTGGTATTTGAGTATTAGTTGACTGTAATTGATGTGTAGGAGTTAGTAAACGCCAAGCGATCGCTCCTGCCCCACCTAATATTAGTATTAAAGCTAACAATAATCGCCACCACCGCCAGTTTTGTTGAGGTGGTTGCTCTGATGTTTCCGAAAGTTCTTTTTCAACATCAATTTGAGGCTCAGGGGATGTCATAACTTATCAGGTTAATAAAAATAAAGTAAATAATTTCTGGTCTGTTGAGATGCAATTTACTGATACGGACTGAAGAGCAATGATAAATTCTACAGCATATTTCTAGTAAGTGAAGTAAACCGTTTAAGCCTCAAAGCTTAGTATAGAGCCTGTTCTTATTCTGAATTCTGCTGTATATTAGCTTGTCCCAATATACTGCTTTTATAGATCTGGTCTAATCTATCAAAAGGTCAATGATAAAAATTCAGAGTGTGATAAGTTTTTTAACTGTCTTGTCAGTTATTGTAAAAAATCCCTGAATCTTGCTAATATAGTTTGTCTGAATTACGAATTACGAATGTTAATCACAAACACCGTAATGTTGTGCCTGCATATTCCACAACGTCGTATATTCGCCTCCACGCTGTAAAAGTTCCTGGTGAGTACCATCCTCAATTAAATGACCAGCTTTGAGGACTAAAATTCGGTCAGCCATCCGCACTGAAGCCAGTCTGTGGGTAATCAAAATTGTAGTTCTGCCCTCAGCTAACTCAATAAAGCGCCGATAGAGATCATATTCGCTGCGGGGGTCGAGTGCAGCAGTAGGCTCATCTAGAAGCAGAAGTTGGGCTTCTTGGCGGACAAAAGCACGGGCTAAAGCTAACTTTTGCCACTGACCGCCAGAAAGTTCTGTACCGCCAAACTGCTTACCAAGCGGCGTATCCTCTCTTGTGGGAAAATCATCGACTAGTTTGGCGATATCGGCTTTATCTACTGCATATCTAAGAATATCTCGACGTTCTAAAGCAGCTAGGTTTCCTAAAGCGATATTTTCCCCCAGAGTCAGCGCATAGTGACCAAAGTCTTGAAAAATTCCAGCAATTTGCTGCCGCCACTGCTCTAAATTTAAATTTCTCAAGTCTATACCATCGACTAGAATACATCCTTGTGTTGGATCGTATAGTCTGGTCAACAGCTTGACTAAAGTAGTTTTACCTGCGCCATTTTCGCCGACGATGGCGACAGTTTGCCCAGGGTAAAGCGTTAAAGAAATATCCTGGAGAGCTAATCGACCGTCTGGGTAGTAAAAGTCAACTTTCTCAAAAGTAATACCTAAACGAATTGGTGTTGGGACTTTCTCTCCAGGTATGCTCAGTGGCATAAGGATGGGACTATCAAGAAAATTGAAAAACTGTTGCATATAGAGAATATTTTCAAATAGCTCTAACCAATTAGCAACAAATCTTTCGAGATTATTCTGGAAGTAAGTCAATGACTGTACGAATAAAAGTACACTACCAGGGCTAAAATCGCCGCGAAAAGCTTTCTGTACCACCCAGTAAAAAGAAAAACCATTCCCTAAAGTACTAAGAATAGCTAAAGTAGACGACCAAAATGCTTGCTTACCCCGCAAATAACGCATCGTTTGATGTAAAGACTGAAATGCTTGCAGGTAACGCTCGATAAAAAACGAACCTAGCTGAAACAATCTAATTTCTTTAGCATAGGTATCAGTCAGCATCACCGAAGTGAAATACTCCATTCTCCGTGCTTGAGGACTGTTCTCAAATAAAGTTAGCCAAATCGCTTTGCCATACTGAGAAGAAACCACTATTTGGGGTATAGTTGCGATCGCAATCACTATTGGTATCCAAAAAGCTAAGGGAACTAGTAACCCAACTATCACTATCAAAGTCACAAAAGAACGACCTAATTCAACCAAATTTTCCAGTAAGCTCAACGGTTTATAGCCGACTTGTTGTTGCAGAAGTTGTAGCTCATCATAAAACAGAGGATCTTCAAAACGGCTCAAATCTGAAAAACTATCAGCTTTACGCATTAATAATAAGCTAATGTGAGCCGTTAACTTGTCATTGAGATTTCCTTGCATTGCAAATATCCAAGGATACAGTAGTGTCTCTAGTAGCAAAGCTCCCACCCATCCTGCTACCAAAGGCGCAAGCATTGCATATCCTAATTCTCTACCAGATGTTAACGCTGTTGCTACAGTATCTACCACTAGCTTGGTAATCCAAACACTGACAGCAGGAAGAAACCCTTGTAATAAAGTAACAGCAATCAAAAAGATCATCTCTCTAGGCGCTGCTGTCCATATCAAAGGCAAAGAACGAAATAAAGCTTTAGTGTAGTCTGCAAACCAAACTCTGACATCGCTCATCAATTAAACCTGATTGTTGATTAAGTATTAAGGAAAATAAGCTTTATCCCTGCGTTTGAAACCTTGTATAATTTGTATCTTGACACCTATTAAAAAATCGGGCATTGTTGAGTCAAGGAATGATGCTTGTGGAGTAATCCAGAAAGCCTGCCCCAGCAATATAAAAAACAAGATGCCCATCCCACAAAAGCATCAAAATTATCCCGCATTTATACAACGCCAAAAATCGGTCTTTACTATCAGGGTGCTTTTGATTCTAAAATCTCTCCAACATCTCTGCATCAGTACCCCAATGCAGAAAGTTATCTTAGAGGCTATCTAAACAAAAAATAATCCTACTTAAGAAAGAACAATCTTACTATCACAAGTAAAAACTATACTACTTGAGAAAGAATAAAAAACTCTGGAAAAAGATAATGTTAGAGAAGTTAGATGATCAAAACAAGACAATGTATCGCTAACAATAGCAAAAGTTTTCTCAAAGACAAGGTTTTAGGGAAGCTCAATCCTATATGGAAATTCCTGTCACTGATCAAAAAGTGATGTTGACCTTTTGTGGATTAGTGCAATTCTGAATAAAAGGCTGAGTGTTTTTGTTTAACTATACCTGTATGGGAATATATAGTTAAGCATTAATCATTGTCTTATTTTCTGGTCATCCTTCTACATTCGCTCGTTCCAATATCTATTCTTTCTTGAAAGCTAGTTGATGCACAAACATCATCAAAACTTTTCATAAACTCGAATGCAGATTTGCAAACAAGCTAATGAATTGAAGTTAAAAGGAGTAAGTGACCATGCTTGCACAAGAAACACTGACCCAACAAACAATAGATATGCGCTTGGAAGACAAAGCTGACAAATTAGAACAACTTCTATTGTCTGATGAGGAAATAGCAGCTTTAGAAAAATTAGCAATGCCAGGAATGTTTGACTCTGAAACTACCCAAAGATGGTTTGCTAATTGCGGTGGATGTGGAGGTTGCTTTGGATGTCGTGGATGCGGCGGCTGCTTTGGATGTCGTGGATGCGGATGTCGTGGATGCGGATGTCGTGGATGCGGATGTCGTGGATGCGGTGGATGTCGCGGATGTGGATGTAGAGTTAGTGAAGCCGGATCAATATCAGGTGCGCTAGATGACACCGATGAGTTCGGATTTGGATACTAAATAATCTTGAGATAGAACAGCAATTTAGTAATTCTAAAAACCAAGTTTTTTGAGTTTAGAGCCATAAAATTTAGCTCTAAAAGTTAATAAAACCCTGTTATTTGATATAGCAGTTCTAAATCATTCAAGCATAAAAACCTCCCCAACTTCTTTGTGAAGTCGGGGTTCTGAAGCCAACTAATTTTCCCAAATCAAATAGAATAGCTATAGCTGTAAAAACAGGGTTTTTTATTTTCTGAATATTGCTGGATAAAACCGAGTTTGCATCTTTTTCTATTTCTTTTATGGGGCTTGGGATAATAAAACAAAGCTTATGAAATTAAAAGATGATCAGCGCCTGCGTCTACTAGAACACATTGTTGTTCATGTTATGCCGCCAGATTGCAATGGCGAAGAAACGATGATATTCAATACGACGCGGCGAACACTGACAGTGAAAGGTCAAGCACTACACGATGTAGAAAGCATAGTATTACCTTTATTAGATGGCTCCCGAACAATAGGAGAAATCCGAATTGCAATGGGCGAAAAGTTGACAAATTCTTCACTAAATCAATGTTTAGAGTTTTTGATGGACAATCGCTTAGTTGAGGAGTATCTGGAAGAAACTGTCGATTTAGATAGTTGTGCTTATTTATTGCCGCAAATTAGTCTTTATCATGAACTAGGCTTTCAACAAAAGGATGCCCAAAAGCACTTAGCCAACGCGAGAATTGCTGTTTTCGGACTCGCAGGTTCAGGGTTAATAGCTGCAATTAACTTGGCTAGTGCTGGTATCGGTTTTCTGCGACTGTGCGATGATGTCTGCACACTGCCGTCAGATTCCTTGATGATGTCAGGCTCGGTATTTCATCAAATCGGTGCTTTTCGAGGTGTGGAAGCGGCTCGACACATTGAGGCGATCGCACAAGCAACTCAAACTGAAATTGTCACAGATTCTTTAACGGACGATGCCACAGTCAATGCTTTGCTTGAGGACGTTGACCTTGTGATTGTCGCCACCGATGCGGTATCTGTCAATCTCGCCTATCGCCTGAACAGATTATGCCTGAAAATGCAGCGCCCATTACTACCGGGCGGGGTGGCTGGTGTGGAAGGAACTTTTGGGCCTCTGGTCTTTGCTCAGGATGGCCCTTGTTATCTCTGCTATCGGATGCGGTCTATAGCTTGTGCCAAGCTTCCAGAGGCTCAATTGGCAATTGAGCGGTTTCTTGACCGAGAACGGCGTTCTCAACCACGGTTGCAAGAAAATTTGCCCATAGCCCAGATGTTGGTAGGAAGTTACCTAGCTCTTGATGCAATCAAGATGTTTCTCGGTCTACCCATTGCTACTGACGGCAAATTAATTCATTTAGACTTGCTTGGCACCAAGCTGACTCACAATGTTGTGCTGAAAAAACCAGGTTGCCCGCATTGTTCACAACAGGAGTTAGGGGCTAGAGGCTAGTATTTTTACTCAACACTCAGCACTTCAAGTTAGGAGAGAATACAGTGAATGGAGCGATCGCTAGTCCCTGTTGGCGCGATTTAGTTAGCCCCCACACAGGAATCATCCGAGCCATCGATAGATTTACCAAGCCTTATACAGAATTTGATTTGCCAGTTTTATGGCAAGCCGAATTAGCAAATTTCCAGCTTCGTAAACAGCAGGATGATTTACGCTACGGTGTGGGCAGGGGCATGACTGATGAACAAGCAATTTTTGGTGCAGTTGGCGAAGCCGTAGAGCGCTACTGCGGCAGCATTGTTGATTATCGGCAACTGATTGTTAGTAGCTACGCAGATTTAGACCATCGCGCCGTTCATCCTCCAACTTTTTTCTCATTTTCTGACAAACAATACTCTGACCCAACTTTTCCTTTTCCCGCTTTCGATCCAACAACGCAGACTTCGTGGATAACTGCCCTTTCTCTGATAAGCAACCAACAGGTATTAGTACCAGCATTCATGGTTTATTTCGACTGGGACAGCAATCAACCAGGAGATTATATTTTACCTGTTAGTTCAAATGGGATGGCAAGTGGCCCAACTCTTGAGTTTGCTGCTTACAGTGGCTTGTGTGAGTTGATTGAGCGCGATGCTTTTATCATTACATGGTTAAACCGCCTACCTGCTTCACGCATTTATTTCGCTCACCGTCCAGGAATTGAGACGGAAATTTTACGTCACTACGCTCGATTTGGTATTGAACTAGTTACCTTTTATTTGACTACTGATATTAAAATCCCGGTTGTGATGGCAATGTTAATTGACCGTTCAAGCAGAAGTCCGGCTGTTGCGACTGGTCTAGGATGCCATCTTGATGGGCCAACGGCGCTGCGTAAGGCAATTTTTGAAGTTTGCCAAGCCCGCTTTGGTGACATAGAACGCAAGGCTAGTGGTGCTGGGGTTAATCTCAATAAATATGAAGATGTTCAAAATTTAGACGATCATAGCGCTTTTTTCTACAATACGGCTCGGCTGGGCGAATTGGAATTTTTATTTGAACATGACAATTACCTAACAGTTGAGGATTTACCAACTTACACATCTTCAGCAGAGATAGAAAAATTGCAAACTGTAATTGCACGGTTGAATTCAGTGGGTGCTGAACCGTATTTAGTGGAGATTACCACCCCTGATATTGCATCGCTCGGTTTTCGCGTTGTGCGGACTTTGGCTAGTGAATTAGTACCGATATATTTTGGTCATGGGCTAGAGCCATTGGGAACTAGGCGGTTGTTCGAGATGCCAGAAAGGTTAGGTTATAGTGGCCAACGTACCGAAGATGACCTAAATCCGTGTCCACATCCTATGGCTTAATAACAATTCGGAATACTTCGGCTACGCCCTTCTCCTGTCGGAGACGCTGCGCGAACGGCTAGGCTCAGGACAAGCTCAGTACAAGTTTGTAATTCGAAAGATGAGGAAGTCTGTAATGTATACAGCCAATGAGCCACTGGAGTTAGCACTTCTCTATCATTTGAACTCTCCAGTACCTAAAAGTTATGTCAAGCGTATTCCGGCTACTGAAATGCGATATATGCCGGAGGCTCCTTTTCTGGAACTGCCAAAAGCACGACACGATAACCCGCTGAGTCAGCTTTTAGAGCGGCGATCTTCTGGGCGATTGTTTGAAAAGACAATTATGCCGCTGATGACATTGGCTCAGCTGCTTGATGCAGGATGCGGCCTGAATGGGCTGCGTCAAATGGATGATTTCACTTATGAAGCACGAAACTCACCGTCGGCAGGAGGGCTTTATCCAATTGAGATTTTTGTATCGACGCAAGCGGTGGAAGGTTTAGCCGATGGACTATATCACTATGAACCACGCGGTCATGGCTTACATCGGGTGAATGATGCAGTGCCAACAGACTTTGTAGAACCTTTATTGCAGCAAGATTACATTGTAAATGCCAATGCTTTGTTTCTGTTCACAGCTGTTTTTATGCGGTCAATGTGCAAATATGGAGCGCGTGGCTACCGTTTTGCACTTTTAGAAGCTGGTCATCAAGCGGAAAATATCTGTCTCATGGCTGTGCAATTGGGGCTAGACAGTCTTTGCCTAGGTGGATTCTATGATATGAGTCTGAATAATATGTTAGGTATTGACGGAAAACGTCATGCGGCGCTTTATTGTGTTGCTGTCGGTACTAGGAGAAAGTAGATTATAGCGTTAAAAGTCATCATCATAATTTCTCATTGCTTTGGGGTCAGGAGCAAATGCCAGCCATAAAGGAAATTGCAGTATTCCTAAACTGATTTGCTCTTCAGAATCGTCAATGATAATTAAAGGTAATTGATTGGCTTTTACCAAACGGTCAGCTTTCTGTGCTAAAGCATCTGGAGCTTCAAATAATACTACTCCTCGGTCAGGGCCAAAATCTGGGCGACCAATACCTAAACAATCTTGTAAACCTCGCCGCCATTCACCCAAGCGTTCTGGTGTATTGGCTAAAACCAGAGTACGGACGCGATCGCCATACAGTTTATGTAGTATCGAAATAATGGCAGAAGCAATCAAAGTATTCTGCAAACGGCTACCCATAGTCCGCAAAGCACCCCGTCCCCCTTGTCCAAAAAACCAATTCGAGACTCGCTCTGCATGAACTGGTTCAAAGGTGCGGCGTAGTTGCCAAGCAGGGCCATAATAATCTGGTTTGTTGCGATATTGATCAATTAGGCGGCGAACTTGCTTAGCCGTATCTTGAAACTGCTGCTGGGCAAATTGTGGTGTAGTTGGTTGAGGTTCTGCGGGTTGAGTTTCTCTAACAGTTGGCTTTTCTCGTTCTTTGACTTCTGGTACTAGTTGTAGCTGCTCGGCAGCGGCAGCTAAATCTTGTAAGCTACCAGTGAGATAATCTTTAAAACCTTGGACGCGAATTGCCAAGTCTTGCGATGCTCCCGCAAAAGTCGTTCGCATTTCATTGCGGATGCGTTCTTGACGGCGTTCTAACTGTTCTATGGAAATTTGCAGTGCTTGTTTGCGTTGTTCTAGTTGCGCTAATGAATCTTGAACAATACGCCCCAGTGCGGTTTGCGTGTCACTCAGTTGTGTTTGCAGCGTGTTGTAAGTTACTTGCAAAGTGGCAATTTCGGCTTTGAGTGCGGCTTCAGTTTGTTGCAACTGAGTTAACCTTTGCTCTGCTTGGGCGTATAAAGAATTATTTTCAGATTCAGTTTCTAATCCTATTACCGTTGTGTCAGTTGCCAATGGAACTTCTGCGGCTGGTTTATCTGTAAAATCAGCCAACTCTGTATTTGTGTTGTTCGCTTCTGTGTCAACTGCTGAAGCTGGCGCTTCTGTTTCCAGAACAGACTCTACAGATGAGTTTTCTGGGTTTTCTGTTTCAGGATTTTCTGGTTGTATTTGCTCCAACCACTCATCTATTGGTTCTGGAGTTTGAGAGGCTTCAGGGTTCATAAACGATAGTGTAATTCCTAGATGCGAATAAATTTTTGGTTATTTGTCATTCGTCATTCGTCATTCGTCATTTGTTATTTTTTGATTATTCAAAGCTCTCAACTATTGACTATTGACCCTTCGGGTGACGCTCCTAACGTCGCTGACGCTAACGCCAGTGAGGGAGTCGGGAAACCCGGCGACAGTCGCCTCAAGTCGGGCATTGCCCGCCCACGGCGCTGTCTCCCCAACGCACTGGCTCACCATTGACCATTGACTATTGACCATTTGGACAACGTTCTTCCAAACAACTTTTTAAGGTGTTGGGGTCGAACAAAATTGGTAAAAAGTGAATACTGTTAATTTCTTTAAAATAAAACAGAACCGGAAACCTGTTCCAGAAAATTCGCCAGTTTTGCCATTCTCGGTAGGGAAAACGCCGAATTAACTTTTCACCTCTGTAAATATCTAAGTCGGTAGCAGTAAATTGCAAGCGTAATGTTACAGTTTGAAACAAAAGAAACAAGCCGAAAAATGCGATCGCTCCTCCGATCAAAGGTTGCACAATAACTACAGGAATCGCTGCAATCACCAACACAACAGGGATATTGTAACTGGGTTTGAGTTCCACGGTTGCTGCAAAGTTAGGCGCAAATGAACTAGTCACTGTTTCAAATCCTGTTTCGGTAGTAGACATCTTTCCTATTTTAGGTGTTAACAGTTTTCTCTGAGCAGACACATGGAAGCTGGGAGCAGAGGAGTAATTTATTACTCAGCACTCAGCACTCAGCACTATTAAAACCCTTTTATTAATGCACTACCCGCACCTTGAAACATCAACCACGACAAAAAGAAGTTGCTAATAAATATCAGCAGCAAAGCAGTAACTACGGCGGTTGTTGTTGATTGTCCTACACCTTTAGCACCGCCTGTGGTTGTCAAACCCCAACTGCAACCAACAACAGCAATTAATAAGCCAAAACATACTGCTTTCACCAAAGCACTACAAATATCCCAAGTGTCCAGCAGGTTGCGGGCGGAGTCTAGAAATACTGTATCTGCTAGTCCGTATACATTAGTGGCAATAATTAATCCGCCAAACATACCTGTTACTAACGACAGCAGCGTTAAAACAGGCAGCATTAAGCAGCAAGCAATCATCCGGGGAATGACTAGATAATCGATGGGGTCTGTTTTTAACATCAACAGAGCATCAATTTGTTCTGTCACCCGCATAGTACCAATTTCTGCGGCAAAGGCCGACCCCACTCGCCCCGCTAAAATAACTGCTGTGAGTACGGGTGAAAGTTCCCGTGTTAAAGCCACCGCCAGCACACCACCGACAATATTACCCGCACCAAAGTTAATAAACTCTCGCGCTACTTGAATGGTAAACACAGCACCAACAAAAATTGCTGTTAACAGCGCAATAAATAAAGAGTCTGGCCCGACTGCGGCCATTTGTTCTAAAGTATTACGCCAATGAATCTTGCCCCGCAGCAGGTGAACTATCACTTGTCCCCCCAGAAAAATCGCTGCCAGCAATCGCTGACCCCATGCTGCTAAACTGGAATTAGATGTAATCTGGCTCAATGTTCTGTAGCTAACTCGGTAATTGCCTTAAGAATAGCGAAAGTTAATGGTCAATAGTCAAGAGTCATTGGTCATTAGTCATTTGTCCTTTGTAGTTAGTTGGTATTCCCCTCTGCGCTCACACCTCTGCCTTTTAAAGATGGTTTACGTTAACTTAGTTTAAAGATCCTCTCATAAAATAAAGCTTTAATTACACATATTGTGATGTGTGCTATTTAATAGAGATAAGCTCAAAGCCTGAATTAACAAGGGTTACATTAATTCACAGGCTGATTGTTCCGTGATGCAGCTTGTGTAGTTACTGTCTGTTTTTTTAATGAAAACTTAAGATTTTTGACATATTCGCTTCTAGAAGGCGATCGCACGTATTGTAGAAGATGACAGATAGTTATTTGGCTGTTGTGCGATTTCTTGCTGGAGGTTGTCTTTCATGACTTTGTTGACGAACTTTCTCCGTTCCCTGTTAGTTACGATTATTTTTAGCTTTGTTGCTCCCATATTCTTAGTTGGCGGCATATTGCTGCTTTTAGCGGTGATAGGTTATATGCCTGGATTGCAAACAGTCACAGAGGCGAGTGCTGCGGGTATATTACATTTTCTTGCAATTTTTGGCAGTGGCACGCCCCTACACGGACTGTTGGTTATTGGTTTAACTTGGAGTTTTGTTGGCGCATTATTTGATACTTATGCTTATTACCGCTGTCAAATTTTACGCATAGATTCTTGAGTTAATCCTGCGATCATCAAGTTTTGCTCGGCTAATAAAAAGTCTAAAAAGCAGTTATAGTAAGCATTAAAGAAACTAGACCAAACCTTATTTAGGATTGGTATTGTAGATTAATATTGTTAAATTAATTACCTAATTGTTAATAGCAAAAGTCATGGGTTGCCAAAATTTAGCGACTGTGACAGCAAATTTATTAAAAAAAGACTATAAATTTTAGGCAGCGTAGATCCAGCAAAAGATAACGGCAAGCAGTCTTTTTTGTGTCTGCTATAAAATGCACAATAGCATTATGCCCATTCATTTTCATCTCTGGGCATTTTATAGTGAAATCATATACGAGGTTTTTTGACTGCTCATGGTTTGGCCGTTTAAATCAAAGTTTCGTAAACAAATTGCGCGGATTGAAATTACTGGTGCGATCGCAAGTGCTACTCGCAAACGTGTATTAGAATCCCTGAAGAGCGTAGAAGAAAAGAAATTTCCAGCTTTACTTTTACGCATCGATAGTCCTGGGGGAACAGTCGGAGATTCCCAAGAAATTTACAGCGCTCTCAAGCGGTTGCGCGAAAAAATCAAAATTGTTGCTAGTTTTGGTAATATTTCCGCCTCTGGTGGTGTCTACATTGGTATGGGAGCCGAACACATCATGGCTAACCCCGGAACCATTACCGGGAGCATTGGTGTAATTCTGCGGGGAAATAACTTGGAACGCTTGCTCGAAAAAATTGGTGTTTCTTTCAAAGTCATTAAGTCAGGCCCGTACAAAGACATATTGGCATTTGATCGAGAACTAACTGAACCAGAACAACACATTCTGCAAGAATTGATTGACACAAGTTACCAGCAGTTTGTACAAACTGTAGCCGATGGCCGTTCTTTAGCCGTAGAAACTGTGAAAACTTTCGCCGATGGACGGATTTTTACAGGGCAGCAAGCTTTAGAATTAGGTATTGTAGACCGCCTGGGAACAGAAGAAGATGCCCGTCGTTGGACAGCAGAACTGGTTGGTCTTGACCCCGAAAAAACCCCATGTTTTACCCTCGAAGAACCAAAACCTTTGTTAAGTCGAATTCTACCAGGGAGTCGTCAGGTTTCATCAAGATTAGGTGCAGGTGTTGACTGGCTAGAATTTGAAATGTCTACCAGTGGTCTGCCATTGTGGTTATATCGACCATAAAATAGTCAATGGTCAATGATCAATGGTCATTGACCATGCTCAAGATTAGAGGGAAGCAAGGAAAGTATGAAATGTGAAGTTTCCAGTATAAACTTCATCCTCACTGCCTTTTGACTATTGACTATTGACTATTGACCTTTGACTAATTAAGGAGGATTGTTGGCGTGGAGTGGCAAATGCGAGCGATACGTGGAGCAACAACCGTTGCAGAAAATACGATTGAAGCAATGCGAGAAGCGGTAACAGAACTGCTAGATGAACTAGAACAACGAAATCAAATCCAACCACAGAATATGATTAGCGTGACTTTCTCTGTTACACGCGATTTAGATGCGATTTTTCCAGCGGCGATCGCTCGCGCACGTTCTGGTTGGGATAATGTGGCTATGTTGGATGTCCAGCAAATGTACGTCGAAGGTAGTTTACAACGTTGTATCCGCTTCTTAATTCACGCCTACCTGCCAGCCTCCGTGCCAATTCACCACATCTATTTGCGCCACGCTTCTAATTTACGTCCCGACTGGAGTTTACCCCAGACTTTACACACACCACAGCCAGTAGTTGAGTCTAAAGTTTAAAGTACTTACTTAAAATATTGGTAAAAATCAACACAAGATGAGTTATTGCGCTGATAAATTCCGATTTAGACAATTGCCACCTATTTTATAGTCGCTGAACTGTATCAAAAAACTTTTAAAGGTTTGTTTATACTAAATTCAAATCCTTGCACTATAGGAGTTTCATAAATGCCATCCCCCTTCCCTGGCATGAACCCCTATCTGGAATTACCTGCTCTGTGGCACGAGTTTCACAACCGATTGATTGTGGCAATTTCTGATGCGCTTACTCCCTATCTGCAACCCAGATATTATGTAGCAGTTGAAACTCGCACTTATCTCGATGACGACAACCTAGACTTGCTGGTGGGAATTCCTGATGCGATCGTGTTGACTGCGGCAACAACCCCTGTAGCGTCACCTACAGCCACCACCACACAAACTCGTCCGAAACAAATTCGACTCCCTATGCTAATCGAAGTCAAAGAGCGATATTTAGAAGTGCGGGAAGTGGTTACTCATCAGGTGATTACGGTGATTGAGGTGCTATCACCAAAGAATAAGCGTAAAGGCGATAGGCGAACTGCTTATGAGAAAAAGCGGCAGCGAGTGCTTGGTAGTTTATCTAACTTAGTTGAAATTGATTTACTCCGAGAAAATACACCCATGCCCATGATTGGAGTGGAGGAAACTAGCGATTATCGCATCGTGGTGAGTCGAGGAACTACCCGCCCAATGGCAGATTTGTATGAATTTCAATTAAGAGAGCCAATTCCTAACTTCTCATTACCCCTTAAACCTGACGAGCCAGAATTAGCAGTCGATTTACAAGCCATTGTACTAGGTGTTTATGATCGCGGCAGTTACCAATTCCGCATTGATTACCACCAACCCGTCCCCCCGCCAAAACTATCAGAAACTGATCAACAGTGGGTCGATGAATTACTTACCGTTTTAACTACTAATAAATCATCTTTTATTTCGTATAATATACGATATTTACCTACACGAACACGGTAAGTATCTTCATCACCCTCTAACTTCACAACTCCATTAGGGCGTGGATTGTTCGCCAACTCTTGAATTTTCTCTTCTATTTGAATTTTGATATTGTTAGGCAGCTTTTTCAATTGTTTAGCTGCCCTATTTGTAATTTCTATTTGATAAATCATGCACTCTCTTGCTTATATTGTTCCCAAGAGATAGTAGTATCATTTTTGGCTGCATAAATATCTTGAACGTCCTCTTCATCTTCAATTTTACGAATTTTTAGTAGCTCTAAAACATCTTCTAAAGTGTCTTCGTAAGCTTGTTCTAATTGTTCATAAATAGCTTTAAGTAACTCTTGTCTAGTTTTTGTCGGCTGCATTGTATACCTCATTTGCTTATTCTATCGAATTTAATCTTTATTTTAAGAGTGTTGCGCTTTGTTCCTCAACCCAACTTTACAAAATAGGCGATCGCACTAACGTAAAAGTCCGCTCTTACTCAATTGTTCAGTTAAATCATTCCATTTTTCAAGTAGATTTGAAAACTCTTGAACCACACCACTGTGTATGAGGAAACTACTTATATAACTACCTAATACAGTAGATTTATGCAGATTTTTTCAGTATGACAGCCTAATCTTCTTCTACAACTTCCACCAATTCTTCTAAGGTGACTTCAAACGCTTGGGCTATTTTAAAGACAGCAGATAAATCAACAGTATTGAGTACGCCACGTTGGACATAACTTCTAACTGTGTTGTAGTTTACTCCTGAGCGATCAGCCACATCTTTTAGTGTCCAACCTCTCTGTTCAGCTAGTTCTCGAATCTTTAACCTAACGTAGCCCATCCTAAAATAGTTGACAATGATGCGTACGCATCAAAAGTTGTTTACGCACGTCAAAAGCGATCCTCATCTTGCCTGGAAAACAACAGAGCGATCGCATCCAAAATTCTCCATGCATGGACTTGCAGTTCAAAGGTTCGTCGGTATGAGCGATCGCCCGCATTCTGCCCACAAAAAGTAGGGTTTTCAATCAGGCAATTGCACATTTATTCATCCTACTCTTCTTCTAACACTTCTACTAAGTCTTCAATTGATACACCAAAGATATGCGCCAGCTTTAGTACAGAAGTTAAATTAACCATAGTCATTCCAGGTGAGTTTGCGTAAGTTGCAACAGTGCTATACGGAAGTTCAGAACGCTCAGATACTTCCTTGAGTGTCCAACCTCGCGCCACAGCAAGTTCTTTAATTCGCAATTTAAACACGCATCATCCTGACTTGACAGTATCGAGATTTCGATTTTTAATAGTTTTAACCGCAAAAATCGAGATTTCGATTTTTGCGGTGGACAGATCAAAAGCGATCGCTCGTCTTGCCTGGAAAACAACAGAGCGATCGCTATTCTTAACACATCCCACAAAATGGGGAACATTGACCTATGATATCAACCTCAAAGCCAAAATCAAATAGTCATCCTTGGTGTATTATTCGGCAACTGCCTAATATGCAACGGATGGTAGTAGCGCGGTTTCATCGTCGCCATGATGCCGATGCTTATAGGCAAATTATTCAGCGATTGTTACCTCAAGCCAGCCATGTGATTGTGTTTGACACAACAGTTTCAGAAATACCAAAAGAAGTTGAAATGGATCGCTAATTTCAACAAAAAACCGAGAAATTCTCTTGATTCTCGGTTTAGTTTGCATATCAAAACCCTCATTTTATAGAGAAGTACGACTATATTTGTTACAATTTCTTACATTCAAAAATTTGAAATTGTCGAGCGATCGCACTCAATTGCTCTCTCAATTAGCAGCTACTTCCTGACTGTTGACAGGGACAAAACCAGCTTGTGCGATCGCTCTTTGTCCTTGTTCAGTGAGCAAAAGTTTGGCGTATACTTCCCCAACTTGCTGTTCTTGACCTTTGTTTTGCTTAATAATTACAAATAATTTAGAAGTAAGTGGGTAAGTACCGTTTTTAATCACTGCCGTATTCAGTTGATTGCGCTTTTGTGGACACCCATTTGGCTGCACAACTGGTTCACGGTAGAGAGAAACTAACTGCTCAGAAGTCAATCCCAAAGGCAGTAATTTCACACCACATTGATATATTACTCCTCTTGCAGAAGCGTAATATACACTGCCTGGAGTTGTTTTGACACGGCGTAATGCTTCTGTAGTGGAGTAAACATACTGGACTTGAGAACTCAAATTTTGCTTGTCAGCTGGCTTGTCAGGGAATAACAGCGTGTCGGCATTTTCTGGAGATTGGGACAGCGGAACTATTGGTAAGTCTTTTCCGCCTACTTGCTTCCAGTTAGTAATCTGTCCCAGATAAATTTTTTGTAACTGTTCAACGGTTAAGGCTGGTACTTGAAGTTCTGGGTTAACCACTACTGCAACTCCATCCATACCAACTTGACGTTGCTCAATTGTTAAACCTTGTTTTTTAGCTTGAGCTTGTTCTTCATCTGTTAAAGGACGAGATGATTGCGTAAAGTCTAATTTCCCTGCGAGCAACATTCTAATTCCTGCTCCCGATCCAGGGCTACTATCTTTAGGATGGATGTAGAACAATTGAAATTCTGGACGAGTATTTTGAATCTGTGAATCTACTAATTGCCTAATCGATGCCCAAGCAGTACTTCCACCGTAATTGAAAGCACCAATCGGCATATCATTAACATTTGCAAAGGTTGAACCCGTAATAGTACTTACAGCTTCAGGATTCTGACTAGAGACAGAAACCGCTCGATTATTGACAAATAAGCGTGGTCTTAGCCATAACCACAATCCGCCAATGAGTAAAATTGTAATTAGTTCACCAATGATCAACCCTCTGATCATCTGGATAGCGTCTGGGCTGAGTGAAACAGCTTTTCTGTTACTGTTGCTCATAGCAATTTAATTTTATTTTATTAAGCGTTCTTTAATAAAAACTATATATTAAATTTATAAGTAAATACATTTAAGTGAGATTACGCAAAACAACCGTCAGGTACATCGTAACATGTTAACGAAGTTACTAAGTGAACGTTACCAGGTTGTGCAAGTTTTAAGTCAAGGAATGTTTTGTAAAACTTACATGGCTAAAGACACGCATCTTCCTAACCGTCCCGCCTGCGTCGTCAAGCATTTTTTACCGAGTAGCGAAGTTTCTATTCCTGTGGAAATACGCCGACGGCTATTTAGTCGAGAAACACAAGCGCTGCAAAAACTAGGCGACTATGATTTAGTTCCCCATCTGTTGAGTTATTTTGAAGACGAGCAAGAATTTTACTTAGTACAAAAATTTATTGAGGGACATACTCTAAGTACAGAACTTCAGCCTGGTTATCGTTGGTCACAAAGCAAAGTTGTTCAACTACTACGAGAAGTTTTAGAAATTCTCAATTTTGTTCACAGTCATGGGTTGATACATCGAGATGTCAAACCCAGCAATATTATACGGCGAAGTCAAGACAATCGCTTAGTCTTGATTGATTTTGGTGCTGTTAAGCCAATTTTGACGCAATTAGTCAAAGACCAAAAAAATTTGGTTCCTATTGAACAATCTACAATTGCGATCGGTACACCTGGATATATGCCTAGTGAGCAACAACGTGGCAGACCAAGACCCAATAGTGATATCTATGCTTTAGGTATAATTGCTATTCAAGCACTTACAGGTTTACATCCTACACAATTACCAGAAGACCGAAAGACAGGTGAAATCATTTGGCAACATTTAGCTGAGGTGAATGTTGAGTTAACAGCAGTAATTAATAAGATGGTAAGTTACCACTTTCAAGACCGATATAAATCGGCAAAGGAAGTGTTAGAAGCCCTAGTACCTCTGATTAATCTCTATACTCAAATCAACGATAAAGATGCTACGTTGCTATCAAAAGTTTGTCAAAGTACTTTATCTGCATATCACTCTAACTCGGTAGTTAGCAATACAATATCTGTACCATTTCTAGAAAAACCGACAAGTAATCATGAAACTTCGGTTATTCCTAAAAAATCCCCTTTGATTTTAGGGTTAGTAATTGGTGTGGTTTCTGGTTTAATTTTGATGATTGTTAGTTACTGGTCTGTGCAGATAATTTCACCTGAACCTAATATGCAAAATTCTCTACCGAAACCACGCGATATTAATCATTAATTTTGAGTAAATTTAACTAGTTAAGAGCCAGAGTTTTGAATTATTTGTGATTGATTATAGTTTGGTTGAGTGCTATCTCGGTGAATTAAAAATGCCACAATTGCCAGTACGGTTAAATTGACAGCTAAAAGTCCAATAGCGCTCCATACCCAGATTTTCATTTTAGCCTCCAAATTTTTAGTTCTCAGTTGGCTTGTGATGATGAAACCGAATTCCTAAAAAAATGTCGTAAACAAACTCAAAAAAATCTTTCTTTTGTAATAATCCCGAAGTTTGATAACAACCTTTTTCATCTAAAAGAGGCTTCATCAGATAATATGCTGGTTGATAATTATACCAGGGAATTGAAGGCCAAAGGTGATGAATTAGGTGATAATTCTGCCCCATAATCAAAAGATTGAGGAGTGGATTGGGGTAAACACGAGCATTTTTCCAGCGATCGCGCTCGACAAAAGGCCGATGTGGCAGATAATCAAAAAATAATCCCAGCGCTATGCCGACTATGAAGGCAGGAATGAACCAAAAATTGAGGATATAACCTAAAAAGTGATGCTGAACTGAAATATAAACAATACTAACGACAAGCAAGCGGCTGATAAACCACTCCAACAGCTCATACTTACGCCACAACCGCCGTTGAAAGAAAAACACTTCATGGTATAAAAACCTCACTGCAATCAACCACAAAGGCCCACCTGTAGAGACATAATGATCTGGGTCATCTTTGGGATGATTCACATGGGCGTGATGCTGTAAATGTACACGCGTAAATACAGGAAAAGCAAAAGCCAATATTAAGGCACTACCATGACCTAGCATCGCGTTGATAATCCGGTTGCGATGCGCCGACTGGTGGCAAGCATCGTGAATGACTGAGCCAGAACCATGCAAGGCTAGGGTGTTAATAGAAAAACATAACCAATGAGGCCATTGCCACAGCCAGTAGCCAAAATTTGATAACACCAGCATAGTTACAGCAGACAAAAAAATCAGCATTGTCGGGCTGAAATTACCGGGAGGCTCTAAAAATTCCTTGGGCGGGATTTTCAATACTTTTTGTTTTGCCTCCAACGCGAGCATTTCTGACTCCTTCTTCATCAAACATTACGAATATACGATAAATCTGAGTAAAAAATAAAGTTTAATGAAGTTTTGTATAGCAATATTTATCTACACATTCGTTTAGCAGCAGATGGATAACGCTATGATTCCAGACGAGACCCAAGTATTAGCTGATTGCTAGGGTGTGTCACTCAGTTAGCAAATCGTCAGTGAAAAAAATCATCCTGGGGAAGGAGGGCATCAAGATTAGTGTACGATAGCTATTCTGTTCTCTAGTCGCTAAGAAGAATCAAAGGGAAAACGGAGCAGTTTACATTCAACAACCTTTCCTCAGATCTACTCTTTATCTGCTCCTCGCTAACTGCTTAAATTTATTGATGTGGCAGTAACTGAATACAGCATCTCCCTTAATTTACTATGACTGCTTAACAAGCTCCCTAAAATCAGCCCCTATGCAATTAAGAGATTCTCTACGTCGGACAAAAATTGTCGCTACAATTGGCCCTGCTACCAGCAGCCCAGAAATGCTCAAGGCGATTATTGAAGCAGGAGCAACAACGCTGCGGCTGAACTTTTCTCACGGTACTCATGCTGATCATCAGCGTAATATTCGCTTAATTAGGCAAACTGCATTTGAACTTAATCAGCCAGTGGCAATTTTGCAAGACTTGCAAGGGCCAAAAATTCGCTTAGGGCGGTTTGAAAATGGGTCTATAGTTTTAGCAAAAGGCGATCGCTTCATCTTAACTAATCGCCAAGTTGTAGGTACACAAGACATTAGCTGCGTTACTTACGAATACTTAGCAGAAGAAGTCCCCGCCGGAGCCAAGATTCTCCTCGATGATGGGCGAGTCGAAATGGTGGTGGAAGATACTAATCGGGAAAAGGGTGATTTATGTTGCCGTGTGACAGTTGGGGGCAAATTATCCAACAACAAAGGCGTGAACTTTCCTGGAGTTTACCTCTCAATTAAAGCCATGACCGACAAAGACCGAGAGGATCTCATGTTTGGTCTAGACCAAGGCGTAGACTGGGTAGCACTTTCCTTTGTTCGCAACCCCCAAGATGTCATCGAAATCAAAGAACTGATTTCCAGCACCGGCAAGCAAGTACCAGTCATTGCCAAAATTGAAAAGCACGAAGCCATTGAACAAATGGAAGCAGTTTTGGCTTTGTGTGATGGTGTAATGGTTGCTAGAGGTGACTTAGGCGTAGAACTGCCAGCAGAAGATGTTCCTATATTGCAAAAGCGGCTGATTTCCACAGCTAACCGTTTAGGGATTCCAATTATCACCGCTACTCAAATGTTAGATAGCATGGTGAGCAATCCCCGCCCCACCCGTGCCGAAGTATCAGACGTAGCCAATGCAATTTTAGATGGCACTGATGCAGTCATGCTTTCCAACGAAACTGCTGTGGGTAACTACCCAGTAGAAGCAGTTGCAACAATGGCGCGTATTGCCGAACGTATAGAACAAGAACAACGGAACTCAGACACACGCCAACAGAGAGATAGTAGACGTTCCATTCCCAACGCCATCAGCCAAGCCGTAGGTCAAATTGCCGAAAATCTGGGAGCGGCGGCTATTATGACCTTAACCCAAACTGGGGCGACCGCGCGTAACGTGTCCAAATTTCGTCCCCGCACACCTATTTTAGCTGTCACACCCCATGTAAACGTAGCACGGCAACTGCAATTGGTATGGGGTGTAAAACCGCTGCTAGTATTAGGGCTACCTTCCACTGGTCAGACATTTCAAGCCGCAATCAACGTCGCCCAAGAGCATAAATTACTTTTTGAAGGCGATTTGGTTGTGATGACAGCTGGTACACTCCAAGGCATTTCTGGTTCAACAGATTTAATTAAAGTTGAAGTAGTTACAGCCGTACTGGGTCAAGGAATTGGACTGGGACAAGGTTCAGTTAGTGGTCGCGCCAGAGTTGCTCATACAGGTATAGATGTCAGCAACTTCAACCCCGGTGATATCTTAGTAGCACCCCGCACTGGTGCTGATTTTGTTGAAGCCATACGTAAAGCATCTGGCATTATCACCGAAGAAGAAAGCCTGACATGTCACGCCGCCGTGATTGGTTTACGTTTAGGTGTACCTGTGATTGTTGGTGTGAAGAAAGCCACCCAAGTCATTCGTGATGGAGCAATTTTAACCCTGGATGTGCAACGGGGTTTAGTTTACTCTGGCGCTGTGGGAACACCATAAAAAAGGCAGAAGGCAGTCCCGATAAAACAAGTTTCACCGTCATACATCGAAAGGCGCAGTGGCTTGACTTGAGGCGACTGCCGTGCAAAGAGTTACGCACCAAGATTAGCTGCTAAACTTCGAGAATTATAGCCCTAGCCAGATAGGTTAGGACATTCTAAAACGCTAAAACCAATTGAATGCAAGCATTTCACTTTTGAACGCCAGTGAGGGAGTCGGGTTACCCGACGACACTTGCTACAAGTCGGGCATTGCCCGCGATAGCGCAGTATCTCCCCAACGCACTGGCGACTTTTGACTTTTGACTTTTGCTATAAATGTTGATCCAGATAACTTTTAATTAAAAACGAATTCTATTACCTAAAGAAAACTTTCCTCAAACTAGTAGTCTCAGGAAGCATGAATAAAGCCTATGCTGGCTAAATATTTAATATTTGAGAACCAAAATTAAGTTCTTCAAATAGTTGTATGTACATCAACTAGCAATGGAGAAAGTTTTATTGAGACGCGAGGTTTCGCGTCTCACAAACTTTTTTACAAATATTTACCTAAAACTAAAGCAAATGAGCGTCTCAAAAGGATTGTATTACCGATTGAGGTTTAACCAAGATGCTTTTCCAAAGTATTAGCTAATGTAGTTTTGGGTACGGCACCAACGACCATATCAACTTTGGCTCCATCTTTAAAAATCATTAATGTGGGAATGCTGCGAATGCCATACTGACTTGCAACTTGAGGATTCTCATCAGTGTTGACTTTCACAACTTTTAGTTGACCATCGTACTGAACGGCAATTTCATCGACAACGGGAGCTACCATGCGGCAAGGGCCACACCAGGGTGCCCAAAAATCAACTAAAACAGGTACTTTGCTGTCGAGTACTTCTTGCTTAAAAGTAGAATCTGTAACTTGTGCGGCTGCTGACATGCCTAAAAACCTTTGCCAATTACATTTCTGAGTTTCGTGAAAATTCTACCATAGCAAAAACATCTGCTTTGAAGAGTAAGGATGTACATTTGCAAAGAAGCTCTAGAATTTATTCATAAACATAAGGAACCGCCCGAACATTAGTCCGGGCGGAGTGTGGTGTGAGGAGTGAACGGAAACATGCGTCTCCGCTTTCTCTATTGTAGGCGACACACGGGATTTTTCCAGTTGAATATTTAAGAGTCTGGAAAAATTTCCTGAAGAATTTCAACTGAAGTATGAAGTGTAAAGTAGGAAGTATGAAATTTTATCTTACCCTACGGCAACGCCAAGGGCTAACAGCTTTAAACCTTCATATTTTCTTTATTTACCCATGCCTAATTGTTGAGCTTTTTGGTAGACTTTACCCTCAGTTAATAAAGAAGGAGCAATTACAACTTCAACTTGCTGCATTTCTTTGATGTCTTTGGCTCCCAATGTACCCATACTCGTTTTTAAGGCTCCCAACAAATTATGTGTACCATCATCTAATCCTGCTGGGCCAATGAGGATTTGCTCTAGAGTGCCAGTTGTACCAACTTTAATCCGAGTCCCACGAGGTAGCACTGGGCTAGGTGTTGCCATTCCCCAATGGAAACCACGTCCTGGCGCTTCTGCGGCTCTTGCAAAGGGTGAACCAATCATGACACCATCAGCACCGCAAGCGATGCATTTACAGATGTCTCCACCAGTGATTAAACCACCATCAGCAATGACAGGCACATATTTACCAGTTTGCTGATAGTAATCATCGCGGGCGGCGGCACAATCTGCGATCGCGGTTGCTTGGGGTACACCCACACCCAACACCCCACGGGAGGTACAAGCTGCACCAGGGCCAATACCCACTAATACCGCAGCTGCACCAGCCTTGATTAAGTCTAAGGTGACATCATAGGTTACACAGTTACCCAAGACCACAGGGATGGGCATAGAACGGCAAAATTCTGCTAAATCGAGGGTAACTATCGACTCTGGCGATAGATGTGCTGTGGAGACCACTGTAGCTTGGATGAAAAATAAATCTGCCCCAGCTTTGGCAACGACTTCACCGTATTTGCTGGCTGCGGCTGGTGTCGCACTCACCGCAGCAATACCGCCTTGTTGTTTAATTTCCTGAATACGTTTTTCAATTAATTCCGGCTTTATGGGTTCAGCATAGAGTTCTTGCATTAAGGAGACAAATTCATCCTTTCCTACAGAAGCAATCCGATCTAAGATGGGGTTTGGGTCAGCATAGCGAGTTTGAATACCCTCTAAGTTGAGGACACCTAATGCACCTAGCTGGGACAACTGCACAGCCATACCTACATCAACTACACCGTCCATTGCACTAGCAATAATTGGGATTTTGCGTTCTATATTGCCAATCTGCCAGCTAGTATCTGCCAAACTAGGATCTAAAGTTCTTTTACCGGGGACTAATGCAATTTCATCAATTCCGTAAGCCCTGCGAGCTGTTTTCCCCCGCCCAAGTTGAATATCCACGCTGTTAACTTTTCTCAAAACTGTTCTAGCTAGGGTATCAAATTGTGAGGGAATTTGCAGCTCTCATAACTTGAGCAAAGCATTTAAGATTAAGTAGAATGGTGTGAAAAAACAAAACTATGTTAAAAAAATAAAATAGACTAAAACCTTCTTCCCTCCTGTTTCCTGCCTCCTGCCTCATTCCAACAATAAATATTCACACCGACCTACTTATTGAAATTGGTAGAAGTTAGCGATCGCTCAATTACTCATACAAAATTTCCGACTAATTTGATTGTCTAGGACACTGAGCTTGATTAGCAACCACCTAAGAAAAATCTGTTCAAGCTAAGGGGAGAGAAATTTGTACCCTAGTTAATGGTTCAGCTGATTCTGGTGCTGTTAAATTAGGAAGAATTTCTAGCTTTCCTCCCATTACTTCTAATAGAGTTTGATTGAGTAATAATTTCATTCCTGGAGAAAGATTTGCCTTCTCATCTTCAATTTGAGGAGGCTGATTATTATGTTTCATTAAATCAATCGGCTCACTTTCTGGTAGAGCGTGAGTAGGAACATCTAGATAAATATGAGCCGTATGAGTATTATCCAAAATAGCAGCAGAAACACAGATACTACCTTCCTGCATTTGTGTAATTGTAGTGTCTACTAAATTGACTAATACTTGGCGTAGCCAGCGGTGATCTGCCAACACATAAATTTGTGGATTTATTGGTGATATTTGCAACGAAAAATTCCGATTCGCTGCCAGCATATAAGTTAAGTCTTTAACTTCCTGAAAAACTGTGTCTAAGGAGCGGGGTTGAATATCTAATTTATTTGTACCGGATTCTGTTCTGGATACGCTGAGAATTTCATCCATCAAATTGAGCAATTTCAAAGCTTTTTCGTGAGCTTGAGCAATAAATTCTCGTTCTTCTTCAGGATTTTCACATAAGTCTGACAAAATTAATTGATGCAAGCCAATCACACTATTAAGTGGCGATCGCAATTCATGGGTAGTCCGCGCCAAAAAACCCGCTTTAAACTGGCTCATTTCCTGTGCCATTTGGTACGCCATCTGCGTTTGCTTCATATCTTGCAGCAGTTTTGACACAGTTTCTTGCTCTTCTGACGCTACTGGAGATAAATTAGCGTTGGTGTTTGCCGACTTGGCAAATAACCAACGGAAACTTATTCCTAATATGATTCCCACTCCCAGATATGCCCAGTTGCTCCAATTCATAAATTTGGCAATTATTAACTTTTTAATTGACCACAATAATAAAAAATTGATTTACGGATTTCCTGGTTAATCTATTGTGATTTTCCCTTGTCGCAAAATTTGCCAGTTTCTGCCTGTCCACTTGGCTACGGTGGAAGGTACTCCAACCTCGGAAATTTCCCCAAGCAGTTCTGTTGTTGCCAAGGTTAAAGCATCAGGAAATTGCATTGTGATTTCTGCCATCGTTTGTAATGGCGGCTGACCAGAAAAATTGGCACTCGTTGTCGCTAAAGGGCCTGTTTTCGCCAAAATAAAACGAGCGATCGCATGATCAGGAACTCGGATACCAATCGTGGTTGGGTCAGTAGGGTTCATCTCTTGAGGCAGGCGATCGCTGGCTGGCAACACTAAGGTTAGCCCTCCCGGCCAATATTTATTGACTACTTGTTGCCAAAGTTCATACTCATGTTCGCTACCTTTGACATAAGGCCATAAATCCTCAGCACTAGCAGCCATCAAAATCAAAGGTTTATCTTGACTGCGCTGCTTGGCTGCAAAAATTAAGCCTGCTTTTTCTGGTAAAGTTGCCAATGCTGGCACAGTATCAGTCGGAAAACTCACTAATCGGCCAGTCTGTGCGCCAGCTATAAGGTCTGCTAGAGAAACTTGGGGCATATTGAATAGGAATGAGAAGTTATGAATGAAAATTATTTTTTGTATTTTCACTCATAACTCCTGTAAGGGTGTATTGTTGCCCCTACTCACCACTCACGTAAGCTAGGGCAAAACGTTCAATTCCCTCTAAATCAGGGTAAATTTGAACATTGCAATAGCTACCTTGATTTAGCAACATTTCTTGTACTGCATCCGCTTGTCCTGCCATCATTTCAATTAGCCACACGCCACCGGGTCGCAAATAGCTGGGCGAGACTGCAATTAAATGGCGGATGTCATCTAAGCCATCAGTACCACCATCTAATGCTAAATGTGGTTCATGCTGCATCACTTCTGGTTCTAGGGTAGCCACAGTCTCAGTTGGAATATATGGTGGGTTGGAAACCATACCGCTGAATTGGCCTTTCAGAGGTGTTAATGGTTCCCACCAAGAACCTTGATGAAAATAAATCCGGTCGGCAAATCCCAGATTTTGAGCGTTGGCTTGAGCAATTTCCAAAGCTGTGGCACTGTAATCAACAGCATGAATTGTCGCTTTTGGCAACACGTCTGCAAGTCCAATTGCGATCGCACCACTGCCAGTTCCCAAGTCTACCCAATGTCCTTGGTCTAAGGATGGGTTTGCCTGACTATGAGTAATGGCTGCCACAGCTAAATCAATTAAGCACTCTGTCTCTGGTCTAGGAATTAGCACTGCACTCGACACCACCAGCTGAAATTTTCGCCAAGGTGTAACTCCAGCAATGTACTGCACTGGTAAGCGATCGTGCAATCGTCTGTGCCAAAGCTGTTCTAAATCTGCCAAAGACATTGCCATCGGTATTTCCGACCAGTCTTTGAAAGATTCTAAACGCAGTGCCAAACGGTCTAAACCAGCGATTTCTTGTAGCAGCCAATCAACTTCAGATGGTGGCACAGCAGCGGCGATCGCAGCTTGCATTGCTTGGTTACGCCACTGCCAAAGTTGTAAACCAGAAACTACTTGTGGCTGTTGATCTACCATGCCTTAACGTTTTGGCTTTGCGGGCTGTGGGTTATTACCACCAGTAGCAGAGTTCTTTGGTAGAGTCCGAATATACTCTCTCGATTCTTGGGATGGTACTAAAACAACTTGTTTTAGCCAATCTTCGTTTTTCTCTTGTAAAGTTTTGATCACGCCGTCTATATCGATTACTTGAATATCAGCCTTGGGAAACTTTGGTTTTACTTGGTTTAACAAACCTTGTGCGTCTTGTTTGCTGACAAACAGAGGCACGACTTGCTCTTTATCGTTTGTCAATTTGATGGGTACATAGCCTTGATCAGGTGCAAATCTGACGGCAAAAATTGGCACGCTGCGAAACTGTTCTACTTTTTGACCACTTTGGTTCAGCAATTCCAGCGCTCCTTTGACATCCTGATCCACTGGTTTAAAAGCAAATACCAAACGGTTAGGCTGGTTTTTGGTTTGTTGTAACTGCTGATAAATGATTCCCAAAGGTACAGCTGTCACCTGTAGGCTTTTGACTATTTCTGCCATTTTGGGGTCTTTGCCATTCGTACTCCGCAGTTGGTTAATAAAGGCTTGAGCTTCCTGGCGGCTGAGATAAACACCTGTAACTGAACCACCAGGCTTTTGACCGTTTTGAGCTTCTGGTAAAGGACGACTCAAGGGTAATCCTTTATCATTGGTAATTAGATATACGGGTACTGAATCTAGTTTTTCTTTTATTTGTTGTTCTGACAATGCCAGTACTGGGAGGTTGCCGACAAAAACTGTGCCTAATAGAGTACTCCCGATTAAACCCAATGTTGCGCCCCAGCGAACTAATGCTTTCATGACTACTCCTCGCGTCAATGGTTTTTAATTAAGTCAGACTAATTGGTTGGATTTGCACAGCACTAACTTGTTTTAGTTATATAGCAATCCATTTAAGATGTAAAAAAGCCATTATGGCTGTTAAATGGTCACAATCAACTCGCAAAATGGGAGATTTCTAAATTCTTGAGAACTCCTATGGGATTTTTTCACAGTGAATTGTACTGCAACCTGATTTTTTATTTCGCTTTGCCTGATTCCTGCACAAGAATTATAGATGCCTATTATAGACCGCTCTCAAGTAATGAAAAATTTTGCCGACCGTTGAGACGATTAATGCCATTTTATTGTCTTTCTCCAAAACTGGAGACGCGATCGCAAAATAATTCGTTCCACTTATCCATTGGGTTGATTACTGCCTAAATCAATACCTAGACATCTTGCATACTGATTCCACTCTTATGCAGATCATTCCTCTTCTTTTGACAAAGCCAAACAAATGAAATTATTTTTTCTGTTGTATCTACAATTTAATTGTTAAACTTACTACACAAATCCTATTCCAGACAAAGTTCAAATATAGTAAATTCTAATTGCCACTTCAAAATATAAAAAAATATCCTATCTATTATTCACTCTTAGATAGGATATTTTGCAAATTATAAATTTAAATCGGGATGACAGGATTTGAACCTGCGGCATCCTGCTCCCAAAGCAGGCGCGCTACCAAGCTGCGCTACATCCCGGATATTTTAGTTAGCTGTTGCTGATTTTGCTTTTTGGCTGGTACGAATATATCAACCAAGAAGAATAGTAATTAATCATTGACTTGAGCATTACAAGACAACAATCTTACCACACTAGCTTTCTTACCATAGCAAGCTTAACATATATTTGCCAACCAATTCTATATTGATAACCAGGAACCTAAAGATTAGGAAATATTGAGAGCGTGAATGTTAGAAACAGTAATGTGTTTAGCTTCTGCCTCCAGCATAGCTGGCATATCATCTTTCAAAACAAATTTTCACTTGAAACCAACTTAGCTGTTCCAATTCAAAAGGCTGGCTTTTACTTTAGTTGTTTTAATCACAATATTTTTAGTGAGGATACCAAAACATTCCTTTAATGCCTTCTGGATCTGCCATAAAACCCATACTTCGATAGAAATCAACCACATGAGGATCAGCAAAGAGAGTTACATTACTGATTTCTTCGCTTCTGAGTTTTTTGAGTACGTATTTCATTAAGGCTTTACCCAGTCCTTTACCTTGAAAGTCTGGATGAACTACTACGTCCCAAATCGTGGCATTAAACGCATGATCTGAAGTAGCACGGGCAAAACCAATGAGCCGCCTTTGGTTTCCTCGCACTTGCCACATTGAGGCAACGAGAAAACTATGCTCAATAGCTTTTTTCACTTTTCTCAAGGGACGGCGCGACCAACCCACTGCATCACACAGTTCTTCTAACTCATACAGGTCAATATCTCGCTCTGTGCTGAAAACGATACGTTCCGCGTTCCGCGCCGCAGCATCGCCATTGACACTAGAGCCATTAATTTCCCCTGTATGCTCTTCAAAGGAAGTTGTTTTACTTGTCGCTACAGATTCAGGAGTACTAAACCAAGTTTTCCAAAAACCCATGCCAACGTGGTTCGGGTAGTATAACTGAATTGGCTACCACTCTTTTTGAGTGATAATGCACGCTTTATCAAGCCAATACCATCTTATACCCCACAACTGATTTTTTTCGGATGTTATCGGGATAGGCAATGGCAACAGCTTGCGATCGCGTGTTTCATACCAATCATCTTCAACTTTAGCATTTTGTTGTAAAGCCTAGGAGAAATTCCCCAAAAGACAAAGTTTTGAGAGTCAATTGTATATATGGTGATTGGGTATTAAGTACTGGGTATTGGGAATAATGTTTACTAGTACCTAGTCCTCAGCCCCCAGGTGACAACAGCAAGCGAGTCTTACCCCAACAATGGCTTCTGGTTTAAAATCTTCGACACTGGAACTTCTCAAGCGCTTTAATCGAGCGTTTCCCCAGTTTTATGAGCAATTTGTCAGTAGTGAGATTCAACTGCAAAATCTCCGGTTAGCTTACCGTCTATATAAAACCAGACGTGCCGTTATCGAGTTGAAGCCGGAAGGTAGCAAAAGCGCTCTGCATTTTGCCTACCGTAACCAGTCATTTCTCCTCAGTGATATTTTTGGTGTGTTGGCAGCTTACGGTTTGACCATTCACGGTCTTAGTCTGTACGGTCAAATCCGACCTCCGATGTTAGTTTTCATCAAACTTTTGGTATCTCGTGGTAGCAAAGCGTTGACTGAGAAAACCGCAGAAAACGTCTGTCGGGCTATTCGGGAGGCTTTAGGAGGGCGCTTTGAAGTCGAAGAGATGCTGGCCGTAGAATTTAATTTAGATGCTGGCTTAGAACAAGTACAAACTGAGTTTTATGTTGATCCAGTATTTCATCTGCCGGCTCTGGTGATTGAAGCAGATAATCAACCAGGATTATTTTACAAAGTGATGTACGCAATCTGGCAAGAAGATTTGCTTGTGGTCAATGCTAATTTGCTAGTTTGGCGGGGACGAACGCGGCTGATTCTTTATTTGTTGGGGCCGAATGAAAGCTTGATTCCTGAATATCTAGGACACAAAATTGCTGAAGGAGTCCGACAGCGGTTGTTGGGTAAATGATTTGAAGTATGAAGTGTGAAGTCTGAAATATAAAATTATAGTTTTTTCAGACTTTAGCCTAGCTTGCGGCAAGCTCTTTGGGTGTACAGCCTTGATTTTTTCACCTTTTGTACTCTGTATTTAGTCGTACCCATCCTTGAGGGTACGATATTAAGTATGGCAATCATAGAAATCTTGAGCGTTCCACACGCTTACGAGTTAACGGCTCCCACCTCCTGTCCCCACACTTTGGTGTTCATCCACGGTTGGCTAAATAGTCGTGGATACTGGCAACCTGTGATTTCCCGTCTGTCAGTAGATTTACAGTGTATGTCCTATGATTTGCGAGGTTTTGGTGAGTCTCAGTCACAGCCAGAAACTGATGTAAATCGGCTACAAACTACTGTCGGTCTGACATCCTACTTGCTTGATACGTCTAGCTCACAATTTGATTCTCTATATACACCAACTGCTTATGCTCAAGACTTAGCTACTTTGTTACAAGAGTTAAATATTACCAGTGCGTGGCTGATCGGACACTCATTGGGCGGCACGATCGCTCTTTGGGCAGCTGCCCTCATGCCTGAGCGTGTTCAAGGAGTGATCTGTATTAACGCTGGTGGTGGTATTTATCTTAAAGAAGCTTTTGAACAATTTCGTTCAGCAGGCCAGCGATTTTTACAAGTTCGTCCACGCTGGCTATCTCAGCTACCTTTGATTGACTTGCTATTTACCAGAGCTAGTGTAGCTCGTCCCTTAGACCGTTGTTGGGCGCGTCAACGGGTGATAGATTTTGTGGTTGCTGACCCAGAAGCTGCTGTAGGAGCGCTGTTAGAATCCACAACAGAAGAAGAAGTTAACCGATTACCACAGTTAGTCTCACAATTAAAGCAGCCAGTTTACTTTTTAGCTGGTGCCGATGACAAAGTAATGGAACCCAAGTATGTTCGCCATTTAGCCAGCTTTCATCAACTTTTTCAATACTGTGGTGACAATGTGATTGAAATTCCTGATTGTGGACATTTGGCCATGTTAGAACAACCAGATGCCGTCGCCAGTCATATTCGGTCAATAGTCAAAAGTCAATCGTCAATGGTCATTGGTCAATAATTTTGGATAAAGTGCGAATGACAAAGGACAAAGGACAAATGACCATTGACCATTAAACAGTTTGATATAACTTCATAACCTGACTTAGGGGTAGCCGTGACTCAACACCCAAAGTCAACGGTGAAATGTGACCACGAGATAAATGGTCAGATGCGGCGCAGGCTATCATGGCGGCGTTATCGGTACAAAATTTCAGGGGTGGGAATAAAACACGCAGGTGATGTTCACTGGCTGCTGCCTGTAAGTGCTTTCTCAACCCGCTATTTGCGGCTACCCCGCCACCAACAGCAATGGTATTGAGACCGTAGTCAAGGGCGCAAGCGATCGCTCTTTTAGTAAGTGCTTTGGCTACAGTTTCCTGAAAGCTGGCTGCTACGTCTGCCACTGCGACTTGACCACCATTTTTCTCTAACTGCTGTACAAGCCGTAGTACTGCCGTCTTTAAGCCACTAAAACTACCATCATAGCGATGAAACCCTCCACCAGGTAGAGAAACTTTGCCTTCTGGCAAGGTGAAAGCTTGGGGATCGCCTTGTTTTGCTAACTTGTCAATTATTGGGCCGCCTGGATAACCGAGCTTTAACAGCCGTGCCACCTTATCAAAGGCTTCCCCCGCAGCATCATCACGGGTTTCACCTAGGGTTTCGTATTTACCACAGTCTTTAACATAAATCAAGCTTGTATGTCCGCCTGAAACCAGTAAGCTAAGAAAAGGGGGATCTAAAGTTGGCTCACTCAAGTAAGTCGCGTAAATGTGGCCTTCGAGGTGATGAACTCCCAAAAATGGTTTATTGTGTACGATCGCTAAAGTTTTGGCAGCAGTTAATCCCACCAACAACGCTCCCACGAGACCAGGAGCGCAGGTGGCGGCAATGCCATCGATTTTTGACCAGTCTAACCCCGCTTGTTCTAGAGCTTGAGCGATCGCCTCATTGATCGTTTCTAAATGTTGGCGAGATGCCACCTCTGGCACAACTCCACCGTATTGCTGATGGACTGGGATTTGGGAAGCGATAATACTACTGCGAACTTGACGATTGTTAACAATTGCGACGGCAGTTTCATCACAACTGGTTTCGATTGCTAAAACAGTTGCCATCTCAGGGTTCTGCAAAATAACGATTTGTTTGAGAAGCTTTAACTTTTATTTACTTAAACTTTACTCGGTTCCCACGCAAGAGTATGATGACTTGCTAGTTAGCCAAATAAAGAATGTACAAGCCGCTTCGTTTTGTACATAAAACTTTTTCTTTTGTAATAAAAGGAAACAACTTCATGCGACGATTGTTTGCTTTGATTTTAGCGATTTGTCTTTGGTTCAATTTTGCTCCGCCAGCGAAAGCTTTAGGAGCGAACCTGACACCTTGCCAAGACAACCCCGCATTTCAAGCACTAGCCCAAAATGCCCGGAATACCACCGCTGATCCGCAATCAGGTCAAAAGAGATTTGAGCGTTACTCTCAAGCGCTTTGTGGCCCTGAAGGCTACCCTCACTTGATTGTTGATGGTCGTCTAGATCGTGCTGGTGACTTTTTGATTCCCAGCATTCTTTTTCTCTATATTGCTGGTTGGATTGGTTGGGTAGGTCGTACTTACCTTATCGCCGTGAAAAAAGGTGCTGATGCTGAACAAAAAGAAATCCAAATTGATTTGAATCTAGCACTACCCATCATAGCCACAGGCTTTGCTTGGCCAGCAGCAGCTTTGAAAGAATTTCTTTCTGGCGAATTAACTGCCAAAGATACCGAGATTCCTATTTCTCCCCGTTAGTTCAGCTTAACTAATTCATTGTTTTGGAGACTAAATACATGGCTGAAAAAAGCGATCAATCATCCTATTTGATTAAATTTATTTCCACAGCACCAGTGGCAGCTACTATCTGGCTGACAATTACAGCAGGCATTTTGATTGAGTTTAACCGCTTTTTCCCCGACCTACTGTTCCACCCACTGCCATAAGCAGAGCATTGGGATTTAAAACTGTTGCATGTGTAATTAAGAGGCGAACATAAAATTATGGCGCAAGCAGTAGATGCATCCAAAAATCTGCCCAGCGATCCTAGAAACCGGGAAGTAGTATTTCCCGCAGGACGCGATCCTCAAGTGGGCAATCTCGAAACTCCAATTAATTCTTCTCCTTTGGTTAAGTGGTTCATTAATAACTTGCCTGCTTATCGTCCAGGTATAACTCCTTTCAGACGTGGGCTAGAAGTTGGCATGGCACATGGCTACTGGATATTTGGCCCCTTTGCTAAATTAGGCCCCCTGCGTAATGCAGAAAACGCTAACCTAGCAGGCTTACTAGCAGCTATCGGCCTAGTAGTTTTGCTGACAGGGGCTTTATCTTTATATGCCAATAGCAATCCGCCCAAAGCCCTTGCTAGTGTGACTGCACCCAACCCTCCAGATGCTTTTCAATCTAACGAAGGCTGGAATAACTTTGCCAGTGCTTTCTTAATTGGTGGCATTGGTGGTGCAGTAGTTGCTTACTTCTTGACTAGCAACATCGAACTTATTCAAGGTCTAATCGGCTAGTTTGGTTGCTGGTAATTGGTAATTAGTGATTAGTCTAAGTTGACAATCGTAAGTTTATTTTTTTGAAAAAAACTTTAGATTATAACTTTCTAATTACTGATTACCATTTACCAATATGAACTGTTATGGCAGGGGAAAGAGTTAAAAGCCTTTTAGAGGATGTCTGAAAAGTAATGGGCGAATATAATTCGCTACTATACAAACGAAGTCCGCCTACGCGGACTAATAGAGAATTAAAGTTTTTGAACCCGCGTAGGCGGTGAGACCAGTGCTGCGGGA
>NZ_JAIVFW010000055.1 GCF_020829595.1 Nostoc sp. CHAB 5844
CGCCAAATCCTCTAATTAATGCTACTTCTTATCGTTAAGCCTCTTGGTTTTTGAATCTAACTTAGTTCTGATGTACTACCATGTCAGCTTTTTGTTGATGTGTGACAGTTAGGGTGCGGAAGGTGAGTTATATAAATTTCGCCGCGCTGCTCCTGAGGGTAACTCGTTGATCCCATCTACTAAGAGTAAAAATTGCCCGTCACATAGCAGTTTTTCTATGATTGCGGTGTCTAACAGTAGGCAATGGCGTTTTAAGAAATCCCGAATCAAGTCCAGCACTGAGGTTTGGTAATAGCGCAACTCTACCAGAACAGGAATTTGACCTAACCCCCCAACTCCCTTATCTACAACGTAAGGAGATGAACTAGCTCCTCTGCTCCCCTGCTCCCCTGCCTCTTTCCGCTTCCTCCAACAACAACCGCGCCAACGCCGTTGATTTCCCAGAACCCGGTCGCCCTACTAGCAAGACGTGTGTGCGATTCGTTTAATCTAAACCGAGAAAATCGGAGGACGATTAGCCTCTATAGGGTAATCCTCAAAAGGATTGAGTTCGCACTTTAATCCCCTGTAGATGACAACTAAATTGCCTTGTATGTGACTGCAAGTACCCTAGAAAGCAGAAGTCATGCCCTACAGGTGCAGTAGTGAAAGCACTACCCCTACCAAGGAGAATGGTCATCAAATTGGCAAAGCGGGGTAGAAAGGTGGTAACTGTGAACTGTACGCAGAACCCCATCGAGCAAGAATCTATGAGTAAAGCCACGGCTTGAACCCACGTCTGAACCATCGTCATGCTAAATGGGCTACGACAGTTATTGCCCAAGCCAAAAGGCAAAGATAGCGGTGCTGGCAATTACAAGTTTGACCAGTATGCACTACCAAGAAAACTCGGTGGAAAGTGGAACTCTAAGGATTTAAACAAAAGGCAATTTGGAACGAAGTAACCCCTCAAAATCTCTCAGAAAAGGTCGATATCTGAGCAGGAAACCATCCGCACGACCAGAGGGGAAGGATTGTCTAAGAAGCCAACGCTTTGAATAACATCAAAGATATGCTGACGTAGACACTTTGACTTAAATAGTAAAGGTGTAAGTAGTAATTAATATGTCTAAAACCGAACAACAGTTCAGGGTGGAATGGAAGAACGACATCCCTATTTGCTTAGGTTACGAGTTTAACCAGCAATGGAAAGACATCAACTGGAAACAGATAGAAAGAGTCGTCTACAAGTTACAAACACGCATTTACAGAGCCAAAAGTCGTGGTGATTACAAAGCTGTTCGCAGGCTCCAAAAGACTCTGATAAATTCATGATCAGCCAAGCTACTAGCCACAAGGAAGGTAACACAAGATAATCGAGGGAAGAAGACGGCAGGAGTGGATGGAGTTAAATCTTTATCCCCAGAAGAACGTCTCAAACTCGCAGGACAATTGCGACTAACGGATAAAAGTAGAAGAACTCGCAGAGTATGGATACCCAAATCCAACGGTGAAAAACGTCCACTAGGAATACCAATAATGAGGGATAGGGCAACCCAAGCCCTAGCTAAGTTAGCTCTTGAACCGGAATGGGAAGCCGTGTTTGAAGAAAACTCTTATGGCTTCCGCCCAGGAAGGTCATGCCATGATGCGATTGTCGCCATATACACACATATCAACCAAAAACCTAGATATGTACTAGATGCGGACATCGCCAAATGTTTCGACAAAATCAACCATCAAGCGCTACTAAAGAAGATTAACAGCTTCCCAAAAATGCAAAGGCAAATTAAGGCATGGCTGAAATCTGGTGTAATGGATGGAAAGGAACTCTACTCGACTGAAGAAGGTACTCCCCAAGGTGGGGTCATATCCCCATTGCTGGCAAATATAGCCCTACACGGGCTAGAAAACCTGGTCAAAGAGTACGTTAAAACAATCGAATTGAGGGATGCCAACGGGTACAAAATTAGACCCAGAGACATGGTGAAAGCCACCGCACTAATTAGATACGCTGATGATTTCGTGTGTATGCACGAAAATAAAGAAGTAGTCGAAAGATGTCAGAGAATTATATCCGAATGGTTAGCCCAAATGGGATTAGAACTGAAACCAAGCAAGACTAATATTTGTCATACACTCGAAATGGTAGAAGATAAAATCGGTTTTGACTTTCTTGGTTTCAACATTCGACAATATCCTGCTGGCAAATATAAAAGTGCCAAAAACTCGAACGATGAGCCATTAGGATTCAACACCCTCATCACCCCAAGCAAAGATAAAAGAATCTCCCACCAGAAAAGTTTAGGGAAAGTTATAGACTGTCACCGAAATAAAAAACAGTCCGAATTAATACTCGAACTGAATCCAATAATCAGGGGATGGTCAAACTACTACTCTCATGTCGTCAGTAAAGAAATATTCTATAAAATGGATTATCTTATCTGGCAAAAACTAAGAAGATGGGCTATACGCCGTTGCCCAAAAAGCAACAGTTATGAAACATTCTCAAAATATTGGAGAACAGTAGACACAGACCACTGGAGATTCTGCACGAACGAGGGATTGAAGTTAGCCAAACATGGCGAAACGGAAATTACAAGATTCGTTAAGGTCAAAGGTAACAGAAGTGTTTACGATGGGGACTTCATGTACTGGTCTGTCAGACTGGGGAAACACCCTGAAACCCCAATGAGAATGGCAAGATTACTTCAAAAGCAAAAGGGAAAATGTGCGGTATGCGAACACTACTTTAAACAAGATGATGTGATGGAGATTGACCACATCAAACCAAAATCTCAAGGAGGCAAAGACCGATATGAAAATCTCCAACTTCTACATCGTCATTGCCATGATAAAAAAACTGCCAATGATGGGAGTTATGGTACTTGTGTAAAAAGTTAAGTCAAAGAGGAGCCGGATGAAGAAAAATTTTCATGTCCGGTTCTGAAGGAGAGGTGGGGAGAGCGATTTCCCCATCGACTCTAACTCTTTAGCATACTTCCGCAACCCTGCCAGTACGTCTAGCCGCTCAACTTTCTCCTGGGCGGCGCTTCTTTCATCCTTGCCAGATTGCAGCGTCTGCACCATAAAATCTAACAGTAGCGGCGAGTGCTTCTGCTCAATTCGCTGCTGTCCTACTACATCCGTCAGCGTGTAAGCATTCCACCATTGAGCATAATCATTGCAGAGCGATTCGAGGTAGTCATTCCAGTTAGTCATGCTGTGTGGAATTGCGGGATGCTGATGTTGGGGAAGGGGCAAAAAGTACAGGGATAGGTTAAAAGCATTTAACCTCACCTTTGGTAACGGTATGTAACGGACATGATTTAATTTACTGAGTTAAATTGTAACTGCTTTATTAAGTTCTAGATTCTCTTTAATGAGTATTAGAACTCCTCTAATGAATGTTTGAGCTTCATTAATGAGCCTTTTTACCTCATTAATGAATATTGGAACTCCTTTAATGAGTTAGCACTATCGCTATACAAAAGGTTCAGATCCCCTTTTTTGAGGATACATCTGGCGAATGGTGGGTATAACCCCTCACCCCAATAAATTTCGCCATTCCACCAAATGTAGAGACGTAGCAATGCTACGTCTCTACAAACCAATTTATAGGTAAACAAGGGGTCTGACCCCCTATTTGCCAGCAGCATCCTTTGAGCAGTCGGGGATCTTTTTTCCAAATTATGCTAATTTCATCTCAGTAAACTCTGCTAACAACCATGTCTAACCCATCACCACCCAAACCTCAGCCGCAACCCTTGAGTGATTTTGAATTAGACTTGCTCAAACAAGAGTACTTTTTTCTGCAAAACACTATCGAAGATTACAATAAGCAGATTTGGGTAATTAAGGCACTGGGAATTACTGGAACTGGGGGCGTTTTAGCATTGATGTTACAGCAAAAACCAAACGCTAGTGCGATCGCTATTATCGGTTGTGCTATCCCGCTATTTTTCTGGATTCTCGAAAGTCAATGGAAACACTTTCAGCGCGGTTTTTATCCCCGCGTGGCTGAAATTGAGTTGATTTTAAAGAATACCTATGGTTTCAATAGTCCCGGTATCTACACCAGTTGGAGTCATTCTTTAAAACGCAGTCCCCAGCCTAAACGTAAAGGTTATCTTTGGGATGGTTTACTCAATAGCACTGTGTATGTCAGCTATGTTTTAGAAATTGTTTTTCTGTTGATTATCGCTGCGATCGCTCCTATGATTTGGAAATAATCAGCCAGCAATTTTCAATCAGACGCAGCACCTTCTAACCAAATTTCCACATCATCGGATAGCAATTTTTCCGCCGCCTCTAGCATAGTTGCAGCAATATCCTTGAGGTCTTCACGATTATTTAAGTAAGTTTTCAATGCTTCCATTGGGTCGATGCTGTTACTCGCACTTAATTCTGGAACGCGGGGACGAGCTAACTGACTGAGTAATTCTGGTTGAATGGTGTAGGTGTGGGCTGATTTTAAGGCAGTATGTAGGGCCGCATTATCAATGACATCCAACTGTTCGGAACGGAGTTTATAAATTAACCGCACTACTGCATCTTGAATATCATATTTGGCGATCGCTTTGAGAATTGCCGCCTGCGGATCTTCGGCTTTGGAAATATCGACTTCAATTGTGCGGAAACTCCGAACTGGTAAGGGACAAAATTCCCAGGTGGTATTTCCCTGTTCCAGTTCAATCATCACATAGCCTTTATCTTCTTTTTCTTCGCTAAAATCTACCCGTTCAATGCTTCCGGGATAAATGACTGGCGGGTTGTTATGTTTATTTAAATTCTGGTGCTTGTGAACGTGTCCCAGTGCCACATAATCAAAACAAGGTCTAGTCAGCAACGACAAGGGCAATGTGAAACCCTTACCCACCGCCAGCAAGCGTTCTGCTCCCAAACTAGCATTATCAGCCATCAAGTGAGCCAATAATATAGTCGGCACATCAGGGTCAAGGCGACGAATTTCTCCTTCGATGACCACTTGTAATCTTTCTGTTAATAACTGGTTGACTTCCGACAAAGACAAACCCTCTGTTTCTTGGCGCGTCATCAATGTAGAACGAGTCAACCAAGGCAGAGTAATAATTTGAACTATGCCGTTGCGAGTTTGGATGTGGTGAGTTTTTAACGTATCACCAACCACAAACCCTGGTACACCTAAAGTCCGGTAAATATTTAAGCTTGCGCCTCCCAAACCTTGAGAATGTTGGTCATGGTTTCCTACCAACAACACTGTCGAGATATTAGCATCAACAAGGCGACGAAACTGGCTGGCGAAAGCTTCCTGCACATACGGCGGTGGTGTCGCATCAGGGAAAGCATCGCCACCAAATATTACTAAATCTACAGGATCTGTCAGGGCGCGATCAATACACAGCGATAAGGTATGAACAAAATCCTCCAAACGCGTGTTCAACCCTGTAGCCGGATTAATTCTACCGTGGGAGAAACCGCTTCCCATATGGATGTCAGAGAGATGGAGGATTTTAATCATAATGGTCAATGGTCAATAGTCAATAGTCAATGGTTAATGTTCAAAAATCAGGACTTTTTCAACTATCTAATATTGACAGCCTTAACTAGAAATTAATGATACTTGTTTAACTTATTTACGTTTCAGACAAAAATACCTGCGATCGCTGTCAACCGTAATTTTACAACCATAAAAATCCGTTTTGGCAATTTCAGAGATTTTTCCTACTGATTTGTAAGCACACACAACAGCCTTTACTAAGAAATTTTACAGTATTTTAAGTTTTACTTTGGTTTTATAGATATTTATACGGAGATTGTTATTCTTAAACAAAGCATAATCATTTTAAGGAATTTTACAAAAATGAAAACTTCTAAACCCAATCAGCTAGGTGTATCCCTATTAATGGGCGCTTTGATTATGTTAACCAGTGTGAGCGTGATCACGATTATGAATATGTTTTAGGTTGAATGCTGGGAATTTTAATAAATAAACTTTACATATCCCTGCTCAATACTGAGCAGGGTTTTTACATTTTGTAATCTATTGAGTATTTTCTCTAGAAAAAATCCTTGTTTTTTAGTAATCTACGTAAAAGCAAGTATAAACTCTTTGCTAAGGAACAAAAATAGCTGTGAGTTTATCCGTAATAATAAATTTTGAGCTTGTAAAAGTTAAAAGAAGCTTGAGGATTAGTGACGGATGCTAAGAAAATTCACTGCCAAAACTAAATCAAAAAATCTAAAGCAGTTTTTTATTAGTCTGTCTTTATTGACTCCACTGTTAATCACAATTCCGGTTTACGCAGAAAAACCAGAACATCTCAAACAGCTAATAGACACAAACAACTGTCCGAAATGTGATTTAAGTGGATCAACTTTAGATTGGAAAAATTTGATTCGTGCTGATTTATCTCAATCCAACTTGAGTAGTGCGGACTTAAGTCGTGCTGACCTGAGTGGTGCTAATTTGCGTAATACTGATTTACGTAAAGCTAAACTATTTCGAGCTAATTTATTTCGTGCTGACTTGGCAAGTGCAAACTTAAGTAATGCAGACTTGAGTGAAACAAACTTGAGTGGTGCTGATTTAACTAATGCTAATTTAACTAGTGCTAATTTAACTAATGCTGATTTGAGTGGCGCAAAGTTGGATGGTGCAAACCTGACTAATGCTAACCTCCGGGGTGTACGGTTTGATAATGTCAACCTTCGAGGAGTAAATCTAAATGGTGTAGATTTAAGTAATGCAGATTTGAGAAATTTTAACTTCCGTGGTGTGTCACTTAATGGTGTTAACCTGAGTCGGGTGAATTTGAATGGTTATAACTTGAGGGGTGTAGAACTGAAAAATGCCAATCTCAGTTATGCTAACTTACAAAATGCTGACCTAAGTAATGCCCGAATAAATGGTACTGACTTGCAGAATGCTAACCTCTACAATGCTAATTTGCAAGGTGCTGATTTAATTGGTAGTAAATTGAATGGCGCAGACTTGCAAAATGCAGATTTAAGAGGTGCTAATCTTGATGTGGATAGCTTACCTAACAATATTCGTGCTGATGCTGTTGATTACAGCCGTTGGGGAAATACTCTCAGTAGTAGAAGAAGATATGAAAGCGCGATCGCATATTACAACAAAGCTATAGAATTAAATCCTAGAAATGCTCAAATTTATACTGATCGCGGTTTTGCTGCTAGTAAATTGAAAAATTACCAAGCTGCGATCGCAGATTACAACAAAGCTATTGAAATTGACCCTAGCTATGCTAAAGCATACAGCAATCGCGGGCTGGTTCGCATCGAGCAGAATGATTATCAAAGCGCATTAACTGATTTTGACCAAGCAATTCGCCTCGATTCCAGCAATGCCGAAGCTTATAACGGACGTGCGACAATTCGCCGTCTTCAAAAAGATTATGCAGCAGTAATTACTGAAGCTTCACAAGCGATTAGAATCAATTCTAAATTTGCCGATGCTTACAATAACAGAGGTTTAGCTCGCTTTGCCCTACAAGATTATCAAAGCGCAATTCAAGATTACGATCAAGCGATTGATAATTCTCATGGTTGGGCTTGGGCATATTTTAATCGCGGACTCGCTCGTGTAGCTATTGGCCAACACAAAGATGCAACTAAAGATTATGACCGAGCAATTGAGATTGATGAAAACTATATCGAAGCTTATAATCAACGCAGTTTAGCTCGATTTAATCGTAAGCGATATGAGGATGCAATTAAAGATTGCGATCGCATTTTGCAAAGAGACCCTAATTATGCAGCAGCTTATGAAAACAAAGGTAATTCTTTATTAGCTTTGAAAAAGAAAGTAGAAGCTAAACAAGTCTTTGAACAAGCGATGAAAATCTACTCACAAAAACAAGATAATATCAGCTTAGAACGAGTGCAGCAAACTATTGCCGGACTTTAGAGCAATTTCCTCTTAAACCTTGTCTCATACCAATTTTCTTTAAAGGTGAAATATATCTTTTTGTCCAGACATAGCAATGCTACGTCTGGACATGATTTATGAAATAATCAAGGTTTGAAACCTCGCTCCTTGTGGGCGAAAAAATCCTTGTATCACGAGGCAGGTTGAAACCCCACCCCTTGTGGGTGGCTTGATTTAATTGCGAATTGCGAATTGCGAATTGCGAATTGATTCATGTGTATTGTGATTAAGGTGAAATGATATCATCTTGGTAAGATGCTGAAATTGGTAAATTCCAAGATTCTAGAAATATAGTTACAAACTATGACATACTTTCCTTGAGGAAATAAAATTTGCTCTATAGATAAATTGGCTGCCACAATAATGTTCTGCAAATGGTGCTTGAGACTGTTCATAATACTCCTAGGGCTGTGGCTGTTATTGGATTTGGTTTCCCGTCTAGGAGCAGAGATTTTGTGGTTTCAAGAAGTTGGCTATCTGCAAGTATTCGTGTTAAGGGCAGTAACTAAGTTTGCTATAGTTTTATTTGTAGCTGCAATTAGTGCTATCTACTTATGGGGAAATTTACTCTTAGCACAACAGCTAAAATATCCCTCATCTTTGAAAATTGCCCAAGTCAAGCGTGAGGAAGCTGGAATTAGTGCAGAGCTAAAAAACTTTCTCAGTCCTCAGTATGCAAAATATGATAAGAATCAGACAACTTACACAGGCGTATTGCCAATCAAATTGCGCTGGCTACTACCAATAGTTTTGATATTAAGCTTGTTGGTTGGGTTAATGCTGGCTCACTACGGTCAAATTGCCTTTGCTTATTGGCAAGCTTCTGTAAACAAAGTTAGTCTACCTGTTATTTCCCTGTTCCGACTAGAGACAATTTGGCAATTAGGAAAGCAAATTACGGCTCAAGTTTTGTATGTCGGTTTAGTTGCGGGAGTTGCGATCGCTATTTTAATTTATCCGCGCTGGCTGTTAACGGCGATCGCTGGTATTTTTAGTATCCTGTTTGCTGGGATACTCCACCACAACTGGACAAAAATTCTGCAATATTTGCATTCTACCTATTTTAATTACTCCGAGCCTTTATTTAATCGCGATGTCAGCTTCTACGTCTTTTCCCTTCCAGTTTGGGAATTGCTGGAACTCTGGTTAATGGGTTTATGTTTATTTGGTTTCGTTGCCGTTAGTCTAACTTATCTTCTCTCATCTGATAGTTTGAGTCAGGGGATTTTTCCAGGATTTTCATCCCCACAGCAGCGTCATTTGTACGGGATGGGTGGCTTGTTAATGCTGGTTGTCGCCCTAAGTTATTGGCTGAGTCGTTATGAACTAGTTTATTCCCAACAAGGAGTAAGTTACGGTGCCAGTTATACCGACGTTAAAGCACAGTTACCAGCTTACACGGTGTTGTGTGTTTTAGCAGTGGCGATCGCTTTTTATCTTTTATGGCGCACAATTTTCTGGCGACCTAAATCTCCTGATCGCCACTGGGTAGCTTACGGTTTAAGCGTTTATTTGATAGTAGCCGTTGCGGCTGGGGTGGTTTTGCCAACGGTGGTGCAATATTTAGTTGTTCTGCCAAATGAATTGCAGCGAGAGGAACCCTACATTAAGCGGACTATTGCCTTAACTCGGCAAGCATTTGATTTAGAAGCAATTGATGCTAGAACCTTTAACCCTCAAGGAACCTTAACCGAAGCTAATATCCGTGCTAATGACTTAACAATTCGCAATATTCGCCTTTGGGATCAGCGTCCACTCTTAGAAACTAACCGTCAACTGCAACAAATTCGTCCTTACTATCGCTTTCCTGGTGCTGATATTGATCGGTATACCCTGGCAACTGAAGCCATTATAAAACCACCAGATGCTCCTGAAACACCAACGGAATTAACAGAACGCCGACAAGTCCTAGTTGCCGCACGGGAACTAGACTATAGTGCCGTACCCCAACAGGCGCAGACATGGGTGAATCGTCATTTAATTTACACACATGGATATGGATTTACCCTCAGTCCAGTGAATACAGTCGCGCCTGGTGGACTACCAGAATATTTCGTCAAAGATATTGCTGGTACTGCTAATCAAGCTCTGACTACATCTAGTGAAGCTATTCAAGACAGCATTCCGATTGGTTTACCCCGAATTTATTACGGTGAAATTACTAACACCTATGTAATGACTGGCACGAGAATCAGAGAATTAGATTATCCCAGCGGTAGCGATAACGCATACAACACATACGATGGATTGGGCGGGATTTCTATTCCTTCTGGCTGGCGACGCTGGTTATTTGCCATGTACTTGAAAGATTGGCAAATGTTGTTCACACGAGACTTTTTGCCGCAGACAAAAGTATTATTTCGGCGAAATATCAATCAACGAATTCGCGCGATCGCACCTTTTCTAAAATTTGATAGTGACCCTTATTTAGTTGCCGCTGATCCTAGTATAGGTTTTGGTTTTCCAGGGAGAAAAAATTATCTGTTTTGGATTGTCGATGCCTATACAATTAGCGATCGCTATCCTTATTCTGACCCTGGTAACGAAGGCATTAACTACATTCGCAACTCGGTCAAAGTAGTCATTGATGCTTACAACGGCACTGTCAATTTTTACATTGCTGACTTCAGCGATCCCATAATTACAACTTGGGCAGCCATCTTTCCCAAGATGTTTAAACCCCTCAGTGCTATGCCAGCTACCATCCGTAACCATATCCGCTATCCAGCAGACTTCTTTCAAATTCAAGCGGAACGGTTGATGACCTATCACATGACAGACCCGCAAGTATTTTACAACCGCGAAGACCAATGGCAAATCCCCAATGAAATTTATGGTGATAAAGCGCGTCCTGTAGAGGCATATTACTTAATTACCAGCCTGCCCACCGTTCCTTTTGAAGAATTTATCTTACTTTTACCTTACACACCCAAACAGCGGACGAATTTAATTGCTTGGTTAGCGGCGCGATCGGATGGCGATAACTACGGTAAGTTGTTGTTATATATCTTTCCCAAACAGCGCTTAGTCTATGGCCCAGAACAAATTGAAGCACGCATTAACCAAGATCCAGTAATTTCCCAGCAAATTTCTTTATGGAATCGCCAAGGTTCCAGAGCAATTCAGGGAAATTTGTTAGTCATTCCCATCGAACAATCATTATTGTACGTCGAGCCGATTTATTTAGAAGCCACACAAAATAGTTTGCCTACCTTAGTGCGAGTAGTCGTGGCTTATGAAAACCGCATTGTGATGGCGCAAACTCTAGAACAAGCATTGCAAGCCATCTTTCAACCAGAAGCCACACCCGCACCAGCCATTGTCCGCCCCTTTGAAGAAGGAACCTCACCTAGTCAGTAATAGAGAGACAATGACCAAAGAACCAAAAATCTCTTAAATTTAATTTAACCAATAGATATCCGCCATCCGCCATCCGCCATCAGCGAATTCATGAAGATATGGAAGATTGTTTATTTGATGGCTATGAAATCCTCACTCATCAAATAAAAAATCGAGAGTTTCAGGTAGCGCGAGGCAGTATTGTGTTAGGTAGTAATTTTATTATTACTTTTGAAATAACCGAAATCAAAGTTTTAACTATATTAATTAATAATATTCAAAAGCGAAATATAGATATTCAACAATGGGGAGTTGATTACATTTTGTATTTAAAGAGCGATCGCTTCTGTTCGCGCCGCTGTTATTCCTGAATTAATTGCTGCTACAGAAGAAACTTATATTTTGACGACACATTTGTATGATCGTCCAGTAAAGCAGAGTTTCACCATCATCCATTACCCGACCGTGGCTGACAAAGTGCAACAAAGTATAATGTTCAGAGTAATGCTTATCGCAAGGAACTTAAATTTTCTACAGGATGCAATTGACCCCGAATATCTCCGTAAAAAGTCTGACCTTTTGTATGTAAATTAAAATAGAGTTCGCTACGTCTGGCATAATGCTGCATCCCTGCAATTGTTTTTACTTTCCCTGGGTTCCCTGACTCGATTGGACATCCCAAGGTGTAAATCCCTAAAAGATCATTTGCAGACTTAGCTGTATTTTCGATATTTTCGTCTGTCACTTCTGCTGAAAAAATTCCATCAGCGAAGTTCTGTTGAATGTCACCAGAAAGAGCAAAGTCAACTTGGATAGGGCCAAGTACGTCTGGTTTTCCGCAATGAATATGAAACATGACTATATCTTGAGGATTTATGCCTTCAACCTGAACATCAACAAATGCTTTACTCAGGTCTTTTGTGAATCGAACTACTCCATGTCCGCGTGACTTCCGCTGATTTCTGGGTACAGAAGGTGCTGTCGATTGCAAAGATGGCGGTACAAGTTTTGGCGTATTCTCCTCGTCATCTGGTTCTTGATGAGGACTCAAAAAAGCTTCGTAAACAAAACCAATTTCTTTACTCTTACTTAAGTCAAGGTCAACTTTGCTTGGTACTTGTTGGGAAATATTTTGGGCAAAAGCATTTATTCCTGGTTGAGGAACTATAGTTACCCATGTAAAAATTAAGAGAAAAATTAGAATTGTGAATATATATCTAGTGTATTTACTATGCATATCACCCAGCTTATAGATAGGTTTGTAAGATAACTATTTTTAGTCGGAAAATTTTCGTATAATTACCCGATTGATGTTAGTTATCTGGAGTCTTCGATTTCATTTTCCTATTTGAACATTGTCTTATACATTCATCTTCAGTGTAATTACTAGATTTAGGATATTTATACAGATTTTTTTATTTACAGCAAATGGCAAGTTTCTGAGACAATACGGTTCATTTACGAAAGTTCTTTAGGGCTACGAGGGAACAGGGCAAGAAAAAACAGCTTACCTGAACTGTATATCTCAATATACAAGGTTGGGTAGAGCGATAGCGAAACCCAACATTTACAAGACTTTGAGATGTTGGGTTTCGTGCCTCAAATGCCAGTTGCTACAACTTTGGGAACCAAAGCAACGCACTGGCTCCCCAACCTACATCTGCATCATATTTCTTGTGAAATGGTATTACTAATTGTCATCAATTAATTAGGATTGCTATAAATAAAAATTACGCATTACTAATTAGTAATGCGTAATTCAATAATATTCATCCTTAACTAGAGTTAGGAAGACTCAAAAATGGTTTCTTGGTTCTAGGGAATGATTACGAATTAATTTGACCTATGGCATAGGATGGAAGATAAGATTAGGGAAAAAGTAATTAAAAAACATTTAGGACTATTAGTTAGCAAGACATAACACCTTCTATTCAACTGAGAATTTGAAATTTTCACTCTATCAAAAGGCAGGTATAAGCATTAAAATTCATGGTTGGCTATGTTCAATAACATTACTCAGTTTGTTTGAATGCTTGTGCTGCTAGTAAAGCCAATAAAGCACCTGCCCCTAATTGAAAAAGCGGCAATTTACCCAAGAAATCAGTAATGCTGGGTATGACTAAATTTTGATAATCGCCATCAACTCTGTCCTCTTCTGGAACAGGTTGGTAAAAATTGTTAGGTGCATCTTCAGATTTTGGTTCGCCACTACTACGTTGTAGATTAAAGCCAATAAGCAATAACAACGAATCTACTAATGAAGGCGATATTTTCTGGGCTAAATCAAGTAATTTAGCTATATCTCCAACCAAAAGGTCACGAATTGGGTGTTCTGCTGCATAGAGGATGGCATCGGCCACAATTTTTGGATCATAGTAAGGTGGGATGCCTGAAGGTTTCACCCCCAATTTAGTTAAGCCATTATTCCAGAATGGAGTGTTAATCACGGCTGGCTTAATACTGGTGACATTGATAGGCCATTTTTCATGGATCAATTCGAGACGCATAGCTTCGATAAAACCCTCAACCCCGTGTTTAGCACAGGAGTAAGCACTTTGATAAGGAAGCGATCGCCTACCTTCCATTGAAGACACATGTATCAGTGCGCCTCTTCCTTCACGTTTAAGATGAGGTAACGCTGCCATTGCACCATACACTTGCCCCATCAAACTCACATCAATGACGTGCTTAAACTCTTCTGGTGTTATGTTGTCAAAAGCGGCAAACATACCGATCGCAGCAACATGAACCCAAGTATCCAGTCGTCCGTATACCTCGACAGTTTTATCTGCGATCGCTTTAACTTGGTCAAATTCTTGTACATCAGCAACAATATAAGTTGCTTCACCGCCAAAGCTGCGAATTTCTTCTACCAGAGACTTTAGCTTCAACTCACCGCGAGCAGAAACAACTACCTTTGCGCCACGTTGAGCAAATTCGAGGGCTGCTTTACGTCCGATGCCGCTGGAAGCACCAACGACTGCAACGACTTGCTGATTTATTGACTTTAACTGCATAGATACTACTAAAAAGATAAACTTCTGTAACTTCTAAAAACAGATGTAACGGTTGATTTAATCGAATTTCCTGCTTCCTTGAATGAAACCATATTTGTGGAGTTCTAATTCTTGGATGACTGGCCCTAAGAAAATAAATAAATGATTCATAGCACAAGGATTGAATTTAAACCCAGGCGCTTCATGCGGCATCAGTTCTTTAGTTGTGCAACCACCACCAGGAAGCGATCGCCCTTCCAACACCAAGACGCTGTAACCAGCTTTGAGTAAGTAGCCAGCACATACCAAGCCATTGTGACCAACACCAATAATTACAACGTCATACGCTTCCATGATTGCCGTTAAGAGATTAATATATCTTCCCTGATGTTAGAAAATACATCCAACCTTTAACTCTTTCGTGAGTTATATAATTTTTAATAACTAAAGGTAGTGTTACTTACACTAAAAAACATTTATCTGACGCAGAGGCACAGAGGCGCAAAGAAGAATTTAAGATTTTAGTCTAATTATGTATTTTTACAAATTTGAACTGATGAGGATAGTAATATCAATCAACAATAAGTACTGACTCAGATAAATAAAGGCTTATATAATGATGAAAAATCCGGTTTTTTTGGAGATTTTAATGAACGGAATAGATTGGTTAAGAACACTTCATACAAAAGAAATTCTTAGAATCAAGAATGATTGTTATAAGTCCTTCTTCGGTTATGGTTATGTTATCTATAACAATGGTGACTTCCCTCGTGACACCGGCGTTAAGATTACCTACGAAGAATTAAAACAGGTATTAAGTGAAAGACCTCACATACCCAATAAAGCCGAAACTAAACTTGTTAGGAAGAAAGCTGCACAGCAAAAAGTAAGGACGTATCAATCTAGTAGATTCTGATCTCAAACAATAACCGCCAACACTTACAAATCAACACAGATAATCTTCGTTAATTATCCACGTTCATCGGCGTTTATCGGCGGTTAAAAATTTAATTAACAGTAGACTTCGCAATTATTCCCAACTGCAACCCTGGTGGATAACTACCTTCTTCTTTAATACGCTTAATTTCGGCATCAGTAAATGGGATATTTAACTTTTGTGCAACTGCACTGACAATATCACCCCGGTCAATTACGCCAGCTACTGCACCAGCCGGGGAAAGCACGGTGATGCGTGGTAACTGTTTATTTTCTAGCTTGTTGATAACTTCAGCGATAGAAGTTGATTCGGTAACTGTAGGTATTTCTGTCAGAGGATGGACAATACTTTGTAGAGTACGAGTTTCCCATTCACTTCTTTCTACTAGGCGCAAATCGTCAATGGCAACCATACCTCGATAACGCCCATCAGAAGCAGCAAAATAAACTTGTAGTGCAGCATTATCTAATAGATACAAGTCGGCAAAGGCGCGTAAACTCTGATCAGCATCGACTACGCGAAAGTTACGAGTCATCGCATTACTAGCGACCATCTTCAACAAGGTTTCTTGTAATGTGGTTACGCGGTCGTAAGTGTTGGCATTACGAATGCCAAACCAACCTATCATCGCAATCCATATACCAAGTGCTAATTCTCTAGTAAAGAAATCTACCGCAAATCCTAAAGCGATCGCAGCATAACCCAAAATTTGCCCTGATCTTGCTGCCCAGTGTACCGCTTGAAAGCGATCGCCTGTCACTTTCCACAGTGCCGCTTTTAACACCTGACCACCATCCAACGGTAAACCAGGAATCAAGTTAAATAAGGCTACAACTAAGTTAATTCTCGCTAAGTCCCCCACCATCACACTGAGGGGACTAGTATCAGGGATGACAATTGCCACAAGCCGCAATAAGCAAAATAGTCCAATACTTACCAAAGGCCCAGCAATGGCCACTTGAAATGCTTTACCAGGAGTTTTCGATTCTTCTTCAATGGTGGCAATGCCGCCAAACAAAAATAAGGTAATAGAGTTAACTTTAATGCCTTGCGATCGCGCTGCCAAACTGTGACCTAGTTCGTGTAACAATACAGAACCAAATAGCAGCAATGCCATAACTATCCCAGCACTCCAGGCTATAGCAGAACCCCATTCTTGGTAGGCTACACCAAAATTTAGGGTTGCTAGTCCTAAAATCACGAACCATAGAGGGTCTAAAAATAATGGGATTCCGAATAAAGTCCCAATTTTCCAATTTGTTTGCATTACATTGTCCTAAAACTATATATCTTCCGCAGTTCACTCTAGTAAGCCTCAAGGTATTTCACAACTCCTCAAGGTTTGAAAATTCTTTCGCTTACACTAATACAAGTATAAAAAAATACATACTAAAAATAACGATGAGCCACTAACAAAATAGCCATAGCCGACAATAAATATTTTACAAACAATAGGCGATCGCTTCTCTAATCAAATCCCTGAGCAATCAAAGAGTGTAACTTGGTTGTTAGACTAGGTAAACTTGCTGGCAAACTTTCCACTGTAGAAACGAGCGTATTGGTGTATGGTGTAGAGTCAAAAAAAACCGCTTAGAAGTTGTTAACCAACTCAGCAGCGGTTTTTAAGAGAGATAAGTTTAATTGGATTGAAAATTATCGATTGATGAAGACGACAGCAATCAAGTTAGTCTAATTGGTTTTGTTTGCGAAGTTTGCCACTGGTTATACCTAAACCAATAGCAGCTAAACCAAAGATTGCAGTGGGTTCGGGTATTGATTCAGGAGAATATTTTGATCGCGCAATGCGAAAGGCGATCGTTTGACTGCCTAAAAATTGATTTTGATTGTAACCAGCCTGCATCAACTGTTCAAGACTTAACATTTCAATTCCTGCCAGCCATATCCCTGATTGAATAACATTAGAACCTTGCTGATCAAAGTAATTCAAAGCTTGCTCGTTAGATAAATCACCAAATAAGGTGTTTTGGAAGTTGTTAGCTAACTCGTCGTAAGGCGCACGAATTTCAGCAACTGTATTTTTCGCATCCTGTTTAAACTGCTCGTAGTCACTTTTAGTTTTGTTGACTTTAGCTTGTGCATCCTGTTTAAACTGCTCGTAGTTAGCGTTGATTGTGTTGGCTTTAACTTGTGCGTTCTGCTTAAACTGTTCGTAGGCAGTTTTAGTTTTGTCAACGTTAGCTTTTGCGTTCTGTTTAAACTGCTCGTAGTTAGCGTTGATTGTGTTGGCTTTAACTTGTGCGTTCTGCTTAAACTGTTCGTAGGCAGTTTTAGTTTTGTCAACGTTAGCTTTTGCGTTCTGTTTGAACTGCTCGTAATTACCGTTAATTTTGTCGGCTTTAGCTTGTGCGTTCTGCTTAAACTGTTCGTAGGCACTTACAGTACGATTCACAATGTTTTGAGCGCCAGAGAATAATTCGTTTTTAATTCTGTCTTTCGTGGTTTGATCGCCATTTTTGTAATCAGTCTTGACTTTTGAAGATTGCTTGTCAAGATATTGCTCAAAAGTTAACTCCTTATTAAGGAACTGAGAAGCGTTATTATAAGCTGTCTTGTCTGCTGAGGGCAGAGAGTTGAAATACTGGCTAAAATTCCAATCTTTTTGTTGATAAGCCAGCTGATCCGCTTGGGGTAGTGTTTTTAGGTAGTCGCTTAAACTTTTATTCTGTTGTAAGTCAGCGTTATTATAAGCTGTCTTGTCTGCTAAGGGCAGAGAATTGACATACTGGCTAAAATTCCAATCTTTTTGTTGATAAGCCAGCTGATCCGCTTGGGGTAGTGTTTTCAGGTAATCGTTTAAACTTTTATTCTGTTGTGAGTCAGCGTTATTATAGGCTGTCTTGTCTTCTAAGGGCAGAGAATTGACATACTGGCTAAAATTCCAATCTTTTTGTTGATAAGCCAGCTGATCCACTTTGAGTAGGGTTTTCAAGTAAGTTTCTAAATTCCAATTTTGCTGTGATGCAGCACTATTATAGGCATTCCTGACTTCCAAGGATTGGTTTTTCAAATAAGTGCTGAAACTCCACTTTTGCTGTAAGTTGGCAGTATTGTAAGCATCCTTCACACCTTTTTGAGTCAGGTATTCATCTAAGGCAATTACATGAGACTTCTGACCGTGTTCAAGTACACCAGCGATGGAGTCAAACCCCTGGTGATTTTTAGTGACACTTTTAGCAGTTACATGACTGTAAAGACCAATTTGTGATACTCCGCCGCTGTTCCCACCAAAATGAATGCCAAAGATATTGCCATTGTTCTTGGCCATACTTTGACCCTTAGTACTAATTAATAAATCGCCCCAACCAATTTTGTAATCTGTTTTGCCTTTGGCATCTACAGTATCGATACCTGCATTTCTCTCCATATCATAGGCGTTGATGGCAAAATAGGCATATTTGGCATCTTCCATAAAGCCCATACCATAGATTTCGTAGTGCAAGCCACCACTTCCATCTCCAGCTGCATCGTGAGCATACTGCCATTGACCTTGAGGATTTTTGCCAACCACTAAAGCGCTTACGTCATTATCACACTCCATTGCAACTGAAAGAGTGGCTCCGGTTAAAGAAAACGCATTAGCTTGACCAGTTGCAGTCAATAATCCAATCGTAGTGATAGCGGCGCTTGTTAAAACTCGAAGGCTATAAGGTTTCATCATTAATTTTTGTTTTTGCTGTTTACTTATCTTTGATTTCTTGCTCTCAATCTACAAGTTTTGTTATAAAGCAACAAAGTAAGTATCAACGTTTTTTTATGAAATTTGCACTATTTTTTGTCGATATCAACGTTAAAAAATATCAGTATATACGAGAGTGAAAACACTGATTTAACAATGCAAAATTAAACAGTAAAAAATATCAAGCAACAATACTTATCTTTTATTATTGTTATTTATCGTAGATACTACTTGATTGTGTCTTAACAATAATTACAGCAATACTTTTTATAAAATTAAAAATTATCAATTATCTCCATAATCTTCTACCAGCTTTACCTTGTAATCTTTCGTGAGCATCATCTAATAAAGCTGGAATATTTAATTCTTCAGGACATCTCGGTAAACAATCACCGCATTCTGTACAGCGATTAGCTTTCATGCCCGGAAACCAATGTCCAGCATTTTCAAACATTCCATAACGGTATTGCCCGTAGTCTGTCATATCGTATGCCATAGCTAAATTACGTAACCGCAACACCTCTGGAATATTAATATTTTCTGGGCAAGGTAAACAAGCATAGCACTGGCTACACTTATTAGTCCCTAAAACAGTTTTTTGGTGATTTTCTAAATGCTGAAAAATAGAAATCTCGGCTGATGTTAATTCACTATTACTATCAGCCACTTGTAAAGGTTCGATTAATTCTTCTGGCTTAGCTGGCCCGACACTTAAAGTAGTAACGCGGTGGTCATTAAGTAAAAATCGATAGTTTAATTCCAAAGGCGAATATGGCTGACATAAGTCTTTGAGGGTTTGAGGCGGTGTGTAGAGTCGCCCACCTTTGTCAGCCGGAGAAATGATAAATACGCCCATGTCTTTCTCAGCCGCTAACCGAATTATGGGTGCGTTTCGTTGAAAGAAATAGTAATAATGCAAGTTGACAAATTCAAATAAATCTGTGTCGATTGCTGCTTGTATTACCTCTAAAGATCCGTGGGTGGAAAAGCCAACGTGTCGCACTCGACCATCTGCAACTGCTTCCTGCACGGCTTGCATACAGCCACTTTTGGCTTGCACCCACTTGAGATGCTCCCAAGTATTTAAACCATGAATTCCTAAACAATCTAAATAATCTAGATGTAATCGTTCTAGGGATTCATCAATGTACCGACGCATACTATCAGCGTCGGCTGTTGGTGGAATTTTAGTGGTGATGTAAAGTTGCGAACGAGGGACAGACAACCCACTTTGAATTGCCTGACCAAGGAAATCTTCACTTTTGCCGTAACCTCTGGCTGTTTCTAGATGATTAATTCCGATCGCTATAGCTTTAGCGATGGTATGCTGAGCATTTTCAGTATCAGCCAAAAAGCGCATTGTTCCTAAAGAAAAAACAGACAGGTAAAGATTTGTTTTGCCAAAGCATCGGTATTGCATTACTTGAAGTTACCAGAAGTGAGTGCTGAATTCTGAGTATAAATATAATAAATAGTGTTTATACTGAGAATGAAGTGCGAAAAAGAAAGAAGGAAAAAATTATTTTGCCTCTTTAATTTTTGAACTCTTTCTTTCTCAGCACTCCGCACTCATTAATTAGCACTTTCTCTAGCTATCGCCATTGCCGAAGCGCTTAATCAAATCCTCAGGACGGAGATTGGAGATAAATTCACGAAAGGCTTCTTGTTCTGCTTCATCAGCATCACGATCTACTGGAATTGAGGCATCAGCAACTACTTCTTCCATTACCCAAATCGGCGTATTTGTACGCAGGGCAACGGCGATCGCATCACTGGGACGTGCATCAATTTCTTTTTTGACTTCGCCTTGCTGTACAATCAAAGCTGCATAAAATGTGTCCTTCTGTAAGGAATGAATAATCACTTTTTCTAGAGTCATGTTCCACGTCTCTAGAATATTCACAATTAGGTCATGAGTTAACGGTCTGGGTGGCTTTTGATTCTCTAGCGCACCCATAATTGCCCTAGCTTGTTCTTGACCAATATAAATTGGCAAAGCACGCCGATCTGAGGCATCTTTCAAAAGTACGATCGGGCTGCGGGTTATGGCATCTAATGCGATGCCAGCGACTTTCATTTCAATCATTGACGAAGCCTCTACAATCCTGGGAGAGCCTGAGATATTGGTAACAATTTATACCTTCTATTGACTTTTCTTGAGAAAGAATAAACATAGGCAGGTTTTCTATAATTGCTTCTATTAAACTCCGAACTTGGTGCGAAGACCAGAGTAAGTTAAAGGAGTCTACCTAGACAATAACCTTCTTAACCAAGTATGCCTTGTGAAGGATGCGAATGGGTTATCAACCTTATAATAAAAACAGTCAGAAATTATACTCAAAATGTCTTGCATTCTTGTAAGAAATACCAGTTGATTTTCGGCAAAATTAGGCAATAAATAGAGTTAGTTTCAAATAATAGCCGTGTTTACAGGATTAGTCCAAGCTTTAGGAACAATGAAACCCTTGGGAGGCGATTCTTGGCAAATTACTTGTGTGAATCAGTCTTCTAATGTAATTATGCAAGATTTAGCTTATGGTGACAGTATTGCTGTTGATGGGGTTTGCTTAACCGTTGAAGAAATTTTAAAAGACGGATTTATTGCCACTGCTTCCCCAGAAACTCTACGCCGCACTACCCTAGGACTTGAGGAAACACAACAAAGATGTGTGAATTTAGAAGCTTCGCTGCGAGTAGGTAGCAAAGTCGGCGGTCATTTTGTGATGGGTCATGTAGACGGTGTAGGTCGCTTACTAACAGCCCAACAGACCGCTACTTCTTGGGAAATGACTTTTACTGCACCTGAAGCGATCGCGCACTACATTGTCCCCAAAGGCAGCATTGCGGTGAATGGCATTAGTCTCACGGTAGCTGCCTACGATCCAGAACTTTCACAATTTACTGTGGCTGTCATACCCCTCACCTACGCTGAAACCAATCTTCGCTATCTTGTCCCTGGCAGTTGGGTGAACTTAGAAGGGGATATTCTCGGCAAATACGTGGAAAAATTTCTTTACCCTGGCAAGCAACCAGTTAAATCCACAGATGATTTTGGATTTAATGAGATTACACCCGCGTTTTTAGCAGAACACGGGTATTTATAAAAGTATGAATTATGAAGTATGAAGGCTGAAAACACATTTCAGACTTCATACTTCAGACTAGCCTGCGGCAAGCCGCTGCGCGTCTACAGACTTTTTAAGGTACTTGGGCTGTTCGTATGGTTTGTACCAACTGACTCAAACCTGCTTGTAATTCTCCACCAGGATCAACAGCCACCCATCCATCTTGTGTCAAGTGACGCACTTCAAAATGCAAGTGCGGCCCTGTGGAGTTGCCAGTGCTGCCAACTCGTCCAATGACCATTCCTGGTTCTACTACTTGACCAGGTTGCACAAAGATTTCGGACATATGACCGTAAAGGGTTTGCTGGGCAGAACTGTGAGTGAGGATGACAGTTAAACCATAACCACCAACCCAGCCTGCTGTATCTACCTGTCCTTTAGCGGCGGCGAGAATTGGTGTACCCATAGGCGCACCCAAATCTGTGCCAGCGTGGAAACGGCGATCGCCTGTTATGGGATGAACTCGCCAACCAAACAATGAAGTAATTGTTGCTGGAACAGAAAGGGGATAGTTGACTCCTGCACCACCACGATAGGCAATTGTATTTGTATAGGGAATTTGGGGCAGAACTGATGCTAACGGAATATCGTAAGCCACAGTACTGACACGCGGTGCCACGTTCCCTTCAATCATTGGTGGGGGTAAAGCACCAGCGCTGGGTGCAACGGCAGTGGCACTGACTTTGGTCGCACCGAATTCGCTGGGATTGGGAATAAACCGATTAGGACGAAAAGCTGTCTTGACTTCACCACCAGAAGCAATACGGGTCGAACGCCATTCACGGCTGTTGCTTGTATTTGTCAAACGCCGTACTGGTGGAACACTGGCTAACTGAGCATTTTGGCTTTTTTTGAGCCAGGTGGGGGCTGGTTTGCTTTCAGAATTAGCTACACGCTGATTGCCAACAGGTTTGGCTTGGTTACAAAAACCAGCTGATATGGCTTGCCCAGAGGGTAAAATTGTGCGACAACCACTAGAACGTTCTGTAATTATTACAGAATTGGGTGCTTGATAAGTATTTGTCGCTGAACTGCCGTAATTGTTGGGGTCAATGTAGGCGTTGTTGTAGTCTTTGATTTTTTCTGTTGTCGCCTCCGCCGTGCGGTTACTATTCGCAGGTTGAGCGACTTCTGGAAGTTTTTCTGGTATGGTGCGAGGTGCAACTGGTTTGGCTACCTCAATTTTCGGTTGTTCTTGCCTAACGCTGGCACTTGGTTGAGCAACTTCTGGCTTGGGTTTAGCGATGCGGACGTTAACTGGTTTTGGTTGTGCAGTTGCGGCTGGCGTGTGAGCGCGTCGAGTCGTAAAAACTGGCTCAACAGCCTCTTCAGCTTTGGGTTTAGACTGTCTAACCGGCGCTTTGGATTGGGCAACCTCTGGTTTGCGGAGTCTTTGAGTCAGGTTAGCACGGCGTTGTGAAAATTCCGTTTGCGCCTTGGGTGCTTCCGGGATAACAATATCTTTTTTTATGAAATTTGTTTTGCCTGTTGATTGGGAATTTTCAACAGGAACAATGTTATCTATTGATGTTTCTGTTTGGGCAAACACGAAGCCACCACTAAGCAGACTGACGCTACTTAGTAAACAGAGACTCTGGGCTGGCAGGGTAGATATAAAACGTTTTTTCGTCATACCTTGCTGATTAGAGCCTTGGGAAGGATTATGGGCAGATGTATTGCGCTGCGTCATTGGTTCTCTCAGTTGTTTTAAATTTGCCTCAAGAGATGATGCTAGTGGTTTGTCTTGCCCAAAGAGCGGAATTAATAACAAACCTATAATTTAAAAAGCACTCAGAAGACAGAATTCAGAATTCAGAATCGATTTGGTTGGAGATTTAAACCCTCTTGATTCGTTTGCCAGTCGCACGGAATATCGGCAGGGAAGACGCGAAGCGTCTACATACTGAATTTGGGCTTCCTGACTCCTGAATTCTTGTTATACAGAAGATTTACGGTATCCCAGACTGATTGTACCGGGTTCAATGTAAAGTTCTGGTGTTTTTATGTCTGTTGTATCATAATATTCCAAAGAAACACGTAATTTACCCTGAGAAGTAACGCCGACTACAGTGCCTGCCAAATCATTAATGTATACTTTGTCACCTAGATTGGATAGTAATTCCAGATAGCGAGACAAGAGTATGGTTATTCCTTCTTGGGCAAGGCACTCCATACCGGATTCTATTCCCCGTAAAACGGTGGAAGTAAGAATTTCCAGACAAGAAATCGGTTTGGTAGCGTAGGAGGCTTGCCACATTTCTAGATTTATTCCAGTTTCGGGTACTGGGTTTATCCAGTTAATGCCAACTCCAATTACTGCTTGGCTAATATAGCCATTATTTATTTTGGTTTCTGTCAAAATGCCGCCTAATTTGCGACCATTTAAGACTAGATCATTGGGCCATTTAATTCCCACAACTACGCCACAGCAACGTAGTTGGTCAGCAATGCCCCAAGCACTAGCAAGAGTTAGTTGATAACTGGCACTAGCTTCTAGTTTAGGCGCGATCGCTATCGAAAGGTATAAGCCTCCAGTAGGAGAAATCCATTGCCGTCCCCACTGTCCTCTGCCCGCAGTTTGTTGTCTGGCAATTACCACAGACCAAGGTTTTGCTCCCTGTGCTAACAAATTCCATAGCGTTTGGTTAGTAGAAGCCACACTGTCAAAAATATGCAACGAGAAGGGAAAATTATCCCAGTTTCTTCCTGCTTTTAAAGCTAATTCCAACTTTTGCCGCTCAAATTCCACAGACATGAACCGAAATCCCGTTGTTCAAGTTAACATTAATTGGCTGATTTAGATCAAAGGGAGTAGGCAATAGGGAGTAGATAACAATTCTTGAATGCCCAATCCCAAAACCCAATGCTTAATACCCTCTATTTTGGTTAGATTCAAGATGCACACTTGGCACTGGCGCAATTGGGAAGGACTGCCATACCTTACCTGTAGTCTTTTAGAAAATTGGCAACACGGCTTTTTTACTCACCAGTTCTGGCCGCGATCGCCTCAAGATTTAACACAAGTCCTACACCCAGAGGCATCAGCATATCGCTTGAAACAAGTACACGGCAATACAGTTCTCACTCCGCAAGAAGTTGACTCTCAAGTAAACGAAATTGAGGAAGATGAAGAATCGGCTTTTGCCTCGGCTGATGGTTTAATCACCGAACAAGCTTTACAAGCTGTGTGGGTAGCTAGTGCAGATTGTACACCTGTGTTAATTGGGGACGTGCGGACTGGACAGGTAGCTGCATTACATGCGGGTTGGCGGGGTACAGCCGCGAAGATTGTTCCCCAAGCGATCGCCCGGTTACAAGCACAAGGCAGCAAATTAGCGGACTTAAGAGTGGCTCTTGGCCCAGCGATCGCTGGTGAAGTTTATCAAGTCTCGGTTGAGGTAGCTGCGGAAATCGGAGCCAGTATTATATCACATAACGACGCACAAAAAATTGTTCAGGCGTTACATGAACTACCTAATTCGCCATTATTAGCTGACCCGGAACCAGGAAGGGTAAGAGTTGATGTGCGACGGGTAAATACTTTGCAGTTAGAAAATTTGGGCATTAGTTCAGAACAATTAGCGATCGCTCCTTATTGTACATACCAAACTCCAGAACATTTCTTTTCTTACCGCCGCGATCAACAGAAAAAAGTCCAGTGGTCAGGAATTGTGAGCGGGAAAAATAAGTAGTACTGAGTAAAAATACTAGTCTCTAATCCCCAGCCTCTAGCCTCTTGTCGTTCTTTCATAATTACTTAATCACTGTTGGCGATGAGTGAAACATCTTGGACACTGACGATTGAAACTGAACGGCTGATCCTCCGTCCTTACAAGTCCGACGATTATCAATCTTGGTATGTTGGCTTTTCAAGTCGGTTGCTACAGCAGTACAAATATGATGAGGGGCAGATTAGTTTGAATGGTTGTGATTTCGATTGGTTTGCAAATATGTGTAAACGCCATCAAGAACAAGCATTAAGCGATTATGCCTATATTTTTGGGGTCTTCTTGAAGCAAACGCAGCAGCACCTTGGCAGCGTCGATATTTCAACAATTCAGCGCGAAGAGAAACAGTGGGCTAATCTAGGTTATAGCATCCATAATCAGTATTGGAGACAAGGCTTTGGCAAAGAAGCTGTGAGAGCAGCACTCATTGCTGGGTTTGAGAATTTTGGCTATCACCGCATCGAAGCCGCTATCAATCTTGATAATCATCTTTCTATTGCTTTGGCTGAGAGTGTTGGTTTACAAAAAGAGTGTGTGCGTCGTCGCTTTTATTATGAAAATGAGCAATGGGTAGATCATTTGATTTATGTAGCTCTCCCTGATGATCTTGGTCTAGTAGAGAGACCAGCGATCGCTGCATAATAATCTAATAGTAATGGAAAAAATTTCCACATTATTTTTGATGGGTGAGTATTCTGTTTATCAAATTTTCACCTGTTCTCTGTATGCTTTTGGTGTTATTCCCATGAATTTACGGAACACATTGGTAAAATGACTCTGGCTTTGAAAACCAACTTGTTCAGATATTTGTTCGATAGTTTTTTCAGTTCCAGTCAAGAGTTTTTTCGCCTTAGAAATTCGGCTATTCATCACGTACTGATGTGGTGCTAAACCTGTTGATTGTTTGAATAAACGGGAAAAATGATACATACTCATTCCCACAACCGCAGCAATTTCCACCAAAGTCAAATCTCTTTCTAGGTTGTCTTGGATATATGAAATGGCTTGACGTAACTTTCTTGGCGAAAGACCTTTGTTGTTAGACAACTGCGGAACTTTATTACTAGCTATTGAGTGATGTTTAAGTAAGTGAATGCAAAGTGTAGTTTTGAGAGACTCAATATAAATTTGGCTACCTACACCATCTGATTCTAATTCTGACTTCAGTGCTAGACCAATTTGCTGAATTAACGGTTCAGGTGCGGCAAAATGGGGTGTTAACTCCACACCTTGTAAATCTAGCGACTCTAAGATAATCTGATTGAAAAATGCAGGTTCCAAACTAAGGAGAAGAAAGTCAGTCTCTGATGTCCAACGGGAAATGTGATGGGTGCTGGCTGGAATAATCGCTACATCACCATTGAAGATGTTTTCACGCTGAAAGTGTCCATCTATCACTCGTTCTGCTTTGGTTAAACGATACGCTGTGTTAATAGAGATAATATGTTGTTGTGGCGCGTGTTCGGGGGTTTCGTGGGCAGGCTGTCGATAAATATCTAAACGAATACCATCCCATTGAGCATGGTAACTAGAAACCAAGGGCGATCGCGGCAGAACTTCTGCACAAGCATCTTCTTGAGCAAAATCAACTTTTAAGATTTTCTCTTCCAGCATTATTCTCACCGCAGAGATAATTAATTTAGGTGTAACGCTATACTTAAACCGTAATACGAAAAGAGGTGCTATTTCAATGAATTACTATGTAATATACGACGGAAATTGTAATCTCTGCGTTACTTTAGTACAATTTTTAGAAACCCTAGACCAAGGAAAGCTGTTTCGTTACGCCTCTATGCAAGACGAACCAACACTTACACAGTGGGGAATTACATCTCAAGATTGTCAACAGGGAATGATATTGATTGATGCTAATGCTCCTGAGCGACGTTGGCAAGGTAGCGATGCGGCTGAAGAAATTGGCAAGTTACTACCAATGGGAAGTCTGTTTGTAGATGCTTACCGCGCCATACCAGGAATAAAGTGGGCAGGCGATCGCTTTTACGAACAAATCCGCGATCATCGTTATACTCTATTTGGCAAGCGTGCTACTACTTATCAATCAGCATACTGTGTGGATGGCGGTTGCAAAATGGGCAATGATTAGTGTAGGAGCAATAAGTAGGAATGCCAAAAGATAAAATTTCATAATTCAGACTTCATACTTCAGACTTTTGATTAAATAGTTCTAAAATCTGCCGACAAAATTGTTTTAGCTTGTCGCCTACTTGAGGTGATGGTTCAGACTCACCAACAAAGTTCCAGTTTTCTACTGTCGAAAGTCGCCACGCCTCACCGCGATGATCAAATCCAGCTACTTCTAAGCCAATTGCCCGACGTGAGTTTGTTATCGGATCTTGATGAAACCGGATTTGAATCAAGACACTACGACTACGCCAGGATTTGCTGATACCCGGAAAGTGAAACCCAATGTCTATAGAATCTGGGTCAACTAATTCTCTGGTTTCTGGATCATTCTTCCAAGGTTTCAAATCCGATTTCGCATCGGGAAACTGGAATTTGAACAAATTAACTACCGTAGCTATCTTGCTGGCGAGTTCAAGGTTAGTTGCCTGTTCAGCTGCGTTCACGAAAAAACACTCCTAAATAGTTAGTCAGCTAAGGGGAATGCGACGACAGAAAACAGCCAGAAGGCTTATCTTATTAGTGTTTCAGCTTATCAAGACCTTATAAATTTAGCAACTTGAAAATTACCTTTTCTTAACAATTTATGAAGTATGAAGTTTAAAGTATGAAGTATGAAATTTTATAATTAAACCCTATTATGAGATTCTTTGAGTAATTATACTTAAAAATTTAGGAAAAGTATCTGAAACTGTACCAGTCTGAAAAAAAATCTCAGAATTTTCCGCAAAATCATCTACTTGCTAGAACGATAAACTACCCTGGCGATCTAAAATTACACTGTTAGCTGGCAAACGAAAAAAAAATTAAGTTCAGTTTATGGCGCGTCAACGCTCGATTTTCTCATTAATTCTGGTATTATTAGCTACATTCCTCATTAGTTGTGGCGGCCCTGGAGTTGCAGTTGCACCTCCAACTTATACAGAAGATCAAATTACACAAATTCAGGAATATGTGCCTGAAATTCAAACTGTGCGCGATCGCGCAGAAGAACTAAAAAACCTCATTCAAAGAAATGAGTGGATTAAGGTGGGTAACTTTATTCATGGCCCGATGGCAGAAGCTAGACTGACCATGACTTACATTACACCCCATCTTTTACCCAAAGACCAAACCGCAGCTCGTCAAATTACCAAAGATTTACTGAATCACTTGGTTAAAGTTGATCAAGCCGCAAGTAATGGCAATAGTCTACTTGCCTTAAGTAACTATCAAGCCGCCTTTACAGATGTTGATAAATTCCTGCAACTGCTGCCTGAAGGTAGCAAGAAAGTTGAGTCCTAAGCAGTGATTCCTGAGTGATCAGTTATGAGTTAGAAGAAAAAAGGCTGAAGTCTGAAGTCTGAAATGAAGAAACCTGTATAGTAAGCTTTTTGACTTTTGAACGCCAGTTGCTTCAAGTCGGCAAAGCCGCCCAACGCACTGGCTCCTTTTGACTTCCGCCTTGCGGTACTAGCTCATAACTTCTCAATATCTAAGCAATGAGTCATGTAATTATTATCGGTTGTGGTGTGGTTGGGGCTGCGATCGCCTATGAACTGAGTCAAGTTACAGGGTTGCAAATTACCGTTATTGACCAACAACCACCCGCACAAGCTTCCACAGGTGCAGCCCTTGGCGTTTTGATGGGTGTCATCAGTCAAAAAACCAAGGGCAAGGCTTGGCGGCTACGGCAAACCAGCATTGAACGCTACGAAACCTTAATTCCTGAATTAGAAGCATTAACTGGGCGTAAAATCCCTTTCAACCGTCAGGGTATTCTACACCTGTGTTGGGAAGCAGAAAATTTTGAGAATTGGGTAAAATTAGTTGAAATTCGTTCTTCTCAAGGTTGGCAATTAGAAATTTGGGACACCGCGAAACTCAAGAATATTTGCTCCCAAGTCAATAACGAAAAAATTACTGGTGCTGTCTATTCCCCGCAAGACCGTCAACTTGACCCTACCGCCCTCACCTTAGCCTTAGTTGAAGCCGCCCAACACAAAGGCGTAACATTTAAATTTGGCGTGAAGGTTTTAAATATTTCAGCAGCATCCATCGAAACTACAGCAGGAATAATTACTGCTGATTGGATTCTAATTGCGGCTGGACTGGGTTCTACACAACTAACAGCGCAGTTAAACCAAAAGATTGATATCCGCCCTGTTTTAGGACAAGCATTACAAGTACATTTAGAAAATCCTATCGGCAACCCTGAGTTTCAGCCGATAATTACTTGTAATGATGTGCATATCGTGCATATAGGAGACGGAAACTATTGGATAGGCGCAACAGTGGAGTTTCCCAACAATGGCGATGAGATCCCACCCAATCATGAACTATTGGAATCTGTGAGACAACAAGCGATCGCCTTTTGTCCAGAATTAGCATCAGCGACTATCACCCGCACATGGTCAGGGTTACGCCCTCGCCCAGAAGGTCGCCCAGCACCAATCATTGAAAAACTGCCAGGGTTTAACAATATCCTTCTCGCCACCGGACATTATCGTAACGGTGTGTTACTAGCACCTGCAACAGCCTATGCGATTCGTGAGATGATTATTTGAGAATTCAAAAGTCTGGCTTCGCCGTGAGCGTCAGCCGAATGGAGCCAGAATTCAGAATTAATATTCCTTCTGAATTCTATATTCTGAATTCTTAGTTTCTATTAGGAAAGTAGCGTGTCTGTAAAAGAACATAAAATAAAAGTTGATTCATTAGAGTGGTTTTATCGGGAAGCTGAACCGATTGGACAAAGTGACTTATTACCTGTGATATTGTTGCACGGAATAGTATCCCAAAGCTATAGCTGGCGTAATATTTTACCAGCTTTAGCCAGTCAAGGAACAAGAGCGATCGCACCTGATTGGATTGGTTATGGCTTTTCTTCAATGCCAGAAAAACGCGATTTTGCTTACACTCCTGACGCATTTATTACAGCTTTAGCAGGCTTTATTCAAACACTAAAAATCGAAAAATTTTCTTTAGTTGTACAAGGTTTCTTAGGTTCTGTTGGCTTACAATATGCCTTGCGTCATCCCGAACAAATTGCCAACATTGTTATTTTAAATGCACCGATTTCTACCGCAGCTAAATTACCTTGGAAAATCCAACAAATGGGTTTACCTTTAGCAGGTGAAATAATCACTCAAGACCCCTTATTAGTTGACCGTACCCTAGAAGGTGGTAGCCGTTATCGCATCGAAGATCAAGATTTAGATGTTTACCGCCGACCTTTCTTGAAAACTTCTGCAGCTGGTAGAGGTTTGTTATCAACCATTCGCAATTTGCAACTTCCGCAAGCAATGGCAGAAATTGAATCTGGCTTTCAAAAATGGCAACAGCCCATTCTGATTTCATGGGGCATGATTGACCCTTGGTTATCTATAGAAATAGCACAAAAATTTAGCGATTCTGTCTCTAATGTAGAATTAATAAAACTTAATAATGCTGGGCATTACTCGCAAGAACATTACCACAAAGAAATTTTAGAAGATTTACTGCCCTTTGTTAGATGCGTTAATAAATAACCAGAAATAAAGTTTGCAAAAATCGATATCATAAAAATGAAACATAAATAAACACGGATAATTTATCTGTGTCTAATAAATAGCTAACTAGATTATTGGGCAGAAGATTTAATGCGATCTTAAGCGAATGTAGAAAATTTTATAGTAACTTACGATCTCATTAAAGCCACCTTAATGGAGATGAGAATTCATGGCTTATTCTTGGTTTAAAGCATTTCATATTATTGGCATTGTAGTTTGGTTTGCTGGGTTATTTTATTTGGTACGTCTGTTTATCTACCACGTTGAAGCTGACCAGGAATCAGAACCAGCACGCACGATACTGAAAAATCAGTATAAAATCATGGAATTACGTCTCTACCGCATTATCACTACTCCTGGAATGTTAGTGACAGTAGCGATGGCGATAGGTTTGCTTAGTACTGAACCAGATGTTTTAAAACAAAGTTGGTTACATTTCAAACTGCTATTTGTCGCCATATTGTTGGCTTATCATCATTACTGCGGTCGTTTGATGAAAAAATTAGCGAATGATGAATGTCGCTGGACTGGTCAACAGTTACGTGCTTTAAACGAAGCACCTACAGTCATGTTGGTGGTGATTGTACTATTGGCTGTGTTTAAAAACAATCTACCTACAGACATCACAGCTTGGGGAATTTTTGGACTGATTATTTTTATGGCGGTTACTATTCAGCTATACGCCAAAAAACGTAAGCGCGATAAAGAACAGATGATGGCACAGATAGTCCAACCCCAAGAACAAAGTTAGACAAAATTATCTTGCTGAAAATATTCCATTACTTTCGGCTAATGCTTAACAAATTATAGGAATTTATCAGCTTAATTTTGTAGGGTGTGTTATGGCTTTGCTATCATGCACCCCGGTAAACGATAACAAGATAGTGTGGTGCGGACAACACACCCTACTATTGTTTTAAGTGTAATTAATTTGATATAACGAACTACACAATGCAAATTCAGCAATTATTTAGCAAGCGAGTAGGCGTAATTGCTACAATGCACGAAAAAGAAAAAGTTATTTCGCCGCTTTTAGAGCAGGAATTAGGAATTAAAACTATAGTGCCATCTAATTTTAATACTGATGCTTTTGGTACATTTACAAGAGAGGTAAAACGTCCAGGAACTCAAATTGACACGGCTAAATTAAAAGCAGAAATAGCCCTAAAAATGACAGGTGAAACTTTAGCGATCGCCAGTGAAGGTAGTTTTGTACCTCATCCACTTGTACCATATATTTATTCCAATCGAGAAATTGTTATTTTATTAGATAAAGAAAACGAAATAGAAATTATTGGCGAGGAATTTTCAATAGAGACTAACTTTAATCATCAGGTAGTTGCAAATCTTCAAGAAGCCTATGATTTTGCGAAAAAAGTTGGGTTTCCTGAACACGGTCTAGTTATCTACTGGAAAGATACTGCTAAAAATACCATTGAGATAATCAAAGGCATTACTACAGAAGTAAAACTGCAAGAAACTATCCACATAGCCTTGAGTAATTCTGTAGATGGTAAAATTAACTTAGAAACAGATATGCGGGCGCTTTATAACCCAACCCGCATGAAAAATATTGAAAAAGCAACCTTAAATTTATTAAGTAAAATTAAAAGCTTATGCCCACAATGTTCTGCACCCGGTTTTGCCATAACTGAAAAAATAGCAGGACTACCATGTGAAATGTGTTCCATGCCTACTAGTTTGACACTTTCAGTAATTTATCAGTGTCAAAAATGTGGTTTTAAGCAAGAAACATTTTTTCCTAACGGCAAATTTGCTGAACCAGCGCAATGTATGTACTGCAACCCTTAAGGAGAATATAAGAGGTTGTTTTAAAAGTATATAGCTGTGACTTTTGTTACCTTTTAATTTGTTTGTCAAAAAAAAATCTCCCGCCACTAACTAGCAACGAGAAGATTCAAAGTTATAGTTCGTCAGGTGATCGGAATAGTATCTTATTTAGTATGCATTTTATATGTATTTGTTCCTCCATTAGATAGAGAAAAATTTTGATTAATACTATTGTATGTATATATCAATACTATAAATAAATTATATAAAAAAATTATAATTTAAAACTTAAAAAAGGTATAGAATACATAGGCATAAAATTAAGTAAAAATAACTTACTAAAAAGTATTAAAAGTAGAAATTATATCATGTCTGGGTAATTAGTTACGATTAAACTCCAAATTGAATCCACCAGTGAAAACCAGTTAGCCCACGAATTAAATCTTGCTGCTGGAGTAAAGATTGACAGCGATGATATAAAACATCCTCTAAATCATCAAGTGTCTCAAAAGATTGATTAGCAATTGGTTCGTCAACCAAAGTCCACAACCGTTCTGCGGGTTGTAATTCAGGTGAATAAGATGGCAAAAATGTTAAATGTAGACCTTCGGGAATTTCTAAATTCTTGCTTGTATGCCAGTCGGCTCGGTCAACAGCTCAAAGAATGTGTTTATTAACACCTAAGCCAAATTCACATGCAAAATCGGCTAAAACCTGATTAAACAATTGTGTATTCACATAAGGGAGAATCCACCAATAAGTTTCTCCGGTTTGAGGATGTAAAAAGCCATATAACCATAACCACTTAAACCGCCAATTAACATTAGCGATTGGTGTTTCTCCTTCGGGTACGTAAATTCGTCGCAAAATAGGTTTGAGTCCTAAGCGTTAGCGAAGCGGTAGCGAGTCTTCGAGCGTCTGTTCATCCTCACACCACAACTGAACTTCTGCATCCGGGTAGGTGACTTGGAGTGCTTCTACTTGTGCTGCTAGTTTTTTTTCCAGGCTGATTGCTCAAAATAATCACTTTTTGTGTGAGATGGGCGGGGTACTCTGAGTCTAAAAGTCATCTGCCGCAATATCTCCCATCCCCTTTGTCGGCTGATATGAGTTCCTGTAGCTTCAGTTAACCAATCTGCTACCTTCCTGCCGTTCCATAATCCTCCGTCCGGTGCTTTCCCTTGTAACGCCTGCCATAGATGCGCTTGCTGGATATCATCTACTAGAGGCTCTGTTCCTTGGTTTGAGTGCCTGTGATCGCCTAATCCTTCCACCCCTGATTCGTTGTATCTTTTTACCAATGCGTATATCCATGTTCTGCTGTAGCTTGTTATTTCCTCTACTTCTTCTGTTTTTTTTCCTTGTGCCAATAACCAGATAATCTGATACTGACGGCTTTGTATTCCATCAGTAGCTTGACGGTAACGTTGTTCTAACTCTTCAAGATTTAGATGTGTGGCTACACGAATTCGTTTTGGCATTATTCATCTTTGCACTCACTACTTTTATCGTAAGCGATTATCCGGACATGATATTACGGGATGAGTAAAATTATTAGACAAAATGAATAGGTATGAAAAAAGCCCCAGTGCCTTGAAAAGCAAAAGGGCTGACAGTATGGTGTGAGGAGCAAACTATTTGTTTACTTCCATATAAGTTATCAAGCGAATGTGACAGTGTTATCACATTCATATGAAAATTATGCGATCGCGTATAATTCTAGTTACGGCTAAAAAATACCGCTGCCAACACAATTAAACCCAAAAGCGCCAAGGGAACCCAAAGATTAGGAATATCTGATAAACTCATCACGCAGTGCTTTTGACATTCATTTCAGGGATAATTCCATTTATACAGCAAGCAGCCTGCACGGAAAACCCACAATGACATCACAAGAAACAGTCATTTGGCTACAAGAACGGACAACTTTAGGCATTCTCTCATCTGCGGCGTTGAATGCGATCGCTCAAGTCTTGGAAGAACGAGTTGTACCACAAGGCAGCAGCCTTGTAAGCGAGGGTGCTGTCCCAGAAGCCCTTTACATCCTTAAAGATGGTCAAATTGAAAGCGATACCAGCAAAAGTAGCTCTACCCTAGCTTGTGGCTTTCTGCCAGGATCAGTAATTAACCTCAAAGAACTGCTGTTAGATGAACTAACACCATCTACAATCATAGCGCTCATAGAATGCCATGTATGGACTATCCCGGCTGCTGAATTTCGCACCTTAGCCACCCAATACCCAGAAATTACCCAAGTATTATCTCGCTCCTTAGCACAAGAATTAGCGCAAGTCACATCAGCTTTAACTTACGAACAAGAACGTTCTGTCGCCTTGCGTCCTTATTTAGTTACAAAAGCTCAACGGGGTATTGTTGGCACAAGTCGCTATGCAGTACGTTTACGTGAACAAATCCGAGAAGCTGCGGCTGACCGTAAATCGGTAGAAATATTCGGTGAACCAGGCTTAGAAAAAGATAATATCGCTGCCCTAATTCACTTTGGTTCATCCAAACGCCGAGAACCGATTATCAAAATTAATTGTGGCATTCTGCAAACGAGTGGTCTAGACTTATTTGGTCGTGCTGGCGGTAAACCAGGACTTTTAGAATGGCTGGGAGAAGGCACTTTAGTACTCAATAACATCCAAGAATTGCCTCTAGAGTTGTTACCAGCAATGGTGCAGTTAGTCAAAACAGGCACTTACAACCCTGTTACTCGTGCTGGCGAACCAACAGCCGCACCCCGTTCCAGCCAAGCCCGGATTTTGATTATTTCCGAAAAAACTGAGTCCAAAATTGAACGCTGCGTAGGCCGGATGATTAAAGTACCCCCATTACGGGTGCGGAAGGCTGATATTAAAGCACAGGTAGAATATTACATCAGTCTTTATGTGCGATCGCGCGGTCTACCAAAACCCCACATCACCCCCGAAGCACTGCGCCGCTTGCAGTCTTATGACTTTCCTGGCAATCTCAAGGAGTTGAAAAATTTAGTAGAACGAGCAATTGTTCAAGCAGGAGAACGACTGGAATTAACAGAAGAAATCTTTTGGTCAGCCGAAACTCATAAAAAACAATTTCGTGTCAATTTGTTGAATGTCTATCCTAGGTTGCGAAAGTTCTTACGGAGTGACTGGTGGCCAGACCGCATTAACTATAGCTTGACTGTGGCAGCTTTTGCTTTCATGGTTGGAGTGTTATTTCTGGGGCCGCAAACACGTGATCGCAATTTTGCTTTAAATTTGTTTTGGGCTTGGTGGTGGCCTTTCTTTTTATTTATCTTCCCCTTTTTAGGTCGCGTGTGGTGTGCGGTCTGCCCTTTCATGATTTACGGCGAAATTACCCAAAAGCTATCTCTGTGGCTATTTCCTCGCCAACTCAAACGCTGGCCTAGAGAAAAAGCCGAAAAATGGGGTGGATGGTTTGTATTTGGCTTATTTACTTTAATTTTCCTCTGGGAAGAACTCTGGCACTTAGAAAATACAGCTTACCTGTCTGCTTGTTTGCTGTTGTTAATTACCGCCGGGGCAATGATTTTCTCAGCCATATTTGAACGCCGATTTTGGTGTCGCTATCTCTGTCCCATTGGCGGAATGAATGGTTTATTTGCCAAACTCTCCATGACAGAACTGCGGGCGCAGCAAGGTATTTGTTCTGCTACTTGTACCACATATCAGTGTTACAAGGGCGGGCCGCAAAAAGGCGAAGGCATGGAAACCAATGGCTGTCCGTTATATTCTCATCCAGCCCAATTGGAAGATAACAGAGATTGCGTCTTGTGCATGACTTGTTTAAAAGCTTGTCCCCATCGTTCTGTTGAGTTTAACTTGCGTCCCCCTGGCATTGAACTGTGGACAACTCATGTACCACACCAGTATGAGGTTGCATTATTATTTTTACTTTTGGGTGGTGTATATCTGCACCGTTTACCAGAATTGCAATCATCGTTGGGCTTGCATCTAGACTTAACCCAATTTTGGCAACATTTAGGCTTATCAGTCCTAGTTTTAATTGTCCCAGCTGCTGTAACTTGGGTAGCATATAGCTTGATACAACTATTCAATTTTCAGCGTAAGCCTAAACCATTCATAGAACTTGCCTATGGTTACTTACCATTGGTCTTAGGAGGTAATTTAGCTCATTACTTGCGTTTAGGTTTAGGAGAAGGTGGGCGAATTTTACCCGTGACTTTAGCTACTTTTGGGTTGAATAGCGATTTACCTGTACTAGTAGCACATCCGGCAGTTATTGCCTTTTTACAAGGTTCTACTTTAATTGTTTCTGTGCTGTTAACGATAGTATTAACGCAAAAAATAGCACGTCAACCGCTGCGATCGCTCCTTTGGCAACATTTAGCAACTATTGGGTTAGCAGCTAGTATGTGGATATTAATAGTCTTTTAGCTAGACTAACTTGGTCAATTCAATACTCAAAATTTAAAATCCTTGATTGAATTCAAAGATTGTATAAACTTTGAGCTAGATATTTATTACTATTTAAATTTTTGTTTATATTAACACTCAGTACAAATGTAGTCTGCTCAAGATACCTTTATCAACTCAAACTCCTTATGATGTCAACACCCACTGTTACTTCTCATGCAGGAGGTTATGCTGTGGATGAATTAGCGCTACTTGTGACTCAACGTAATGCAGCTAATTTTGTAAAACAGCCCTTACACCGCTCAACCTCAAGCATTACAAAAAGATTCATTGACATTTTAGGAGCTATTGTTGGACTGATTATTACAGCCATCGTGGCAATTCCCATAGCAATCGTAACAAAAATTACTAATCCCGGCCCGATATTTTATTCCCAAATTCGCTGCGGTATAAACGGAAAACCTTTCCGCATCTGGAAATTTCGTTCAATGGTTGTGAATGCTGACCAACTTAAGCATTTAGTAAAAAATCAAGCTCAAGGTCACATCTTTAAATCTGTTGATGACCCTCGCATCACTCCAGTCGGTAAATTCTTGCGTCGCACTAGCTTGGATGAATTACCACAGTTTTGGAATGTTCTCAAGGGAGAAATGAGCTTAGTAGGGACGCGTCCCCCTACACCTGATGAAGTCATGTACTATGCACCCCATCACTGGGAGAGATTAAGAGTCAAGCCAGGTATGACGGGAGAATGGCAAGTAAATGGTCGTTCCAGCATCAAAGATTTTGAAACCATCGTTAAAATGGATATTGATTATCAACGTAAGTGGTCTATAGTTTATGACCTAACGCTGATATTTAAAACAATCTGGGTGGTTTTTCACAAAAGTGGCGCTTATTAGTCAAAATTAACCCTTAACACCACTACCTGTTTCAGTCGGTACGATGTAGCGTTGTAAAAATAGAAATAATATGAGTACTGGGGCAATAGAAATAATTGAGCCAGCCGCTACTAACCGCCAGTCTAAAGAAAAAGTACCAGCTAATTTCGACACTCCCAAAGGTAAGGTATAGAGTTTTTCGTCTTGAATAACAATTAAAGGCCAAAGAAAGTCACTCCAAGAGCCAATAAAGACAAAAATTGCCAGAGTGACTAATGCTGGACGAATAGCAGGTAACATAATATGCCACCATAAACCTAACTCTGAACTACCATCCATACGGGCAGCTTCTTCTATTTCTTTTGGCACCCCCATGAAAGCTTGCCGTAGTAAAAAAATCCCAAAAGCAGAAGCTAAACTAGGAAAAATCATTCCCCAATAAGTGTTTACTAAGTGTAGTTGGACTGTCAAAATGTATAAAGGAATCATGACAATCTGAAACGGAATCATGATTGTAGAGACGATCGCAATAAAAATCCAGTCTCTCCCTGGAAATGACAATCTTGCTAAAGGGTAAGCAGCTAAAGCACAAAATAGTAGATTCAAGCCAACAGTCAGCACAGAAACCAAAGTACTGTTATATAAATACTGGGCAAAGGGTAAAGATTGCCAAACACTAGCAAAATTGCCTAGAGTTGGTTGACTCGGCAGTAATTGTGGCGGCGACTGCAAAATATTTTCTGTTGGCGATTTTAAAGCTGTACTGATTAACCACAGTAGTGGAAACAGCGTTAACAGTGCGATCGCTCCTAATAATCCATAGGTTATCAGAATTTGCCAACGCGAGTTGTTTATCTTTAGCTTCATAAATATTTAACTCAGTAAAGTCTATCTCTATCTACAACAAAGAGTATTTTAAGGATAAATAATGAATTTAGTTTCTGTAGAAATTGCTTGTAAAGGTTTATCCCATTTTTCTGTTGGTAGTTGAGGTAAGAAAGCAAAATCAAATAATATACCTACAGTTGGTTTATTTGCCCATTCTGGAGAACTGAGTAAGCGATCATAATATCCACCACCATAGCCCAAGCGATATCCTTGGCGATCGCAAGCTACACTAGGCACAAGAATTAAATCAACTTCGCTAGGATCTATTGTTGGGGCATCAGGATGCGGTTCGCTAATGCCATAGCTGTTAATTTGCACCGAGTCAGCAGATGTCCAAATATGCCAAGACAGGGAATTACCAACGCAGCGGGGAAATCCCCATTGATATTTAGTATCTGCAAATAAAGGACTGAGATCAGGTTCTTGACGAAAGCTAAAATAAGCAAGTATTGTTTTTGTTTGAGTCGAGAGAATAGAAGCTTGAAGTTGTGTACAGATGCGATCGCTTTTTTCTCTCCACTCTGAAAAAGATATTGATTGCCGCTTTTTTAGTAACGTGCGGCGTAATTTAACTTTATCTAGTTGAATATCAACTGTATCCATGAAAGAATTTACCCACAAAAATTGTAGAGACGTTGCAATGCAACGTCTCTACATCAAGATAACGTTTACCTTGTAGTATTTAGGCAGCGTTTTGACGATACCAATCAATGGTATTTTTCAACCCTTGCTCAAAGCTAACTTGAGCCGTGAAACCAAAAGCTTGCTTGGCTCGTTCAGTATCTAAACACCTGCGGGGTTGACCATTGGGTTTGTCTGTTTCCCAAACAATTTCACCGTCAAATTCCATCAATTCGCAGATGAGGGTAATCAAATCACGGATGGAAATCTCATAACCAGTACCTAAGTTAACTGGTTCTGCGTCATTGTACAATTGAGTCCCCATAACAATCCCTCGCGCTGCATCTTCAGAATAGAGAAACTCGCGGGTAGGACTGCCATCACCCCAAACGGGGAGTTGTTTTTCTCCCTTAATTTGGGCTTCGTGGACTTTGCGAATTAATGCTGGAATTACGTGCGAACTGCTGGGATCAAAGTTATCTTCTGGCCCGTACAAATTTACTGGCAGTAGATAAATACCATTAAACCCATATTGCTGACGATAAGATTGCAACTGCACTAACAGCGCTTTTTTCGCCACACCGTAGGGAGCATTAGTTTCTTCTGGGTAGCCATTCCAAAGGTCATCTTCTTTAAATGGCACTGGCGTAAATTTAGGGTAGGCACAGATTGTACCAACACAGACGAATTTTTCTACTCCAGCTTGATGGGCAGCGTGAATTAGCTGGGTTCCCATAATTAAGTTGTCGTAGAATAACTCTGCGGGCTTTTCGCGGTTGAGACCAATCCCACCGACGTGAGCCGCTAGATGGATAATAATATCTTGTTGGTCAACTGCGCGTTGACAGTTTTCCCAAACACGGATATCACATTCACGCGATCGCGGTACTGTAATTTTCGCATTATCAGCCCCAGCCTTACACAGCTGATCTATTACCTGACGACCGAGGAATCCCGCCCCACCTGTGACGAGAATCCTTTTGTCTTTCAGTTCTAAGGCGGTCATGTTTTTATCCTCAGCGGTGTACATCAGAAGTGAAGAGCGCCCAGTTCTTGACGAATAGTAGCAATATCAACAGGTGTTGATGAACCATTACCATTCGGTGAAGTGTGTCCCAAAGCTTGTAAATCTGCTTCCACCATAAGGGCGACTAGTCCTTCAAAGGTCACAGAAGGTTCCCAACCTAACTTTTGTTTTGCCTTAGTAGGATCACCAATTAACAAGTCTACTTCTGCCGGACGCAGGTAGCGATCGTCAAATTCTACGTAATCTTGCCAATTGAGATTGACATAACCAAACGCCAACTCTAAAAATTCTCGGACTGAGTGGGTTTCGCCAGTGGCAATTACGTAATCATCTGGCTGGTCTTTTTGTAACATCAACCACATTGCTCGGACGTAATCTTTGGCGTAACCCCAATCTCGTTTAGCATCAAGATTACCCATATAGAGCTTTTTCTGCTTACCAGCAACAATTCTTGCTACTGCTCTAGTAATTTTGCGGGTAACAAAAGTTTCACCGCGTCGTGGTGACTCATGATTAAACAAAATACCATTACAAGCAAACAAATTGTAAGATTCGCGGTAATTTACTGTTTGCCAATGAGCGTAAACTTTGGCACAAGCGTAGGGACTACGGGGATAAAATGGCGTGGTTTCGCTTTGCGGTACGGCTTGGACTAAACCATACATTTCAGAAGAACCAGCTTGGTAGAAACGTACTTCCGTCCCAGTGCGTCGCTGATAATCTCGAATAGCTTCCAACAAACGCAGTGTACCCATACCAACTGCATCGACTGTATACTCTGGTGAATCAAAGCTCACCCTAACGTGAGATTGCGCTCCCAGGTTGTAAATTTCGGTTGGCTGAACTTCTTCTAGAATTCGTCGCAGCGTTGTACCATCTGTCAAGTCACCGTAGTGAAGCAACAACCGCACTCCCTCTTTATGGGGGTCTTCGTAAATGTGATCGATGCGGTCTGTATTGAAGGTGGAAGTCCGACGAATAATCCCGTGAACTTCATAACCTTGCTCTAACAAAAACTCACTTAAATATGAACCATCTTGACCGGTAATACCAGTAATCAACGCTCGCTTAGTTTGCACCATGCTCAATTATCCCTTGTTATTTTTGATCTATATAGTTTCAGTCCAACTGATACAACCTAGCAGCTAATGGCTAAATTGCCTAATGGGAAACTTACGGGTCTTAATTGATAGCTGAAGTTTGCCGTAAACAAATATACTTAATTAAGGATTATTTAACAAGTCAATTTTGAGTAGCTTAACGTAGTGATTGAATAGATTTTTTAATATATTTAGTAATTTTTACAGAAACTTCATATAAGCTTGATTTTTGTTAAGTCTGAATCAATGCGAAATTTTTAAAATTAATTTATTAGGTTGTTAGCAAGGTAAAAGCTGGAAAACAGAAAGATAAGATTTAATAGATAATATTTTGTATAAATAAAAATTTTTTTAAATTTGGATTGATAATTTTCAATGGTTTTAAGTAACTGTTCTCAACTATACTGAATAAAAGCAATGAAGATACATAAGGGCAATTGACATAATTATGGATGAATCAGCTTGTACAGCAAGCCTATAAGATTTCTTCTTACTCCTAGCCTTCAAATTATCACAAATTAACCCTAGTATAATTACTGAAAAGTTAAATAGGGGCATTCAATGCCCCTACGATCAATGTTGATTTTTGCTCAGTAAGCTCCGTTATTTTTAGGCATGATGACCACATCAATCGTTTTCAGTATTATCCACAAGTCAAGCCAGAAATTCCTAAATTTGACATAGTGCAGGTCTATTTGAACTCTTCTGGGGTAAGGGATATCATTACGCCCTGAAACCTGCCACAATCCGGTAATTCCCGGTCGGATTGTTAATATCTGACCTATGTGATTACCATATTTTGGTAATTCTTCTGCTACTAGGGGGCGCGGCCCGACGACGCTCATATCTCCTTTTAAAACATTCCAAAACTGAGGAAATTCGTCCAAGCTAGTAATACGCAAAAACCTACCAATTTTGGTAATTCGGGGGTCATGTTTCAGCTTAAAACTGCTTTCAAATTCTTGCCGCAACTGGGGCGATGTTTCCATCATTTGCACGAGTATTTCGTCTGCATTGCTCACCATTGTGCGGAATTTAATACAATTGAAGCGTCTGTAGTTTTTACCTACCCGTTCTTGGACATAAAAAATCGGGCCTTTTGAGCTTAAAGCAATTAGTAAGGCCAAAATTAAGTAAAGGGGAAAGAACAAAATCAGTACTGAAAGCGAAAACCCGATATCGAATAGTCGCTTAACAAACTCTCCGTTTAAAGCTTGAATAGACAAACCTTTGGGTTTGACCTTAGGTGTCTTTGTTTTTTTACTACGTTTTAAGAAAGTACGCGTAGACGAGCTAGCGTCTTGCCGTAGGCTTCGCTTGCCGGAGAGGAGTGAGCTCTGGGCAGTCATCATACTCCTTAATAATCCACACCACACATAGTCCCAATCTTAAAGCCAAAATGAGGTGCTTCTGGAGGGAAGTTCCAAAAGCATACACAATTTCAGTACACAAATTTCGACCATTATTCTAAGTATGGTCTGGTTTTGTGGCACTTGTTGAGAAAATCTAGATAACGCTGTGCAAAAACTTGCGGTGAAAATTGGGCAGCGTGCGATCGCAAATATTCAGGATTGAATGCATTGCGATATATTTCAAATTTTTCCACTGCTGCTGTCAAGGCTGCTACTGTTTGCTCTTGAAAGAAGATTCCGGTTCCTTGCTCCTTGTGCGATCGCACATCTCGGACTGTTTCTAAAGCACCCCCAGCACCATAAGCAATCACTGGAGTACCACAAGCTTGTGCTTCCACTAAGGCAATGCCAAAATCCTCACAAGCTGCATAGACAAATCCCCTGGCTTGCGCCATATATTTTTTTACTACCTCATCAGGCTGCCAACCCAGTATTTTAATGTTAGAGTTGGCTATTTGGCGAATTTTTTCCATTTCTGAACCTGTACCAATTATGACCAATGGTAACTGCAATTTGTTGAAAGCTTGGACAATTAAAGATACTTGCTTATAGCTAACTAAGCGCGAAACAGTCAAGTAAAAATTTTCTTTTTGGAGAAAAAGAGGAAATGCTTCCACATTAACTGGTGGATAAATAACCGTGGCTTCTCTTCGATAGCAACGCCAAATTCGCTTAGCTGTGTGCTGGGAATTGGCAATAAAGTAATCAACCCGATTGGCACTCAATACATCCCATTGACGTAACTGATGCAATAGATACTTTGTTAACCAACCTGGTAAACCACTGCCTAGTTTACTTTGCCGGAGATAATCAAAAGTCAAGTCCCAGGCATAACGCATAGGACTGTGACAGTAGCAAATATGCAACTGATCGGGGGTAGTTAGAACTCCTTTAGCTACAGCATGAGAAGAAGACAAGATTACGTCATATTGACGCAAATCCAGTTGTTCAATCGCCAAGGGTAACAAAGGTAAGTATTTTTGCACTCCATTACGGGCATTAGGAAAGTACTGAAGAAACGTTGTACCAATTTGACGTTTGTATAAGTAACTTTCAGGATTGCTGGATTCAAAATCAATGAGGGAGTATAAATCAGCATCAACATGATTCAGAATCTCTTGTACAACTAGTTCTGAACCACCGATGGCTTTAGGTGTTAACCACTCATGAACCAGAGCATATTTCAAGGACACAATTAACCTGAATAGGTGGAAAATACATCAGCAAAATTGTGAGGAAGCGCCCCAGATTTAACCCCAGACGGAATTCTGCCGAAAGTGGTTCCAGTGGGATGCAGCAACCTGATAACCTCAAGTTGGGGCTAGGGACTAATAAAGTCAAAAATCAAAAGTAAAAAGGTGAGCCATTGCGGTGGACGGGTTTCCCGGCATAAAGCAAATGACGAACCCGAAGGGTAAAAGACTCTTTTGTTTTAACTTTTGTCTTTTGACTTTTAACTTCCTAACCTCTAGCCTCTCCATTAGATATAACAGGGGAATTTATGCGAATTTTAATTATGGGTGGCACTAGATTCATTGGTGTTTACCTAACTCAAATACTGCTAGAACAAGGGCATGAGGTGGTACTGTTCAATCGTGGTAATCGTTCTGTACCGCCAGGAGTAGGACAAATTATAGGCGATCGCACGGATGCAACACAGCTGAAAGAAAAATTGTCACAAGAAAATTTTGACATCATTTTTGACAATAATGGTCGGGAACTGGGTGACACTCAGCCATTAGCAGAAATTTTCCAAGGGCGGGTGCAACATTTTGTTTACATGAGTTCTGCGGGTGTATATCTCAAATCTGACCAATTACCGCACGTTGAAGGTGATGCGATAGACCCAAAGAGTCGCCATCGGGGTAAATATGAAACAGAAGCTTATTTAGCTGAAAAAGGATTGCCTTTCACCGCAATTCGCCCGACGTACATTTACGGGCCGAGTAACTACAACGATTTAGAAAGCTGGTTTTTTGATAGAATTGTGCGCGATCGCCCAATTCCGATTCCTGGGAATGGCTTACATATCACGCAGTTTGGTCATGTGAAAGATTTGGCAACAGCCATGTCTTTAGTTGTCGGCAATCAAAAAGCTATCGGGGAGATTTATAATATTTCAGGCGATCGCTTTGTTACATTTGATGGTTTAGCCCGTGCTTGTGCTGTAGCAGCAGGCAAATCACCTGATGAAATTAAAATAGTTCACTATGACCCGAAAAAGTTTGATTTTGGCAAGCGCAAAGCTTTCCCTATGCGCGTTCAGCATTTCTTCGCATCAGTACAGAAAGCGCAAACAGAATTGCATTGGCAGCCTGAGTATGATTTAATTTCTGGGCTAACCGATTCCTTGAACAATGATTATTTAGCAAATGGCCGGGATCAAAAGGAAGTCGATTTCTCTGTGGATGAGGAGATTTTACAAGCTGCTTGAAGAGTGCTGAGTTGAAAGTGACTTCGGCGTGAGCGCGGTAACTGAGCCTGTCGAAGTTCAGTCGAACGCTGAGTGCTGAGTAAGATGAGTTTTATAGCTGATTTGGGTCAATACCTAACTCTCGTAACTTGGCAGCTAATCTCTCAACCTTTGCAGCTAATATATCAACTTGTTGGTTTTCCTGCTCAACGGGAGTAGGAACCCAATTTCCATCTGCATCATACCAACGTAACCACAATTGCTCAATTCCTTGGTAAGAGCCTTGCCAAAGTCCTAATCCCAGTTGCAAACTCGGCATCCAAATTTGTGGTGTAGTTAAATCTATTTCACTGTAGCGGTCTGCAACCAGTTGAAAGGCTTGCAATTTGTCAGTGTAGCGGTCAAAGACAATGTAGTAAGGAACCCGCAAAATTCGCTCATAAACTTCCCACTTCGTAGGCGGTTGGTTGACTTCCCGCAGAGTTTGTCCCAAATCTTCTTTTTCCGTACTAGGAGACAGTAACTCTACTACCACAAAAGGCGCGACACCTTCTTGCCAAATCACATAACTTAAACGTAAATCCTTTTGTTCGTAAAGATGAGAAACTCCCACAACCGCAAACCAATCTGGACGCTTGTACCATAGTGGATGACGCAGGTCGTAGTAAAGATTTAAGTCATTAGCAGTAAATATCTCGTCTGCTCGATAGCTTGGTGGAAAAAACGTTTCACGCAACAGTTGGGGTTGAAAAATGTGAAATTCGTCGGGCAAGCCAGGTTCCTTTGGATCTTCACTAGGAAGATCATACATTGTAGGTAGAGTTTCTTTCGCAGGGCGAGGTGGATCTGTTTGATACATACTATCAAGGAGGATTAAAAATAAATACAGATTTTGTTTAGTTCTTAATTATTTTTGTACAAGCATGGTTGTACAACCTAAATTATATATTAGATTCTAAGGATATATGCTCACAGCATTAGTAACTGGTGGTGCTGGATTTATCGGTGCAAATTTTATTCTTTTAGCTCGAAAAAATCAGTGGTTTAACATTATTAATTTAGATAAACTAACCTATGCTAGTAATCTAGAAAATTTAGCCCAATTAGAAGGCGATCACAACTATCATTTTGTTCAAGGCGATATTAGTAACGTTGAATTAGTTAGTTACTTATTAAATAAATATCAACCTGATATAATTATTAACTTTGCTGCTGAAAGTCATGTAGACCGTTCTATATTCAGTCCGCAAGTATTTATTCAAACTAATGTAATTGGCACATTTAATTTACTAGAAGCTAGTCGATTTTACTGGCAAAAACTATCACCTCAAAAACAGCAACAATTTCGGTTTTTGCATATATCTACAGATGAAGTGTATGGCTCACTTCAACTCCATGAACCAGCCTTTCGGGAAAATACACCCTACGCACCTAATAGTCCTTACGCTGCTTCTAAAGCCGCAGCGGATCATTTTGTCCGAGCGTACTACCACACCTATGGATTGCCTACTTTAACAACAAATTGCTCTAATAACTATGGGATGCGTCAGTTTCCTGAAAAACTCATTCCTTTAACCACCTTGAATGCTTTAGATGGTAAACCTTTACCAATATATGGTGATGGGCAAAATATTAGAGATTGGCTTTATGTTATCGACCACTGCGAAGCTATAAATTTAGTTCTCCAACGCGGAAAAATTGGCGAAACCTATAATATTGGCGGACTGAATGAACAGACAAATTTAACAGTTGTGCAAAAAATATGTGCCATACTTGATGAATTAACGCCTAAACCTAATTCTTCCCATTCTTCTTTAATTACTTTTGTTCCAGACCGTCCAGGGCATGACCGAAGATATGCAATTGATTGTAGTAAAATCAGCCGAGAATTAGGTTGGCAACCCAAAGAAAACTTTGATAGTGGTTTAAGAAAAACAGTGCAATGGTATCTCGATAATTCAGCTTGGGTAAATCAAGTACGTTCAGTAGCTTACCAAAATTGGTTGCAACAAAACTACGAAAGTCGGAATGCAAAATGAAAGGAATTATTTTAGCTGGTGGCTTTGGTACACGTCTTTATCCCATAACTAATGTTGTTAGTAAACAACTAATGCCCATTTATGACAAGCCGATGATTTACTATCCCTTGTCTGTATTAATGTTGGCAGGAATTAGAGAAATTTTAATTATTTCTACACCCAACGATTTGCCATTATTGCAGGAACTTTTAAAGGATGGCAGTCAATGGGGTTTGCAGTTTAATTTTATTGAACAGCCTTATCCAAAAGGTTTAGCTCATGCTTTTATTTTAGGTAAAGAATTTATTGCCAATCAGGCAGTCTGCTTAATTTTGGGCGACAATTTATTTTATGGTAATGGTTTAAGAGAAGTACTGCTTAGAGCCGCACAATTAAAAGAAGGCGGACTCGTTTTTGGTTATCAAGTAAAAGAGCCACGTCCTTATGGTGTGATTGAATTTGATGCGGATGGTTGGGTAACAGGAATAGAAGAAAAACCTCCATTGCCCAAATCTAAATATGTAATTCCTGGCATTTATTTTTATGATTCTCAAGTTGGAGAAATTGCAGCTAATCTCCAGCCTTCTGCTCGTAATGAGCTAGAAATAACTGATGTGAATATAGCTTATTTAAAACAAGGAAAATTAAGAGTTGAACTTTTAGGCAGAGGATATGCTTGGTTAGATGCAGGCACTCATGAATCTTTACATCAAGCAGCTAATTTTATTCAAACTTTAGAAGAACGACAAGGGTTAAAAATAGCTTGTATTGAAGAGATTGCTTACAATCAAGGCTATATAGATTATCACCAACTCAAAGATTTAATTGAGCCTATGGCAAAAAGTAGCTATGGTCAATATTTAATGACAATTTTAGAAGATGATTATCTCATTGGTAGAAGAAGACCACAATGCTTCATTAATTCGTAGTCAACACTCCGCGTAACTTTGCGTGAACTTGACGTACCTCTGCGTTTAAATATTACTCAACAGTATTAACTTTTGCTGGCAAAAGATAAATTAACCCCGATATTAAAGTCAATGCCACAGAAATCCAAAAAGCGATTAAGGATAGAGTTTGCCATTCTGTTGATAAAGGTGCAATCAAAAGCGCGATCGCCACTATTTGACTAACAGTTTTGAGTTTACCCCAAATATTCGCTCCAGTAATCGTCGTTTGATTTACTCGCCAACCAGCGATCGCTAATTCCCGCGCTAAAATTAAAAACACTCCCCAAGCTGGAACTTTCCCTAACTCAATCAATACCATCAACGGCGCAAGTACCAAAAATTTATCTACTAAAGGATCTAAAAACTTACCCAAATCACTAATTTGATTGAGTTTTCGGGCTAGATACCCATCTAACCAGTCAGTCAACGCGGCGACAAGAAAAATTACCAAACATACCCACCTAGCTTGTGGTGTCGGGTTGTATAAACCATAAAGCAAAAATGGTACACCGAGAAGGCGAGAAAAAGTAATCCAGTTAGGTAAAGTCATGATTTGAGGGATTATTTATATTTTTAACCAAGCAAATAATTGCCCTAATGTCAAATGTAAATCACTAACTAAATCAGGAATTGGCAATATATCTTGTTCGTTTTCTAAATATATTAGTTGTTGGTGAGGCGGATAAACTAAAACACAATATTCTTCTGGATCAATTAACCAACCTAAGCTAGTACCATGATTTAAACAATGTAAAATATTTTTGGTAACTTTGGTTGTACTTTGTTCAGGAGAAAGGATTTCAATTGTCCAATCTGAGTATGTATTAAACACATTGGCGATATTGCCTTTTTCATCTACAGGAATGCGTTCCCAAGCAAACACCGCGACATCTGGAACAGTGGAACGTCCACCAAATGTACAGCGTAATTCTGGAAAAGCTAGAGCGATTTTTTGGGGTTCGACTACATTATTAATTGTAGTTGTCAATTCACCTTGAAGTCTGCTATGTTTACCTTGAGGCATAGGTTTTTGAAATATTTCTCCATCGATATATTCACTTGCTGGTTTAGTTTCTGGTAATTGTAAAAATTCTTCTAAAGATATACGGCGAGTTGGTGTTTTAATCATAATATTTACCTGCTCGTATTTAAACTCAAGGTTAGCTTAAATAATTGATTTGATGTTGGAATGCACATAGTAATCAAGGCGTGAGTGTCATTTACATGGCATGATCTGTATTTTGAGATCATCCAAACAATACTATGACTGACAATATAGATTTTCGCATCGAACGCGACTCAATGGGCGATCGCCAAATTTCTAGTAGCGTTTATTACGGCATCCAAACGTTACGCGCCACAGAAAACTTTCCTATCAGCGGCATTAAGCCTTTGCCTACTTACGTAGATGCTTGCTTAATTATTAAAAAGGCTACCGCAATTGTTAATGGTGAATTAGGCTGCATTTCCCAAGATATTAGTCAAGCAATTGTTAAAGCTACCGATGAAATCCTTGCAGGACAATTGCGCGACCAGTTTGTTGTCGATATATACCAAGCGGGTGCTGGAACTTCTCACCACATGAATGTTAACGAAGTTCTAGCAAATCGGGCGTTAGAAATTCTCGGTGACGAAAAAGGTAATTACAAACGGGTTAATCCTAACGACCATGTGAATTATGGCCAGTCTACCAATGATGTCATCCCGACAGCAATTCGGATTGGTGGTTTATTAGCACTTACGCATACACTGCACCCAGCTTTAGAAAAAGCGATCGCTGCCTTAGAAAGTAAAGCGGTAGAATTTCAAGATATCGTCAAATCTGGCAGAACCCACATGCAAGATGCTGTACCTGTGCGTTTGGGTGACACTTTTGCTGCTTGGGTGCAAATCCTCACAGAACATCAAAACCGCATCTATACTGCTTCTGGAGATTTGATGGTGCTGGGTTTGGGTGGTAGTGCATCTGGTACAGGTTTGAATACCCATCCTTTGTATCGCGCCCGTGTGGTGGAAGTTCTCTCAGAATTACTCAACTTGCCCTTAGAACCTGCACCGCAGCTAATGGCAGCAATGCAGAGTATGGCACCTTTTGTCAACGTTTCTGGGGCTTTACGCAACTTGGCGCAGGATTTAGTTAAAATATCTCACGATTTGCGCTTGATGGACTCCGGGCCGAAAACTGGTTTGAAAGAAATTCAACTCCCACCAGTCCAACCAGGTTCCTCAATTATGCCAGGGAAGTACAACCCAGTCATGGCAGAGATGACATCGATGGTGTGTTTCCAGGTGATGGGTTACGACAGTGTGATCGCGCTTGCCGCCCAAGCCGGACAATTAGAATTGAACGTCATGATGCCGTTGATTGCTTATAACCTGATTCACAGTATCGAAATTCTCGGTAATACCATCGCCGTGCTGACAGAACGCTGTATTCAAAATATTACTGCCAACCGGGAACGCTGTTTAGCCTACGCTGAAGGTAGTTTAGCCTTAGTAACTGCACTGAATACTCACATTGGCTATCTCAATGCTGCTGAAGTCGCCAAAGAATCATTGATAACTGGTAAATCTCTACGACAGATTGTTTTAGAAAAAGGGTTAATGACGGAAGCCCAATTAGCCGAAGTGTTAAATCTAGAACAGATGAGTAGTATTTTACCCCTCAAGACAGAATTTTAGTTAGATTTCTAAACTAAACGTAAGGTGGGCATTTTCAGCAAAACTTTCAATTAACAAAGAATATAGTAGTTAATGCCCACCCTAAAAATACTAAAATCTGTTTTGTACATTTTAAATAAATATCCTTGGCATACGATAGCATCTGCCGATTTTTGACATCTGAGTATCCATTACCTTTTGTACAATGATTGCTTAACTCTGACGAAACAAATATTCAGGTTTTACCCACTGAATTAAGTATAGAATCCATCCGTTCTGATGCTTTATTTCAATTACCAGAATTGGGCAACATCCTGCATTTAGAGTTTCAAACAGTTCCGAAATCAAAACCATCTCTCCCTGTGAGAATGCTGGATTATTGGTTGAGAATATATCGAAAATATGAATGTCCTATTGAACAAGTAGTCATTTTCTTAAAACCAACAGATTCCCCTGCTGTTTACATCAATGAACTTGCAGTTGAGAATACAAGACATAAATATAGAATTATCCGCTTGTGGGAGCAAAACCCGCAACCACTTTTGGCTAACCCCGCACTGCTACCTTTAGCAGTTTTGGCTTCCACTGATGCACCAGCAGCTTTGCTAGAGCAAATTGCTGGAGAAATCGATAAAATTGAAGAACCAGAACAACAGCAAAACATCACTGCTGGTGTAGAAGTATTAGCAGCCTTAAAGTTTGATAAACAATTTATTCGCCAGTATTTCAAGGAGGAACTAATGGAAGAGTCACCCATTTATCAAGAAATACTAGAAAAAGGTGCTAAGAAAGGAAAGTTACAAACTTTAACCCGCCAACTTTCACGGCGGTTTGGCACAATTTCTGCTGAGTTACAGCAACGACTTCAAGCACTGTCGATTAACCAACTAGATGATTTAAGCGATGCGCTGTTTGATTTTTCCGAAATATCCGACTTGGCAGTTTGGTTGCAAAATCAGCAGTAACTTGAGTTAAGCTGTTGTGTATTTAAATTGTGATAACAGCGTCACCTTTATTTTTGATTTTCCGCCCCCATTTAATAATTAACTCTCCTTCATTTAAAAGTTGATGTAATAAATATTCTAGCTCTTCAATTGAT
>NZ_JAIVFW010000056.1 GCF_020829595.1 Nostoc sp. CHAB 5844
AGTGTCATTTGCGATGTCATTTGAGATGTCATTTAAAATGTCATCGCGTTTTTTTTTGAGATGACATTTCATATGACATTTGATATGACACTGGAAATGACATCTCAAAGGAGGAGTATAGGTTCCCGGTAAATAATCTACGGTTTAACAAAAACAACTCCCTGGAATTTAATCAAGGGAGTTTTATTGCTTATTCAATACAGGGTAAGCAAAAATACCTTACACCAGTTTTCGACTACTTACTGTCATAGCTTGTTTCAAGTCAGCTACCAGTTGAACAACATATTTACATCACTCCGATGGTTGCCCGTTAGCCGATTAATCCATCTTGTGACTCATCCACTTTTGACTACCAGTTATTAAGCTTGAATGAGGTACTTAGTTATAAAAACTTATTCTGCATAGATGTCATTAGCCTGTTTTGATAACGCTGCTAAATTAAGGCATTTAAACATGACATCTCGAATGACATCTCATATGACACTTCGTATGACACTTTAAATGACATTCCACCGGAGGGTTATAGGTAAATATGTACTATATTGCTAGGATTTTCGCCCTTACCCTTTAGAAATTTGTGCTAATCCATTAAGGGACTAGTAAAGGGTAAGGATATAAATTGACTTGAGTTATCGCCCCAATATCTCCTTACAGGGATTGAATAGTTAGGCGTACATATAGAGTACAAATCGCCAAAATAACGGAGAGGCAGGGATTTGAACCCTGGTTCCCTTGTGAGGAAATCCGATTTCAAGTCGGACGCAATCGACCACTCTGCCACCTCTCCAGTAAAACTGTCGAGCTACTGCTGACCCTATATTTTTTGGTGAGCAATAAAGCTGACAGATAATAATATATCTTACATCTAGGCAGGTTGCACTATTGAAGGCGAATATCTATGACTCACTAGGTGAAAGCTCATACAAGATTTCCTCTGAGATTACCTGTAAATCTTTGCTTACCCAAACTAAGGCAGCTTGTGTGACGACACCTGCCTCTAAGTTAACAATGGAGAAATTACGCTGCTTGTGTCCTTCATTTTCTACAATCCTGGGGACGCTGGCTGCATTCAAGTAAATTGTTCCTTCTGGACTTCTAAACACAGATTTGCGTAGCACTTTTTTAGTGTGCCGCAGAGTGTGGTGCATATGTCCAAAGGTTACTAAGGGAATGGTTTTACCAATGGTGAGGGTCTGAGAAATGGCTTCGGCAAAATCTGGATCGCCAAAGTCGCCGCCTATAGGATGCCAATCTTTACCACAAGGGTCTTCTGGACGATCGCCTAACCCACTCGGCCCGTTATGACCGAGAAAAATAATTGCGTCGCCAGCAGCACTTTTGACCGCAGCCATAATTTTAGCTGCTGATTCTTCTAAATTCGTGACACCGTAGCGTTCTTTGCAGATGTCTGCAAATCTCCATTCTGGGCCACCCCAGCTAAAAGGACGGCCGCCAACTACTGTTAAATTCCATTCGGGAAAATCTAGCTTGCTGTAACCGACATGGGCTGCACCCAATAAATCAAGTTGTTCTTGCACCCAGTCTTCTTGAGAGCGATCGTAGGGACACTTTTTTCGTCCCCATTCTGTAGCAGTGTACCAAGCATCGTGGTTGCCCATGACTGCTGCCTTGGGGATGTCCAGAGAAGCGATCGCTCTCACCACTTCCACTGATTCATTGCCAAAATCTCCCACAAATAGCACCAAATCAACACCCAAATGCTTGAGTGCAATGGCATCGTCCACTTCCCATTGGTCGTGAATATCTCCAACTACAGCAATTTTGAGAGTTTTTGATTGTTTTTTCTGAATGGTCATGCCGCCTTCCTTGCTGTCTATCTCCAGCATAGGAAACTCAGCCAAATTTGAACACAATCTTTCCAAGAGTGTAGAAGAGAACACTGGCACTCAAGCGATCGCTCAACCATAATGTTATGTACGGTAATTATTTTTTATTGGTTTAAGACCTAAACATTAAGGAATAAATATTCTCTATCCTGGGCATTGATTACTATTTTTTCCTAAATTAAGAGTTTAATTTAAGATTTCATCTTTATTAACTGAATCATAAATTTTTTACTTTTCAAGTAAGCTATTATTTGGTGACTTTAGTAGGATAACCGTACTGAATTAGCGCACAATCTCTACCTGATAAATATGTGTTTGGGTGGATACAATCAGTGTGTGGCTTAAGTAATGCTGTTGTTGAGAAAAGCTTAAAAAAATTCATACAGCATTAATAGGAGAGCATAGATATGGGAAATCAATTTAAAACAGTTGCTTTGCTGGCTGCGCTCAGTGGTTTATTAATTGCCATAAGTTACTGGGCGATTGGTGGCACTAGCGGCTTAATTATAGGCATTGGTTTAGCAGCAGTAACTAATCTATTTTCTTGGTATCAATCAGATAAGATTGCATTAGCCGTATATCGCGCCCAGCCAGTCAGTGCAGCAGAAGCACCAGGACTGTATCGGATGGTGGAAAAATTAGCTGCACGCGCTAACATTCCGATGCCAGCAGTTTATATCGTTAAGAGCCAAACTGCTAACGCTTTTGCAACAGGACGCGATCCAGAACACGCTGCGGTTGCTGTTACTGAAGGTATTTTAAATATTCTGCCAGAAGACGAATTAGAAGGTGTAATCGCCCACGAACTGACTCACATCATTAATCGTGATACCTTAACCCAAGCAGTAGCTGCTACCATTGCCGGCGCTATCTCTTTCCTAGCACAAATGGTAAGTTACGGTTTGTGGTTTAGCGGTGGTTCACGCGATGATGACAGAGGCGGTAATCCGTTAGGAATACTGTTAACCGTCTTGTTAGCACCAATAGCTGCAACAGTAATTCAACTAGGCATTTCTCGCACACGGGAATTCTCCGCTGATGCTGGTTCTGCCAGATTAACTGGTAATCCTCGTGCATTAGCCCGCGCCCTGCAAAGATTAGAAGCGACAGCACGACAGTTACCTTTAAATGCTAATCCAGCTTTTGAACCACTATTAATTATCAATCCTATCTCTGGGAAGTTTTTGGGTAACTTGTTTTCTAGTCACCCCAACACAGAAACACGAGTTGAACAATTGCTGAAATTAGAACAACAACTGTCAACAAAATATTAGTAATTTGTCATTCGTCCTTTGTTTGGAAACTTAATTAAGAGGATGTTGTAACTATGACTGGTAATAATTTTGAACCCATTGAATCTACTGTAGTTGTAGAAATCAGTTCTCAAACTAACGAAATGGTGGAAGCTGAAATGGCTGGTGAGACTGATGAAGTGAAGCACGAAACCAAAGCTTTAATTGAAGCACTCAAAAGACGCGCCCAAGCTGAAGCAGAGTCTGCTGGTACTCTCACCCGTGAAACTTATTTAAATGCTGTACGCCAAGCAAGACAAGCCATTGAAGGCGAAAAACTAATTGAACGCGATCGCTTAGAACACGCCTGGGTAGTTATCCAAGAAGAAGCCGAGGAAAATTGGCACTTACTCTGGAAAGAAGTTGCTGATTTTGGCGATCGCCTCCAAAGTGCAGCAAAAGCCGCCTGGGAAGCTTTTAACGCCCCTCGTACTCACTAATTAAGTAGATTTATTTCATAAAATCTTTGTAGGTGGGCATCTTGCCTGCCCATTTTTTTAACCCAAACCCAAAAATTTAGAAATCAACGGCAACAGTTTACTACCTGCCTCAACCAATGTAGCTGTAGTGGGTAAACTAGCGATCGTTCCTTTTAAAATCTTCATTGCCGTTTTAGCCGCCTTTTGCATTGCCCCCTCTTGAGGATTTTTCCCCGCTTCCGCTAAAGCTTGTACTTGTTCTAATGCCTCAGCTTTATCTTCTGAAGCTAAATCTTTTTCAGCCTCAATTGCTGCTTGTAATTGCTCTAATAATTCTTTAATTCCTGGTTTATCTGATTCAGGTGAAGATGGTAACTGATTAATAGTATTTGTCACTGTACCACTAATTTCACCTAAATTGACTGTGCCGCTATTATTAAAATCTCCGCCGATACTGCCAATTTCAATTTTACGACTAGAATCATTAACGTTAGTCATATTTTTATTCTCTACTTTATTATCAACTTGAACATTAATTGGCTTATTTGCTAACAAGCCAATGATTTCTTTCATATCTGCACTTTGTTGGCGATAAATGACTATTTGTTCATCTTTAGCTTGTAGTTGTGCTTTATATTTTTCTTCTACAGCTTGCAGTGCCAATTGATAATTTTGTGTAAAATCACTATGAATCTTTTCTTTATCAGCATCAGCAGGTACTGCGACCTTAACGACAACTACCCCATCACCTTTGTTTTCAATACTCTGAATTACTAATTCCGTGTCTTCATTTTGGACTTGCACTTTTTTAAAGGCAGCAACAAAAGCTTTCCAATCAATGCCATCGCGGAAAATTAAATCAACAGTGTTTACAACTTCTTCAAAGAGTTTAGTAAATTCTCCTGGTTGAAAATCGCCACTACTAGGACGGCGTTCTCTATCATCAGTTCCAGGCTTGGTATTTTCTAGAAGATAAATGAAGCGACAATCAACATTATCTAATTTAGTTGTACTTTCAATATTCCATGCCTCTACACAAGCACCAGTCATTTGGGCATTAGAAAAATCAGTACCTACAGCTTGAGCTAGAGTTAAATTTGCCCACCCTAAACAAGCTCTTTGAAATGTTGCTTCAGTGATATCAGCGTCTTTAAGATTAGCTTCTTTTAAATCTGCGCCTCTAAGGTTTGCACCTTTTAGATTTGCACCAGGATATTTTTTATTTCTACCATTTAAAGTAACTAGCAAATTGAGAATATCTCGTTTAGCTAATATTGAATCGCCTACTCTGGCAAGGTCAAGTTTTTTAGCTTCATAAAAACGAGTACGTGTCAGGTTAGCTTTGCGGAAATCTGTGTTTTTGAGAGTCGCACGAGTAAAGTTAGCATCAGTTAAATCAGCATTACGAAAACTGGTTCCACCTATGGCAGCAAAGGCAACTGCAAATGAGCAAACCCAAGCATCTTTTTCATTTTCTGTTAAGCTACGCCAGCCAATATAAGTACTAAATAAAGTGAAGGCTAATGTAAAGGCTACGTTACCGCCAAAGGTTATCATAGATACTCCGCCAAAGATTACAGCCAAAATCCCAGCTACAGCTAAGGTTCCAGCTATAGCTAAGGTTCCAGCTATAGCTAATGTTCCACCCACAGCTAAGGCTCCAGCTACAGCTAAGGTTTGGGAGAAGGCTCCTGTGAAGACTGCCGCAAAAGCTTCTACGAAAGTTCCGGCTCCAGTTCCGACTATGACTACGGTACTTGCTCCAGCAATTGCTCCAACTCCTAATGCTATTGTTAAACCTTTATGAACAGTAACAACACAAAAGACTGTGTAAAAAATAAAGCAGACTATTCCTCCAAAAAAGTTTTCAGTGTCGCTAGGAAGAAAAATACCTGCTACTAATAAACCAATAATGATTGAAAAATAACTGGATATGGCTGACATTAGCCATGAGGCTATAACCAACTCAACAGTCCCACGTCTCTGTAACCCAGCTTTAGCGCCGGTAAAATTAGCTCCTTTGAGAATAGCATTAGTAAAGTTAGCGCCTCTAATATCTGCACCGCTAAAATTAGCACCAGTCAGGTCTTGACCTTTAAATGAACGACCTCGCAAGTTTTGACCGGAGTAGTTTGGCGGCATAATTGCGTTACTAAGGATTAATACTGAGATTTTATACAACTTGGCTGTGTAATATTTCGAATTTTCTCAAGATTTGGTTAAATTTATTTGTCATCACTCTAAGATGGTGCGATAGAGTTACTTTTATTTTCTCTAACGCTCAGGTCTTGCCATTACCTTAAAATACCTGACTACAAAACTAAATAATTTACTAAACATGAGTCAATTATTATTTGAGTGGGATAACGAAAAAAATAAAATCAATCAAAAAAAGCACGGTGTTTCATTTGAAGAAGCAAAATCAGTATTTTATGATGATAATGCAATTGAATTCTGGGATGAAGATCATTCTCAGGCAGAAGACCGATTTTTATTACTGGGTAGAAGCTCAAAAATGCGAATATTACTAATTGTTCATTGTTACCGAGAAGCAGAATCTATAATCAGAATTATTTCAGCCCGAAAGGCTACTCAAAAAGAAAGTCAACAATATCGAGGATAAAAGAATGAAGCCAGAATATGACCTTGCTAATATGAAAAGTCGTCCTAATCCTTATGCTAAACAGCTAAAGCAACAAGTCATTTTACCTTTGGGAATTGATGTAATTGAATTTTTTCAAAAGAAGGCAGAAGAAAAAGGTATTTCTTATCAAGAATTAATTAATTTATACCTTCAAGATTGTGTACTGAGTCAGCGTGATCTATCTTTTTAACCAGTATAGTCCGTTAGCCTTTGGCGTAAGACCAATTTGAAAAAATAATGATGGGGAGGAAGAATGAATTATCGCTACAGTATGGTTATTCAATGGTCAGATGAAGACAACTGCTATTTAGTTCACTTACCGGAATTTCTGTGGCAAAAATACCATACCCACGGCAAAACTTACGAAGAAGCTGCGAAACATGGACAAGAAGTAATTGAATCTCTGATTGAATGGTATCAAGAGCAAGGCAAAGTCTTACCCGAAGCGATCGCTTTACCTGAAAAGCCGTTAAAAGTAGCGTAGACTTTGGCATCTTCTAAAATTAGATTACCCCACAAAATGATAATTTCAAGATGACTAGAGAATTTAACGTAATTATCGAACGAGATTCTGATGGTTACTTTGTCGCATCTGTACCTAGTCTGGCTGGATGTCACACCCAAGCTAAATCTTTAGACGAACTGATGGAGCGTATAAAAGAAGCTATTGAACTTTGCTTAGAACTGGAACTGGAACAAGCTGAAGCATTAGAGTTTGTCGGTGTGCAAAGAATTTCTATTCAAGTATGAGCAAACTGCCGAGTCTAACTGGGAGAAAAGTAATTACAGCCTTAGAAAAAGTCGGTTTTGAAGTAGCAAGAATCAGAGGCAGTCATCATATTTTGATACATAGTGATGGCCGTCGAACTGTGGTTCCAGTACATTCTGGTGAAACAATTGGTTCTGGTTTGTTAGCTCAGATACTCCGTGACTGCCAATTAAACCGTGAGGAATTTAGAGAATTACTGTAACAATACGCTAGTGCTATATTGAGGTTTTAGATTCTCATGGAATGAGATTATGCTAACTGTCCTTCAATTAGATACGATTGATGCTAGATAATGGGAAAGCTTTGATTTTTATTGACCCATCTAGCCCGGAAGAACAGATTAACTACTATGCGAACTCACTATTGCGGCGAACTCCGAAAAGAAGATATTGGAGAAACTGTTACCTTGTACGGATGGGTAGACCGTCGCCGCGATCATGGGGGCGTGATATTCTTAGATTTACGCGATCGCTCTGGAACTGTCCAAATTGTCAGCGATCCGCAACGCACCCCCAATTCCTACGAGCCAGCCAATGCTCTGCGGAATGAATACGTCGTCGAAATTACCGGCAGAGTAACGCAACGTCCTGAAGAATCTCTGAATACCCGCATTCCCACAGGTGAAGTAGAAATCTATGCGGATAAAATTACCTTGCTGAATGCTGTCCGTAAGCAGCTACCGTTCCAGGTTTCCAGTGCGGACACCGAATCGGTACGGGAAGACTTGAGACTAAAATACCGTTATTTGGATTTACGGCGCGATCGCATGGCGCAAAATATGCAACTGCGTCATCAAGTCGTCAAAGCCATGCGTCGCTACCTAGAAGACACAGAAAATTTTATCGAAGTTGAAACTCCAGTTCTTACCCGTTCCACTCCCGAAGGTGCGCGGGACTATGTTCTACCCAGTCGCGTCAACCCTGGTGAATGGTTTGCTTTACCTCAATCACCGCAACTATTTAAACAAATTCTGATGGTATCTGGTATGGACAGATATTATCAAATTGCCCGTTGCTTTCGGGATGAAGATTTACGCGCCGACAGACAACCAGAGTTCACCCAATTAGACATGGAAATGAGTTTCATGTCTCAAGAAGAAATTATTGAACTCAACGAAAAACTAGTTTGTCATATTTTCAAAACAGTTAAAAGTATTGAGTTACCCCATCCCTTCCCCCGCCTTACCTACGCAGAAGCAATGGCACGTTATGGTAGTGATAAACCCGATACCCGCTATAGTTTGGAATTAGTCGATGTTTCCGATGTTCTCAAAGACTCTGGTTTCAAAGTCTTTAAAGATGCTGTGGCTCACGGTGGTATCGTCAAAATCCTTCCTATCCCCAATGGTAACGAGCAAATTTCTAATGTCCGCATTAAACCAGGCGGCGACATCTTTAAAGAAGCGAGTGAAACTGGAGCTAGAGGTCTAGCTTACATTCGCGTTAGAGAAGACGGCGAAATTGACACCATCGGTGCAATTAAAGACAACCTCACAGCCGAACAAAAAGCCGAAATTCTCCACCGCACAGGTGCAAAAGCTGGACATTTGTTATTGTTTGGCGCTGGTGATGCTCCTACTGTTAATAAAACTTTAGATAGATTACGGCAATTCGTTGCTAGAGAATTTGGGTTAATCGATCCCGAAAAACTCAACTTGTTATGGATTGTTGATTTTCCCATGTTTGAGTGGAATGCTGACGAAAAGCGCTTAGAAGCATTACACCACCCATTCACCGCACCCCATCCTGAAGATTTGCACGACTTAAAAATCGCCCGCGCCCAAGCTTACGATTTAGTATTTAACGGCTTTGAAGTTGGCGGTGGAAGTCTGCGGATTTATCAACGGGAAATTCAAGAACAGGTGTTTGAAACCATTGGCTTGTCGCCAGAAGAAGCCCAAAGTAAATTTGGTTTCCTACTAGAAGCCTTTGAATACGGTACACCGCCACATGGTGGTATCGCCTACGGTTTAGATCGTTTGGTGATGTTACTAGCTGGCGAAGAATCTATCCGCGATGTCATTGCTTTTCCGAAGACACAACAAGCCCGTTGTTTGTTAACAGATGCGCCTTCTGGGGTAGATGTTAAGCAATTAAAAGAATTGCACGTTGCTTCAACATACAAACCCAAATCTTAACAAAGCTCAAGGGGATTATAAAAAGTTAAAAGTTAAAAATCAAAAGTAAAAAGAAATATTAAATTTATCTTTCTTTTTACTTTTGACCTTTAACTTTTGCTTTTTTGGGTGATGCTGTCACAATAGAATCAAGCTCCTATTCCCTAACTTGTGTATGAATGAGCCTATCATCTTGACAGAGGATTTATTACCAGATGTCAGCCATCTGGTGACAGAAGACGACGAACCAGTGGATAATCTACCATCAGAAAAACAACAACGGCTATTAACAGAAACCCTTTACAGTTCTTGGAACGGCGTGAGTAATTCCGAAGGGTTTCTTGTGGCTGCGAATGTGGGCTTGTTTTATAGTAGCAATCAGCCGCCGCTCGTACCTGATGTATTTTTGAGCCTTGATGTACAGGTAGCCGAAAATTGGTGGGAAAAAAGACATCGTTCTTATTTCTTTTGGGAATTTGGCAAACCACCAGAAGTAGTAATTGAAATTGTCTCGAATCGACAAGGCAATGAAACAGGGCGTAAATTTTTAGAATATGCCCGGATGCGCGTTTTGTACTACATTATTTTCGACCCATCCCAGCAACTTGGTGGTGAAGTTCTCCAAATGTACGAATTGCAAGGACGGCATTATGTACTTATGAGCGAAGAATGGTTGACGGAGGTTGAGCTAGGGTTATGTTTGTGGGAAGGTATGTATGAAGGCAAACGAGATGTTTGGCTCAGATGGTGTGACGTTGAAGGTAATGTAATTCCCTCTGGTGCAGAACGCGCTGAACAAGAACGCACACGGGCTGAACAAGAACGTATACGGGCTGAACAAGAACGAGAAGCTAGAGAAGCAGCTCTACAACGGGCTGAACGTTTGGCGGAGCAATTACGAGCTTTGGGTATAGAACCGGAAGTATGAAATGGGAAATTTTATGCTTCTGCTTTCTGCCTTTTAACTTTTTAACTATTGACCATTGACAAAGAACCAACAAAAAACCCGCCGAAGCGGGGTTTCCACACAACAAAACTATAAACAATTAACTCTTGCTTTAGCGGCTTTAGCCAAGGTATCTCATTTCTGCTTCTAGTTGATGAATCAACTTTTCATTACCTTGAGATCTTGCTACTTCTAAGCGATGTTCCAAGCTTTTTCTCAGGTTTTGTCTATGTACTTCTTTGGCTTGTCTCATAGCTTGTACTCTATTTTGACTCATAGTGATTACCCTCTTTATGCTTTTTTATGTCTATTATTCCTAACATAACATAAATTTTGTAGCTGTTGCTACAGAAATTATGTCTTAATATATGTGATGGTAATCGGCTTATGCTAGAAAGTCAAATAAATCAACGATCGCTCTTAACTTTACTTAGTGATTTTGGCGATCGCGATGTTTATGTCGGGGTGATGAAAGGTATAATTGCCCAAATAAACCCAGAACTAAGGGTTATAGACTTAACACACCAAATTCCGCCACAAAATATTGCTGCTGCTAGGTTTTGCTTGATGAATGCTTATCCCTACTTTCCAGATGGAACAGTACACATAGCAGTGGTAGATCCGGGAGTAGGTAGTCAACGACGAGCGATCGCAGTAGAATTTACAGGTGGGTTTTTAGTCGGTCCAGATAATGGCATATTCAGTGGCGTATTAAGTCAAAGTCCCGCAGTCGCAGCCGTTGAACTGACCAACTTTAATTACTGGCGAACTCCCCAACCTAGTCGCACCTTCCACGGTAGAGATATTTTTGCACCAGTGGGAGCAAACCTTGCTAGTGGTGTTCCCATAAGACAACTGGGACAAGAGATAGAACTAGCAACTTTGGTACAGCTAGATACAAGGGAATGTCAAAAAACTAGCAGTGGTATGTTAGGTAGTATTCAATATATAGATAATTTTGGTAACTTAATCAGTAACATTCCTGGAAATTACGTGGAAGGTAAAACTTGGCAAGTACAAATTGCTGGGTTGACAATACCGGGGTGTGAAACGTACAGTCATGGCGAGGTTGGCGCAGCTATAGCCTTAGTCGGTAGTCATGGCTGGATAGAAATTGCCATTAATGGAGGTAATGCACATTCACAGTTGCAGATAAACTGGCAAGATACTTTAGAAATTTTATTTTTGTAGATTTTCTGGAATAGTCTATTTATTATGTTGCGGAGTTTATTGTTGCATATTAATTAATTTTGTGTTGATGAAATCAAGCAATAATTGTTTTTGTAATGTTACGAAAAAAAGTAGCGTATTACTATTGCACTTATAGCCGATATTATAGATACTATGAAAAATACTATTAAAGATATTCGTATTATTCTATCAATAAATATTTGAAGTTCTCTTTGTGGATTTTTCGCAAGCTTAGGAGGTTTACTATTGAGCAAATTAATCCAAGCTTCTACTGTTTTGGGGCGATGTTCTACAGTCAATTCCATCCCTTTCAAAATTGCAAAATTGATGCCATAGGATATATGTTTATTGATATCTTTTGGTGCAGTTAATGGAAGCTTACCTGCTATTCTATCTAGAGAAGATATAGGAGTACTTTCTGTTAATAAAAAATATAAAGTCGCTGCTAAACCATAAACATCTGTGTATGGGCCACGGCGTAAATTGGTTGTATATTGCTCAGGTGGAGAATAGCCAATAGATAATCCCATACTGTTATCTGTACTATTTGATATAAATTTGCGACTAATACCAAAGTCAACTAAAACAGCTTCGGATGTATTTGATCGCAAAATTATATTGTGAGGTGTGACATCTCCGTGTAAAAATCCTTGCTGGTGAAGTGTTGATAAAGCATCTCCAATTTGGGTGATGATTTGCACTGCTTGATTTTCTGGTAATACACTATGTTTAGTGACGATTGTATATAAATTTTCACCAGGAATATATTCCATAACTATGCACGGAAAATCATCTACTCTGATGATTTCATAAAATTTGACAATATGAGGATGATTACATCTTGCTAACGCTGATGCTTCTTTTAAAAAATACTTCTGAAATTTCTCAAAATTGGGATCAAATTTTAATCTTTCACTTAAGGTTTTAATAACAACAAAATAACTTTGATACTTTTGAGCAAGATAAGTTGTACCAAAACCACCTACACCCAGAGATTTGACTATCGTATATTTACCATCTTCTAACTGTTGCCCAGCATCCCAAACCATAATATTTTAACCATTGTTATTAATTGCAATGGAACAGTCTTAATTCATTTTTTTGCTATAACTATTTGTCTGTAGTTAGTAGCTTTGACTTTTTATGGACTTTTGCTCGGTGATGCAACAGGAGAAGAGGTAGTGTTAGGTTTTAAAATAGGTGCAATTACTCCTATTCCTTGGAGTAAAGCCCCAATCCCTGCTATAGCTAGTGCCGCTGCTGTTATTATAGCTAATTTTTTGTCAAGACTTAATCTAATCCAAGAGTTCCATAAGTTGATCCAAAAGAATGTGTTCGGTGGATTTTGCGATGGCATTTCCAACAAATATAACCATTTCTCAATTGATTCTGGTCTATCGTTACCATTTATTGACATTCCTTGCAAAATTGCTGCATCTATATGATGACTAATATTACTATTTATTTCTCTTGCTGAACGTAGAGGATCTTTCTGTTGATTTGAAGTACTAACTATTCGATCTGTAGGCAGATTTGGCTTGTCTTTTGTTAGTACGAAATATAGTGTGGCTGCTAACGAAAAAACATCACTTCGAGGAGTTGGTATTTGATTTTGTGTAAATAGTTTAATAGGAAGAAATTTTGCATCATCATTCTTAAAATCAGGCAAAGTATGCTCTGTTCTAATTCCGTTTATAAAACCAAAGCCAATTAAAACAGCATCTCTATTATTATGGATAATGATATTTTCTGGATTTACATTTAGGTGTAGTATTTCTTGAGAGTGAATCTCACTCAGTCCTTTAGCAATTTGCTTAATGTATTTTATCGCCTCATCTTCAGGTAAAGGTGATTGTACATAATCTTTTAGACTAGAGCCTTGAACAAATGCAAATGGTATGCACCACCATTGCTGATTATATTCATCAGACTCTAGAAACGGTTGAGTTAAAGCCCTAACAATATGACGATTTTGACATCGATATAAAGTCTCTCCTAAAAGTCGAAATTTTCTTTCTATATCACTACTTGCTGCTGGTTTGTTCTGCTTCAATTCTTGAAAAGACGAACCATTTAAGATTTTGATAACTACATCATCTTGATTGCCATCTACAGCACGATAAGTGTTAATAAAATCATTTTCTTTGAAGATTTGCATAACAGTATAGATCCGATTTAATGTCCTGCCAATCGGCCAAACATTCTGTGGGGGAGAAACCATAATCAGCCTGAAACTCACTGTAAGATATTATACAAAGATAGTTTGTATCAAAACAATGACTTTCAGCTAAAAAATTTGGCTTATTTTTCACTAATTAGCTAATATAAGGACTTTGATTTGACTTATAAAAAATTTAGATATTTGAAAGGTAGACATTAACCACTGTATTCTACTGAGAATGCTCACCCTACATTACAAAAATGAACTGAAATGTAGTGACACAGCGCTCGTTATTTCAAGATTTGAGCAAGTTCAGTTATAAAATTTTATAATTTATATTAATTCTTAAATTACACAAGTTGAGATTAAACAACCGATAATACAGTGCGATCGCTCTCAGTAAAACTTTTGTTAAGATGTTTTTGTGTTAGTTTAAATATTTTTGCTGACTATGACTACGCAAACCGTATCTCCATCACAAGTTTATCAAGGTCAGTTTGGAGAATTCACTATTGATCAAGGCGATCGCACTGGTGTAACTATCTATCGCACTGGTTTAATGGTAGCTGCACTTTGCTTTGCTATAGGTACAGCTTTGGTGTTGTTCAATAATAACCTTACCACCATCCAAGCAATTTCCCCTTTGTACACCTGCTTTAGTTTAGCTCTCGGTGTCAGTTTGCTGACTATTCACATATACATGGCTCCTTTACACCGACTTTTACAAGTTTTCTGGCTAATTGGTAGTATTTCTGCGTTTATCTTTGCCCATTCTGACAGCCAACCTTTTGCTGTAACTGTGTACACAAATCCACTCTCTATCTTAGGAGTAGGTTTTACTTTTGCAGCATTGACAGGCATTTATTTTAAAGAAGCATTTTGCTTTAATCGTCTAGAAACTAAAGCTTTAACTTTTACAGTTCCCTTACTTTTATTAGGACATCTTGTAGGAATTTTACCCATTCAGGTAGAACAGATTCTTTTAGGAGTTTGGGCAACTTTATTTTTAGTATTTGCTGTGCGTAAAACATTCCAAGCAATTCCCGCAGATATTGGGGATAAATCTGTATTTGCTTATTTAAAAGCCCAAAGTTCCGCTAAGGTTTAATGCTGCAAAAAAATCAGCACGCTTATACAATTCCAGATATCCAATTAATCAAACACCAAAAAATCTGGACACTTACGGCACAGGGATGGGCTTTGTTTTTAGCAGTTTCGGCTTCTGCCATATTTTTTGTGATTCATAATTTGTACCCATTCCTTGCCGTAACTTCTCCAATCAAATCAGCAGATGCATTAGTTATTGATGGCTGGATATCAGATTATGCTTTAGAACAAGCAGCAGCAGAATTTAAGAATGGTTCCTATCGCCAAATATTTACTATAGGTTCAAAAATAGACCAAGGATTTTATCTAGCTGAGTATAATAATTTTGCCGAAATTGCAGCTAGGACATTATCTAAATTTGGCATCCCTGAAGAAAAATTAATTGTTGTTCCTACTCCAAACGTGGTTAAAGATAGAACTAATGCTTCTGCTATCGCATTAGTTCATTACATATCAGATAAAAATTTACAAATAGAGTCAATTAATTTGTTGACAACTGATGCTCATGCTCGCAGAAGTTGGTTGATATTTAAAAATATATTTGCCCCCAAAATTCAAGTCGGGATTATTTCTGCCAAAACACAAAATTATGACGCTAAAAAATGGTGGAATTCTAGCGAAGGAGTACGGGTAGTTATCAGTGAAGCGATCGCATACATTTATGTCAGACTGGTAACTTGGAAATTATAGGTAAGAATTCAGGAGCCAGAATCCAGGAGTCAGAATGCTGGATTTCCCTTATATTCTGACCCTTCGACAAGCTCAGGGCATCGCTTCTGACGAATGTGTGCTGAATTCTTACAATTATAGTAAATAGTTATATTATTTTTCTCCTTTATGAAAAAAGTGAAGGTTTAAAACCGAGTGGAATTGTGGGCGAAACAGTCCTTGTATCCCAAGGTAGGTAGAAACCCCACCCGAAGTGTCTGGCTTGATTCAATTGCGAATTGCGTTAGCGAGTCTTCGAGCGTCATTGCGAATTGGTTTCATATCCTGGCATCTTCATATACGTAGGTACTGATTTAAAAAGTCTTTAATTTTATTGACCCCTATTTTTGGTAAAAACTACTATAATTGAATCCACAGGACAAAACATTTGCAACTCCAAGCAACCCCTAATTGTGTTTACAACTGCATTTGCACAAACAGACAAAACCCAATCGGGTGAACTACCACAAGATTTATTTGCTACGATTGAGCATCTTAAAAAAGAACTCAACGCGGTAATCTTGGCGCATTACTATCAAGAACCAGACATTCAAGATATTGCAGACTTTATTGGTGATTCATTACAACTGGCAAAAGCCGCAGCACAGACAAATGCAGATGTAATTGTCTTTGCTGGTGTACACTTCATGGCAGAAACAGCCAAAATACTCAATCCTGAGAAGTTAGTACTTTTACCAGATTTAGCTGCTGGTTGTTCTTTAGCAGATAGCTGCCCACCAAAGGAATTTGCAGCGTTTAAAGCAGCGCACCCCAATCATCTGGTGGTTTCGTATATCAACTGCTCGGCTGAGATTAAAGCCATGAGCGATATTATTTGCACCAGTTCTAATGCTGTCAAAATTGTACAGCAGATACCGAAAGACCAGGCAATTATTTTTGCTCCAGACCGGAATTTAGGGCGCTATGTGATGGAACAAACTGGCAGAGATTTGGTACTGTGGCAAGGTAGCTGCATTGTCCATGAAACATTTTCGGAAAAGAAAATTGTCCAGTTAAAAATAGCACATCCCGAAGCAGAAGTGATCGCTCACCCAGAATGTGAAACTAGCGTTTTGCGCCACGCTAACTATATTGGCTCGACAGCAGCTTTACTCAAATATTGTCAAACCAGCCCAGCCCAGGAGTTTATTGTAGCGACAGAGCCGGGAATCATTCACCAAATGCAAAAACTTGCTCCAGATAAACATTTTATTCCAGCGCCACCGACAAATAACTGCAACTGTAATGAGTGTCCTTTTATGCGACTAAATACACTAGAAAAACTGTATTTAGCAATGAAAAATCGCACTCCTGAAATTACAATGTCCGAGGAGATTAGACTGGCCGCGCTGCGTCCAATGCAACGGATGTTAGAAATGAGTATTTAGTTTGTGTTTGATACATATTAGTAGAGACGTAGCAATGCTACGTCTCTAATGATGTGGAAAGAAATGTTGTTTTAGTACGTCCACGCGTGAACAGTGCCAATAATCAATGTGAGAAATAATTAGGTTATCGGAGTTGAGAATTAATTCACTCCAACCAGAGATAGAAATGGGTGGTTTCCAAGGTAAAGGACTATTCCAGCTAAGTGTCCACTCAGTTTTGATAGTGTCTCCCAAGCGTTGAATGTTATGCAAATCCATCTTCGGATTTAAAAAGAAAGTTTTGATAAAATTAATCATCCACTGATAAAGTTTAAGTCCACGAAATTTGAAAACTGCGTCTTGAAAATAAACATCTTCTGCGTAAATTGAATATGTTTGATTTTCTGGAAATCTTTGATAGTCATCTTTGAGAATTTCGATAATATCCATAATTAATAAGTATAGCAAAGTGCTGAGGAAAGACGCGATTAATAGCGTCTGTACAAGAGAGTGCTGAATAAGAATACTAGTTTCTAATACACATCGGCGAAAATCAAACATTGATTCATTTCATACTTCACACTTCATACCAGAGGCGTTCTAGTTGATATCGCCAAGTGGCTAATACTTGTTCTCTATCATCAGCAGATTGGTTAATTTCACCCATCAATCCTTCGGCATAAAATCTTTCTAAGTTTTGCATTGTGGCTTGCAAAGATTGTCCTTGCTGTTTTGCGGCTTGAATAATTTGCCGGAGGCGGTTTTCAATGAATCGATTGAAGATATCACTTAAACCTGCTTTGTGTAGAGATACAAGTCTAGCGATCGCATTTGCTAAATCTGCACTCACTAATGTACCACTGTTGTGGTGATATACTCCCCAAACTACACCGTCATAGATGGCATAACGGGTTTCTTGAGTTTCGTCAAAGTTGGCTTCTAAAAATTGTGTTAAAAATGTTTCAGCTTCTTGTAGCGGCATAATTGGCAATAACACTCGCAACCAAGTTTGGTCTTCTGACAGCAGCACTAACAGCCGAAAACTAGATGAGTCTACTTGCCAAGATCCAGGTGCGATCGCATTAACTGCTTGTGTACCAAATAATTCTGTGAGTGTTACCGCAATTTCTTCAGGTGTCATAGTCTAAATTTGAGCTTTACCATCTAGGGTAGCGCTTTCGTTGTGTTGTCATTGGTGAGGTTTCAATTCCTTGATTTACAAAACGTTACGCCGCAATTCTGGAAAAACTTTGGCTACTTTACTCAGTACATAGTCACCGTAGGTTCCACGAAAGTTATGTACACTGGCTTTATCCCAGCGTTCTTGCCAATCTTCTTGTACCACCTGGCCTAATTGAATTGGCTTGACTTCAACATCAAAGTTGGGATCGAAAAAGAAAGGAAAAGACAAGCGATCGCGTTCAGCAAAATTTTGTACACGGTGCGGTGTAGATTTATATAATCCGCCTGTCATGCGATCAAGCATATCGCCAATATTACAGACAAAGGAATTAGGCACAGGCGGTGCATCAATCCAGCGCGACTTTGATTTGATTTGCAAACCGCCTAAATCATCTTGCTTGAGAATTGTCAGTACGCCGTAATCTGTGTGTTCGCCAACTCCCCATCTAATTTCGCCATTGGCAAACTGGTCAGGCGGATAATTGAAGATGCGAAATAATATTAATGGATCGCCAGTGTAGCGATCGCTAAAGTAAGATGCTTCTAATCCCAAGCTTAAGGCAATACCCGTCATCAAAATGTGTCCCAGCTTGGTCATGGCTGTCATATACTCCAGGACTGTCTCACGAAATAGTGGCATATGCGAAGGAAAAAGATTCGCACCGTGCATGGGTGTACCAGCTTTTACCTGTGGGTGTTCTTCTCCCAACTCAGCACCAAAATAAATACCTTCTTTTAAGTCGGGTTTACCTGATGTCAGTTCGCCGCCGACTGGAAAGTACCCCCGCCATGCTTTTCCCCCCAAAGCCATGCGAATTTGCAGTTTGGTTTCTAAGTCCTGTGCAAAAAATTCTCGACTGAAATACTCTAGTCGCTGCTGCAATTCTGCATCTACACCATGTCCGACAATATAGAAAAATCCATATTCATGGCAGGCTTGACCAATTTCCGCTGCTGTGTGGTTGCGATCGCCGCTTTCTGTTACCAAGGTGCTAATATCTATAATCGGAATTTGCTGTTGCTTATGCTCTACAATTTCTCTAATGTCCATATTCGTAATTATTCTAGTAATATTAAATACATCAACCTTTTAGATTTATTCTAGTTAAATACTTCCAAATCTTGTATTTTCTAATTGACTGTACAAGTACTTTATCTCAATTAGCAATGTATAAATAAATTCCATAATTTAATAATTTCCACTTGGCTAAATCTTCTCACAATTCTAGCTAAAAGCAGTTAATCACTACTAAATAACTTTGCAGGAAACCTTAACCTAAATTTGTACTAATTTTAACTTATTCTTTGCTCATACTATCTGTCTTCATAAGAATATTATGGGGTAACAATGATAAAATACGCTAAGTCTATCGATATTTGGTTGTATTTATCATATCAATCTTAGACAAAATTCAAATAGGAGTAGTTCATGGCGTTGGCTGAATTCAAAATCGCACATTAATAAAACTGAAGTGTAGACAGAAAAAAGACAAGATGCTGTACAGCATCAACCATCATCTTGGGATTTTTTGTGTGGATTTTTTGATTGAACGTGAGGAGTACAAATGCTTGAGGCTATCGTTGTTGCTTGGCTGTTATTGTTTTTTGGTGATTTTTTATCTACATTTGTTTATCACATACCTGAGCATGTGTTTGGTAGCCTTCATTTAAGAACACATCACTCTTGGAAGAAAGACTTTCGCCACTATGCCATATTAACGTTAAATCTTCAGGTACTGTTAGATGGCATTTTGGGAGCTTTGCCTTATTTAATTATGGCAGTTATTCTTTGGCCTTTCTCTCCCATTGGTGTGATTTCTGGATTGCTATTAGGTCAGTTTCATGTTTGGTGGAGACACGTTAGTGTTTTAGGTTGGCAAACTCCAAATTTAATCAATGTTGTGTGCCAAATTCTATTCATTACAACTCCAGAAAGACATTGGCTGCACCATCATAAAACTAACCTGGGCTTCGGCGATATTTTTACTTTCTTTGAGCAACCTGCACAAATTTGGTTGCGATGGTTGCGTCTTTTGAGAGTACGTCTGCGTTATTCGCGGATTTAGTTAATGCTTTACCAATTCTCCATTGTTTGGAGAATTGGTTTGAAGAACTCGGCTTAGATACTTTTGGCTACTCGTCTTTCGGGGAGAAAAGCTAAAACGATATGTTCTTCTGGAATTCCTTCGGCAATTAAATCTGCTATAATACCAGCTTCCATACCGTCGTATTCTATCCAAACTTTCTGATCGTGGAGAGTTACATAAATTATATTACCTCTAACTCTTCTTCCTCGTTCCCAACCTACCTGCATTAAAGCATAGCGATTTTGCTTTTCATCAAACACTGTATCCAGCCGAATTTCACCATGAGATGGAGAAAATTGGGCATATTTCTGAATTACTCTTTTGACAATTACTGCATAATTCGTGGTGGTATCCATTGTTTTACCTCTACCTTATCTGAATCTATAACCAGCAATTTCATCGGCAAGTGACTAATAACAAGTTTGCCAATAGATTCACTAAAAATTTCTTCGTAAGTTATGTCTGTAAGAGGATGTTTGAAAAGTCCCCTTGTCGGTATCAAAACATTTCAGATCCCCCTAAATCCCCCTTTTTAAGGGGGATTTAGGGGGATCTATGAGTGGCTAAAATCACAGCCAAATACTTTTCAAACAACCTCTAATGGCAAGATATATTATCCGCTGTGGATCAACTTGATTGAGTAACAGTTTATAAAGAGTATATTGACCAATTGCTTGCTCTAAGTCAGCAAGCACAGACTTACCTCGAAATTCTTTAATTTCTATTGCTATTTGGATATTTGGTCTTTCAGCCCCAATAAATTGGGCTTGAATTTGATGAGAGTTATTAGACTCTGTTGCTGCTAAATCTACAAACAAAAATCGTTCACCATAGGATATGACGTATGGATCGTTGGTGATTGTCCAACCATCTTTGATGATAGCTTGTTTAACAAGAGTGTAAATAGTATCTCTTTGTGGCATAAATTTAAGCATGTTTCTCTCATAAAAAAGCCTCCCATATAGGGGAGGCAAAAACTTTAGCGGAGACAACTTGTGAGCCTAAACAAACAAAACCGCGATCGCTCCACCAAATGCGGCGAAAATTGCGGAAACGACGGCTGTGGCAAATAACCACCAAGCGGCTGAGGCTGCGGCTTTGCGGGTTTCTTCGGCTTGCTTTTGGGCTTGATGCTTCACTTCTTCGAGGCGGCGTTGTGCTTCAAGTTGTAGGCGTTCGGCACGTTGCAACACTGTGTTGCGGGCGCGTTCTACTTGATCGATGATCCGGTTAGCATCTTCCTCGGAGATATCCTCACGGGAACTCATGATGGCGACTAGGGTATCGCGGTTGAAGGAAGATAAGCGATCGCGCAAGGAATCAAATCCAGCTTGGGGATCTTCAAATAACTGCCTGACATCGCGCTTAACTCCATCATAGTTGAGTTCTGGACGATCAAGTGAGTTGAGATAGTTACGGATGCGACCAAAAACTCCGTCAATCACATCCTGTATCCGCCGTTGGATACCCCGGACTTGCTCAACAAATTGATCCCGTACCGAAATCATATTATCGGCAATTCTGGCTGCTTCTTCATCGCTCATATCTTCCCGAATCTTCAGCAAGGCGATGATTGTTGAACGGTCAAAATGAGCCAAGCGATCGCTCAAACTTTCCACCCCTACCCGTGGATCGTGCAACAATAATTGCAAGTCACGCTTAATGCCTTCGGGGTTGAGTTCTTCTTTGCCAGTTTGCCGCAAATATTCTTCCAGATAAGCTTTGAATGTGTCCATTCTTTGCTGTGTTCTGGTCGCCAGACGGCGCGGCGCACGCACAAAATTGCGGATTGATGTTTGCACAGAGTCAATAACTTGGTTGACTTGTTCTTCACTCAAGTCTTGACGTTGACTCAGCAACTTCACCAAGGTATCTCTGTCTACTTGGGATAACCGCTGCCGCAGGGCAATTGCGCCTTCTTGAGGGTTTTCAAACAAGCGATTCAAATCTCGTTGAATACCTTCAGGGTTGAGTTCTTCTTTACCAGTGTTCCGCAGGTAGTCTGTAATTGCCGTTGTTACAGAGTCATATTGCTCTTTGGCTTTATCTGCTACAGCTTGCGGTGCGTTCTTAATACCGTGCCAAGAATCTTCCACAGTAGTGAGAATGTTGTTAACTTGGTCTTCGCTCAAGTCTTGGCGCTGACTCAGCAACTGCACTAAGGTATCACGGTCAAAGCGAGACAATCTCGCCCGAATCGCACTCATCCCAGCTTGGGGATCATCCAGTAATCGCTTGAGATCGGCACGAATGGCATCAGGATTTAATTCTGCTTTGCCTGTGTTACGCAGATATGATTCGACATTCAACCACAGGCTTTCTGCTTGATATTTTGCTTGTTCGGCGATGCCTTGAGCTTCAACTAAAACGCGATCACGTTGTTTTTCCAATTCATCTAGAATCGGTTCTACTTCGTATACTTGGATATCGTTCCGTTCTAGCAGGATTTTTCGCATTTCCTGACGGTCAATTACTGCTAGGCGGCGTGAGAGAGTTTCAAAATCTGCATCTGAGTCTGACAACAAAGGATGGAAATCACGTTCAATTCCTTCAGCCGTCAAATCTGATTTTGGTGTCACCAGCAGATAACTGTCTACTCGCCGTTGCAAATCTTGGGCGATTTCTCTTTCTTCTTCAGCTGTAACTGTGACTAATACTGATTGACGCACAGTTTCCAGTCGATCTGCAATTCGCCCAATTTCGGCTTGGGTGAGTAGTCCTCTTTGTTGCAAGATATTGACAAAATCGTTGCGAGAAAGGCGTTCTAACTCTCTTTTGATGATGCCAGGATCAGCCGCTGGGTCATAGATAACATCACGGAATTCTTGAGCAATTCTTTCTTGGCTGAGTTGCCAAGCAAAGGTGTTATGCAGATAATTCTCGATATCAGCGCGAATTGGGCTGTAAGGTTGGGAAGGTGTGGGCAGCCCTAGTTTATCTGCTTGTTCTGTGACTTTATCTTTAGCAGTAGTCAGCGATCGCAGAATTTTTTCGACATCGATATCTGACAAATCAGTTCGTCCCAAAACTATACCAGTCAGGGCAGTTATTCCTTGTTGGAGTGTCCGCTGAATGGGGCCGGGGGTGGCTTCTTGGGCTGCCCTTTGATCGGCTTCTTTAGAAGCACGAGTTTCGGCGATTAAATGTTCTAGTTTGGCGTTCAGTTCATCAGTCCTGGTTTGTCCTGGGGGCAGGGATTTGAGATAGTCAACTAATTCGCCAAGACGGTCTTGAACAGGCTGCTGTTGTCCTACTACCTGTTGCCAAACGCTGTAGAGTGTATCTGCTATACGGTTAACGTCACGTTTAGAAAGGTCAGTGCGACTGCTGACTAAATCAATAAATTTTTGGCGGTCGATGTTGCGTAAATCAGGACTACCTGCGATCGCTTTTAATTGGGGATCGTTGAGTAATTTTTCAAATTCACTCCTGATTCTTGATACGTCCAATTCAGGGGGACGCAGCTTTTCCAGGTAATCTTCAATATTTTCTCGAATGCTGATAGGGTCGATGGCACTGCCTAATTCCCGGCGCACAGCAGCGGCGGCGGCTTCTGCGGTTGCTACCACTTGCTGATTGACGGCTTTGGCACCAAGGGCGGCGGTAGCAGTTCCCATAATGGCTTGAAAACCAGAGGTAGCGCTGTTAACCACTGAACCGATTAAGGAACCGACGGTGGTGGAACTTACCCACACTAGTAATAAGAAGTATGCGCCCCAAATTACTAAGCCGAGAATAGCTCCTAATCGGGGATCGAAAATAACTAGGCTTAATTTTACTGCTAAGAAGCTGGCGATTAATAAGGCGATCGTCACAGTAACTAGCGTCCAAATCCCTACAGCCGTGCCAATTTTGCGAATCGTGCCGCCAAAACTGCCAGTTTCCCCATGACTTGAATCCGAATCGGATGAATGCCCCAGGTAGGAAATACCAGCTGCAACGGAGAGGTTTGTTAGTACTAGTTGGAAAGCAAAAGCTAGAATCACGCCGGAGATTAAGGCGACAAAAAAGCGTGGCCCGGATGTCAGCACCGATGCCTGCGCTGGCGTGATGCTTGAGGGATCTACAGAAGTTTGTGCTACCCATAATAATGGTTTGTAGAGTCCCAACATAATTCCCGTACTTTGAATCATTGTATTTCCTTCTTTTAAAGTTTAACTTTGGAGGGATTTAAGAATGGTGTGAGCAGCAACTATGCAATTTATTTTTGTAACTATCGCCATACCTAACTCTCGTAGATCTCAGAATCCAGGAATTTAGCCGATTTCAGCATCCACCTGAAGTTTGAACAATATATCTAGCGTCGGGTAGAAGTTTGATTATCCGTGAGACTTAATTTATAGAACATTTGTTGAATTAATCAAGCAAAACGCTTATCTTTACTTATTTTTTAGCGTTTAATTCTTATTTATTAAAATAGGATTATTTCTAATGATTTAATCCTAGCTTGAACCATATTTAGTTAACAGCACTTTACATTTATTTACAAATACAATTTTTATCACCCTCTGAAGGCGGAGATGTTTACACCTTCAGCCTTTTTTTAATCGTCCACAAGAAGTGCCTGTAGTTTGTACCTACAGACAGAAAGCATTCTAGTTTTAAATAGCTAACTTTAAGTTAAGTAACAAATGAATTTGGAACTAAAAAATGGAAACTCGCTCCTCCACTAATTTGCCAAAAGTTGCTACAGAATATAACGGCATTGATCGTAATGCTTTTGTCTACGGTTGGACTCCTCAAGCTGAACTGTGGAATGGTCGTTTGGCAGCAATTGGATTTGTTGCTTATTTACTGTGGGATTTAGCAGGTTTTAGCGTTCTGCGCGATGTATTACACCTAATTGGTTACTAAAGAAAAAATTCGGAAGAATTAGCTTAATTTTGGAGGAAAAATGGAATCTCGCACTACAGAAACCCGGCCTTCTACCGATTTACCAGGTGTTGCTAAAGCTTATAACGGCATTGACCGAAACGCATTTATTTTTGGTTGGACTCCCCAAGCTGAATTATGGAATGGTCGTTTAGCAGCGATTGGTTTTGTTGCTTATTTGCTGTGGGATTTAGCAGGTTATAGCGTCCTGCGTGATGTACTGCACTTGATTGGTTACTAAAGCACAAAGTCGGCAAAACTAGCTTAATTTTGGAGAAAAATCATGGAAACTCGTGAAACTCGTTCCTCGACTGATTTACCACCTGTTGCTCAAGCTTATAATGGCCGCGATCGCAATGAATTCCTATTTGGTTGGACTCCCCAAGCTGAATTGTGGAATGGTCGCTTAGCAGCGATTGGTTTTCTAGCTTATTTGTTGTGGGATTTAGCAGGTTATAGCGTCCTGCGTGATGTACTGCACTTGATTGGTTATTAATGAATACATGAGTGTAAGGGGGTAAGGCTGTGAGGGTGTAGATCAGCAGAACCCTTAACCCTCCCTCACACCCTTATACGCCTATACCCCTGGGTCTTGGAAGGCGGAACCAGAATCTGGAACCGCCTTCTTGACGTGGTAAATAACCGATAGTTCCTCCCCAACGTTCAATAGTGATGCGGCAAAAATAAAGACCAATGCCGCCTCTACCTGAGTTATTTTGACCTTGGGAAAACTTTTGAAATAAGTTATCTACCATCTCTGGTGGTACACCTTCGCCTTGATCATCGAGAGTGAAGAGAACATATTCTGCCTCCGCTTGCAAACCAATAGTTGCAGTAGAATTTTGTGGACTATGGCGATAAGCATTTTCCACAAGATTTGTGACTATCCGATCTAAGCGTGATTGTTCACCAACAACTTTCCAATCTGCGGTTATGTCAATGTCAGCAGCCAGTTGTAACTGTTGATTACTTATGGCAAAAGTAGATTTGAAAAGCTCCATAGTTTCTTGTACAGAAACTAAAATATCGGGAGCCGCATGAATATCTACTATAAAATTTTCCAGCGATCGCACCTCAGCAGAAAATGCATCAAATATATTTCTAATTAGCATCTCTTGCTTGATGGATTGTTTTCTAGCAATTTCTAAATTTTCTTTTCCTTTAGCTGATAAATTTTCAAACTCTAGCAAAGATAAACAACAATTAATCGCACTTAGTTGCCCTGCTATATCGTGGATAATACAATTAATTAATACCTCTTTTTTTTGATTATCTTTCAATAATTGCTGATAATTTAATTGCTGTTCTCTCCCTATTTGAATTAAATGTTGTTTATATTGAAATTTATCTGCTGCTAATTCTATCAATAAAATTTTACTATCATTTAGACATATGGCATAAGCTTCAAGCTGCTCTTCATAACCATTTAAATTTTTTTCACTCCATAGACCAGAACTCAGCTTACCAACACTATTGCTATACCAAAATTCCTCTGCATCAAACAAAAAATTTGCTAAAAAAGCAAATTCCTGTTGTGGAATTAACATATTACTACCAAATGTTAAGTTTTGGCTACAAAAACGCCTCAACCAATTTGGTGGTTTAGAAGTAACTCTAAATAACCCAATATCAATTCTCTCTAAAACTAAAATATTTAATGCTACGAATAAGTCAGATAATATAGTATTACTCATAAAATGAATATACAAAATTTATTTTTTTATTCTCTAGGTGGCTGATTTACTAATTTAGTAGATTGTTCTTGTAACAGGCTGGAATGGTTAGCTTCTTGTTGCATTGCCGAGAGATGCTGTTCATCTAAAACACTATCTAATAACAATACCCAATCACCTTCGTTTGAGGGAAAAAGATGGATATCTGCACAGATCCCGACCTCAATTTTAACCAAGGGTAGAAATAAAGGAGAATCATCTAAAGGTAGTAACCCTTCTAGGAAACAAACTTGTTCACATACTTGCATTCCTTGACGGAGATTAGTGATGCCATATTCAGCTAGTTTTCCTCCCCAAGTTAACAAACAACCATCTTTTTTGACTAATATATAGGCAAGCGATCGCTCTTCTATAATAAATTTGAGAATATATAAAATCACAGCATGGGGAATATCTGTCATTTATCCATTCAGTATTTTATTAGCAAGAGTTTGAAAAACTTCTTCCACACCCTGTCCAGTTTTGGCACTAGTATTAATCGCAGTCCAACCTTTCTGGTTAATAACATCTAGCTCACAAGCTTCAATTTCCCACTCATCTGTCATATCCCACTTGTTAAGTACCAAAACAAAAGGTACTTTGCCAATACTTTCTTCTACTTTAGTTTGTAATTCAAAAGCCTTATCTAGAGTATTGCGCCGAGTGCCATCTACAACTAATATATAACCAGATGAACCTCTGAGGTAAGACATCCGAACTTTAAGAAATTCGTCTTCTCCATAAAGATCCCAAAGGATTAAATTTAAGTTTCTTCCTTGAAAATCAAGAGTTTTTTTCTCAATTTTTACTCCTACAGTAGTATAATATCTTTCCGAAAAAATACTATAAACAAATTGTGAGACTAAACTTGTTTTACCTGTCGCAAATGCACCTACCATACAAATTTTTTTCTGAAGCATATTTATTTAGTTTTATCAGTTATTAATACTTGAAAAGAAACTCGCCGATTTAGCCGTTTGGCATCTAAATTTAGTTCGGGTTGGTAAGGTATTTTAGAACCTACAGCAACAAGTTTAAATTTATTTGTATTCAGTCCTTGAGTATTTAAATAAGCTAAAATTTTATTCGCACGGGCTTGGCTAAGTAGAAAATTTTTTTGTTCTGTTCCCTGACTATTAGTGTGTCCTATGATTTGAATCTGTGCATCTTTTTCTAAAAATTGAGCAGTGTTTAAGAGCTTTTGACTAATAGTAGCTAAATCAAATAGCTTATTAGTTTCTCCTGGAATAAATTCTTCTTTTCCTTCCTCAAATAAAAATACTGTTGCTTCAATTTGCTTTTTAGCAAACTCTAATTCTCTAAGTTCATTTGGTAAAAGATTTTTATCTTGAAATTGTGTCACTCCTGGCACAAACCGCCATAGTTTATGTGCTTCTAAAATCCATTGTCGAGGTGCGTAACCAGTGGCAGAGAGAATACCGTTATTATCAACTTGTAGTGCAACAGTGCTTGGTGGTTGCAGTAGTTTTGCCGTTCTTTTAGTTAGTAGTTGTGGTTCCAAAGATAAGTAAGGTTGCCACTTCCCAATGACTTTTTTAGGGTTGAGATTTGTTTGCTGTATGAGTATGTTGGGATCTACTGCTAATGGATCACGCATTCCCGAAATAAAATGTTTACCGTTGTGGTGCTGAGTATTAATCACTACAATTCCTGGCTGAGAGTTTAGTTGATGGAGATAAGTTTGCCAACGTAGATGTTCTCTCAAAGCGAAAAATCCCCAAATTCCAGTAGCGATCGCAATTAAACCTAAAAAAGCCCAAGCATAAGTATAATTATTTTGCTTAGATGCAGTTTTATACTGAATTGCTAAACAGCTTTCTAAATAAGGTTCACTAGCTTGAAAGGGTTCTGTTTCTCCAGCAAAAGTCTGAAGTTCTGGCCCTAGTTTGAGATGGATTTTTTCGATTGCTGCTTGAAAAACTTCTCGTAATTCTTGCGGAGGTTTGCCGCGAATTATCCCGGCGATGATTGCTTGTGGCCCTGCTTCAATCCAAATTATCAGTTCACCAAATCGCAGACTACTTAATATAGCTTCTTGGTGGACAATAAAAGAGTCTTTGATAAAATCTTGAATCGCTGTTAACATCGCCGCAACTAAATCTGGATCTTGTGCAGCTACTTCTTTTAACATTATGTGGTGCAGCAATAATCCAGTTTGTTTGTGAATTAGAAATATTTGTTCTACTCGATAAAGTAAAGTACGCAGCAGGACAATTTCTGCGAATGATTTGCCTGTACGTTTTGCTTCTAGCCTCCACTTAAAACTTTCTGGCGACAAGCTATTTTCTAGGGTTTGATTTAGCGATTGCATCATCTCGTCTAAAGCTGTAGCGATCGCTTTTCGGGTAGCTGGGCCTATTATCGGAAAAAATGCTTCTGAAAGCACATTTTCGTCTTGGGTGACAGAGGTTTGAATGGCTTGTTCAACAGTTGAAACAATCGCTTCCACCAATTGTTTATCTTGCTTGGAACGCAAAACGACAGCTTCGGGAAGCAAACGACTGATATCTTCTGGTTCAATTTGGGGATTGTTTAATCTTTCGTAGAGTTTCTGAAGTTGAGTTGGTTCAACACCAAGCAGAACACTGCGAAGCAAACTCAGTTCATCTTGATTGAGAGAATCTAGGCTAGAAGATTTGCTATTACTGCTTGTAGCTTCTGGAGGTACTCGATTCGGGGGATAGTTATTCATTACCCAAATCCCTTAATTTACAACTAACATACAGTCAAATTCTATTGAAGAAACTGGTAAAGAGAATTAACTTAAAATTCAGGATTGATTATCTGCATTCAGCCGAATTGCTAATTCTGTAAACAAAGCTGCCAACTTAGAACGATCTGTTTTATCTTTTTGTAGTTCTTGAGTTTCTCGTTTTAGCAAAGTTAAAATTTCTTCATACTTTTGCTGAAGATCATCCTGTAAATTTTTCGACTGGTTAAGTATCTGTTCGCGCAATTCTCGTTGACGGTTAGTAGTTTGCTCGTCAAATTGAGCTATTTTATTTTCTAATGATAGGTTAATATTTTTTTGTTCTTCCGAGAGCGATCGCACCACCACATCACGTTCTAATTGCTCTTTCTTCAACCTTTCTGTTAAAGAGTCTACCTCTTGTCTAACATAACTTTCTAAAGCATCTAAACGCTTGCGTGTTTCATCTCGCACGTTAACAAGTTCAGCAATCAAACGTTCTTCCAAGCGTACCAATCTTTTGTCAACCTCGCGTATTTGGTTGCCAAAAAGAATATCTCTGACTTTATCTAAGCTGTTGCTTTCGCCGATCCCATTAGTACTAAATTGCAGCTTGTGATTTTCTGGATTTGACCCCCCTTGCCCTGGCTGTACAGTATTATGATTGATATATTCTTCAGGCGGGTTCATATGTTTGATCCTTCTTGAAGCTGAATTTTGTTTTGTGCTTTTATTTTATGATGCTACATTTAGAGCTTAGATAAAACCATACACTTCTGTATATTTAAATACAGTTAAACTTTTCTTTCTTCAAGGCTTAAACATAACTAATTTTTGTCTGTTTTAAAGCAGAAATCGCACCAACACATACAAAGATGCAGTTACCAGTTGCAAGAACGTTACGGGAATGCCGTAGTGGAGAAAAGTTTTAAATGAAATGCGGCGACCGTGCTGTTCTGAAATTCCCGCTGCAACTATATTAGAAGATGCGCCTACAAGTGTACCGTTACCCCCTAAGGTTGCACCAAACATCATAGCGTAAAACAAAGGTAAAACTTCCGCAGGAAATTGCCCTTGAAAGTCTTGTGCTAAAACTTCTGCTGGTGCTAACCCTACGCTGACAATGTACTGCTTGAGTAAAGGCACCATCGCTACCACCAAAGGAATATTCGGCACGACACTAGATAATAACCCTACAAAAAATAATAAAACTAGCGAACCGAGAACAATGTTTTTCCCTAAGATGGTTGCTAAAAATCCCGATAAACCGTTAATTACACCTGTTTTTTCTAACCCTCCAATTAATACAAAAATACTCATAAAAAATATTAATGTACTCCAATCTACATCCCGCAAAATATTGTTAACTGTATCGATGCGGCTTTGGTGAGATAGTAACAAAGCCAAAGCGGCACCTAATAAAGCCACAGCAGCAGGTGAAATCGGAACTGGTAAAGATTCGCCAATGACAAAAAATACTAATACAAACGTGATAATCGCTGCCCCTACAGTTAAAATTCGTGGATGATTAATTTGTGGATGTGGCAGTTCTTCAAGACTATCAAGTTTAGTATGCCAAATTTTCCGAAATAGAAATGGTAGTGTGGCTGTGACTGTAACAACTGCAATGACTCCGCCCAAACTTAACTGCCATAAATAATCTGTAAAGCTGATATTTATAGCATCTCCAACAATAAAAGTAGCAGGATCACCAACTAAAGTTAATAGACCAGCACTATTAGCTATAAAGACCATTAATATCAATAATGGTACAAAATTGATGCCTATTTCTTGCGCCATTGGCGGAATTAAAGGCGCTAATAACATGACTGTTGTGGCATTAGGTAACACTGCACAAATAGGAGTGACAATACCAACAATACTTAGTAATAAACGTTTGCCTTCGCCTTTAGATAAGATGACTATTTGAGTTGCTAAGTAATCAAATATTTTTGTAGGTTCAAATGCCCGCACAAGTACCATAACTCCAAAAAATAAGCCTAATGTTCCATGACTGTTACCGATGTAACCTACAGCTTCTTTTAATGTCATGACATTGGTGAAAACTAGCAGCAATGCTCCCAATAAAGCAGCAATAGTTAGATGCACCCATTCCGTCATAATGAGGATAATTACACCCAGAAATGTGAAAACGCTCAGGAGAGCTTGCCAGTGTTCCACGTCATTCCTCTTAATTTCTAATTAGTTGCATATTACTGAAAAAGCCACCTAAAGTAGTAGGTGACTTTCTTTAAATCTTTTTGATCCCAATTTTCTATTAACTTGCACTTAATAATTACTGCTTAATCACCACCAAATTACCATACTTTTTCTTTGGGCGCTTTGTGTTTTCTGTGGTTTGTTTAATAAAGATTAAGTGCATATTCCTAGAGGTTTGGTATGAAATAAAGAATTACTGTAATTTGTTACAGTAATTATTCATCAATTCCATTGGGTATACCTAAAATAGCACAAGGAAAATTAAAACCTAGTGTCTGAATAATCGCATGATTAATAGATTTACACCCCAAAAATAAAACATCAGCTGCTTCTGATTCCACAACTTTTGTCAGTTCTTCAGCAACATTACCAAACCGCAAATGCGATTTAAAAGAACCTTGCCATTCTTCAGCTAAACTTCGTGCTTGCCAAAGAATTTTATCTGCTTGTTCCAGAGGGGCAACAGTTTGTTCTGGAAAAAGTTGAGTGATTCCTTGAATTTTTGGTTGAGTTAATACAGATGTTGTAGATTGATATACATCCGTTACACTACATTCACAGGATGTTAAATAATTTGCCCAATTCACTTTATCTAGATACTTATCCCCCTGGTTTTGTTCTACTACATAAACTGCTTGGACAGTAACTTGCTGATTTGTAGCTAAACGCGTTTGATGAGCAATCCAAAAAGCGAGATCTAATGCTGTATGACTATTAGGTGAAGCGTTATAACCAACAATTAAGTTGACTGCTTTTGCTGTTTGAGAATTTGTAAAAGAACGTCTTTTTGGCTCTGGTATTAATACCATTTGCTCAATTAAATCATCTCTACCGATCGCGCTTTGCAGGCGCACTAACATTGGCTTAATGTTCACAGTTTAACTTCTCCTAAAGGGAATGATTGACGAATGAGAAGCAGGGTGAATGAAGTATGAAGTGTGAAGTATGAATTTCATTCTTCAAAGTTCATCTTTTATTCTTTCCTTAAAGAAACCCCAATAACAACTGCTATTACAGCCAAATTTTTGGGAGTTCCTTCCATTGCCGACGGAGTTAGCTGACGGGCTAAGACTGGAAGGTGTCTCTCTTAAAGATTAGCCCCATGTGTTTGGTTCCTCCGCTTCAAATCATGATTGGTGATGAATTTGAATTAGGCGACCCGCTAAAAGAAATGATAGTCTAATTTACTCATTTTGGGTGAAGTATTTATCCAGGAAATTCAAGGCATAATTACGCAATTCAAAATATTCTTTGGAATTACGCATGGCGGCGCGATCGCGTGGATGATCAAAAGGTACTTCTAAGATTTCCCCGATATTAGCTGCTGGGCCATTAGTCATTAATACGATGCGATCGCTCATATAAATTGCCTCATCGACATCGTGAGTAATCATCATCACGGCTTGGCGATTGTTTTCCCAGATATCTAATACTTGCCGCTGTAATTTACCTCTGGTTAATGCATCTAACGCTCCAAAAGGTTCATCCATCAGCAACATTTTAGGACGAATTGCTAAAGCTCTAGCAATACCTACCCGTTGTTTCATACCTCCAGAGATTTCATCAGGATACTTATCTGCTGCCGGGGTTAAGTTTACCATTGCCAAGTGTTCGTTAACAATGCTAATTTTTTCAGCACGAGTTGCATTTTTTAACACTTCATCCACGGCTAAACGGATATTTTCTTTGACAGTTAGCCAAGGCAACAAAGAGTAATTTTGAAATACCATCATCCTTTCTGCGCCTGGCTTACGGATTTCCTTTCCATCTAGCCGCACGGAACCAGAAGTAGCCGTTTCTAACCCAGCAACAATTTTTAACAAAGTTGATTTACCACAACCAGAGTGACCAATTACCGAAATATATTCGTCTTCACCAATGCTGAGATTAACACCATCAAGAACTACAAAATTATCTTTATCTGGTGTTGGATAAGACTTGACTAAATTTTCAATTTCTAAAAAGTTAGTGCCAGACATAACTTGCTGCTCAGTATCCATTGATGTTGGTGTATATTTAGTCATTAAAAGCTCCTAAAAAGCTTGAACTATTTGTTAGTTAATCTTGGGAGGGGTGAGAAAATAAAACAGATGAGGAAAATTTTTCTGTTTGGTTGTGGAATTTCTCTTATGGGGTTCTAGCTGGAAAAAGTACGAAGTAAAAATCACTAGCCCCTACTTAAGACATGAAAAAACGTATAGGAGATTTAGCCCTAATTTCAAAACTATTGAGATAACCTACGGGGTCACTAGGATCAAAGGCTTTTTTGTCAATAAATACTTCTGGCGGTTCGACTTTGTAATCATCTTTAGGACACTCAATGCCCATCTCAGATGCTATTTCTCGATATAAATCGGCTCTCCAACCTTTTTCGGCTAGTTGTTCGGCATTTTTGGGAAATTCCTTGATTTGTCCCCAACGAGCGGCTTGAGTCATTAACCAAATACTTCTAGACCTCCACATAAATGTTGAGTGTTCGCCTGACTGCTTAGGCACATGATCTGGAATATCGTAGAAAATTGTGGTGTCAGCAGCCGTTACAGTGCGGTCTTTGCCATCAAACCCGCCATAGTTGTAATTGCCAAGAATTGCTGGGCCTGTAAATTTTGCAATTGGCGCATCCTTTTTTTTCGGTCTAGCGCCTGTAAAGGAACGGTCTGTGATTAGTTCTGCAACTTCTTGGCGATTTTCTGGTTTGCTGCAATACTGACACGCTTCAATCATCGCCTTCACCAGAGAACGATAGGTGTTGGGATGTTTTTCGATGAAGGGTTCCATCACACCCAACAATCTATCTGGGTGTCCTAACCAAACTTCTTTACCTTGGGCGAAGGTAAAGCCAACACCTTCATTACCTGTAATTGCTCTAGTGTTCCAAGGTTCGGCTACCATGTAAGCTTGCATTGCCCCAATTCGCACGTTTGTCACCATCTGGGGAGGTGGGACGATGATAACGCGAAATTCTTTTAATGGATCGACACCAGCCGCCGCAGATATGTAACGCACGAAGTATTCGTAAATCGCGGAACTCAGCACTACTGCCCAAACTTTATTTTCTGGTGATTGCTTGTCAAAGTAGGCGCGAAAATCTTTGCCAAAGGCTGCTAATGCACCGTCGCCATATTGTTGTTGATACTCGTACCACGGACGCAGCCCAAAATCCCACATGGCTTTGTTCATGGTCATGGCGTTACCGTGGCGGTGAATGGTCATGGCTGCACACAAAGGTGCATGACGCGCGCCTTCCGCCCCAATTCTGGCGTTGGTGACTGCACCAGATACGACTGGGGAAGCATCTAAACGACCAAAAATCAAACCATCGCGGGAAGTTGCCCAACTTGCTTCACGGTTAAGTTTGACGTTTAAACCATACTTGCGAAACAAGCCTTTTTTCCAGGCGATCGCAAATGGCGCACAATCATTAACAGGAACGTAACCAACAGTAATATCAGATTTTTCTAAGTCCTGAGATCTGACTACTGGTTTGACGGCTAAGGCTTCTTCTGTCAATCCTGATGCAGATCTATCTCCCGAAATTCCACAAGAAGATAAGGCAATTCCGGCTGTTGTTGTGCCAATTCCTAATAAAAAATCTCTTCTAGTCCAGTTATTGTTAGTCATTGTTGTAGTTTTATATTGGCTCACGCAAAGGCAAGGCAGCGCGTTGGGCGGCTCTGCCGACAGCCTTTGCGACTGCCGCGCAAAGGCGCAAAGGTAAATAGCGTCTGACTGTATTGATGGCTGCTGAGTTTTGTTATTTCGCAGTTGTCGGGCGATGAGTAACCAATTCTTGGAGTTTACCGACGGCGAAATCGAGAATTAGTCCGGTTACACCGATGACAAATACAGCCAGGAAGACTGAACTGAGATTTAACCGACTCCATTCATCCCAAACAAAGAAGCCAATACCAATACCGCCTGTCAGCATTTCTACGGCAACGATAACTAACCAAGCAATTCCTAAACTAATTCGCAACCCTGTAAAGATATAAGGCAAACTAGCAGGCCAAATAATTTTGGTAATTCTTCGCCAGCGCGGCATTTCTAACACTCGTGCCACATCTAAATAATCTTTGGGAACGCTGGCAACTCCTAGGGCTGTGTTAATAATTGTTGGCCATAAGGAGGTGATAAAAATTACAAAAATTGCTGAAGGATCTGCCAAGTTGAAGATGGCTAAGGCAATTGGCAGCCAAGCCAAGGGTGATACGGGTTTAAAAATCTGAATAATGGGATTGAGGGCTAACATTGCAGACTTGGACATCCCAATCAGAAATCCCAAAGGAATTGCTACGACTGCACCTAACAAAAAACCGATTAAGACGCGTCGCAGGCTGGCAATTAACAGCCAGCCAATTCCTAAGTTGCCCGGCCCTCGTTGATAAAACGGATTTAAAATATAGTCTAAATTGGCAATTAGTGCCTCTGGCGGCGTGGGCATTAATTCATGGTTAGCTAAGGCAACCGCCCACCACAGCAAGATAATTCCTAAAAATCCTAGAATAGGCAGAAATACGACATCTTTAGTAACTATGGGCTTTGTCTTCTGCCATGCAGCTTGACTAGCGATCGCGGCGATCGCTGCTAAATTTAATTGCAATATCATTTATAACCTCACCAGGTTTAAGTATAGGTACAAAAATCTGAGCAGTACCAGCCTTGGACACTGATGAGATCAACACATTATAAAAATGCTATCTCTTCAGTCTCCTCTCAATGCCTACGAAGTTAGCTGACGGGCTAGGGCTGAGAGATGCCCCTCTTATGAAGTATGAAGTATGAAGTGTGAAGTATGAAATAAGTTGTTCAACTCTTATCCTTCAGCTTCAGTTTTCTCTAAAATACGCCCCAAAATTGGTTCCTCCGCTTCAGCGTTACGTAAATTTGACGCGCTGAATTAGGCTGACTTACTCGAATTGCCAACAATATAGCGAAATATAACATTACTGTCCAGTAAAAACAACTTCTTGAGATAGATTCTATTTGTTGATTTAGCCTAATTTAGTCACTCTTTGGGTTGGCAATGAGATGTGACACATATGCACCCTTGACTCATTTGTACTGAGCAGCAAACTTATAAAAAACTCCAAACCTAGAGATTAAATCTATCTATATAAATAGGCAATCTCTTTCTTGATGCAGTTGAAGTTTTCTGTTAATTTTTACAAAAAAACACACTTCTCGATAAACTAGTTCTAGATATAAATTCTTTCACTAAATTTTTACAAAAATTAACGTAATGGATTTTGGTCTCTTACTGGCTGAAAATACTATAGCGTTTCCTAAGCAACTGAGGTACACCCAAATCTTGTTTACCAAGGTTAGTAGCTTTGAAAACGTACCTCACTAGGTCGGGAACCGCTATAACAGTATCATTGAGAAATGGGTAGTAGCAGTTCGTCAAGACAGGCAGATTGAAAGTGCTGATGACTTGTCTTATACAGCGATTAAAGATCATATACCTGATATTTTTCAGGCAATGATTAATGTCCTTACACAAACTCAGGTAGGTGATATCAAGTCGATACTCACGGCTGGTTGGCGGCATGGGTTACTCCGGGCTGAACAAGGCTTTGATCCTACAGAAATTGCTAGAGAGTATCGTCTATTGAGGACAGTAATATTTGATACGTTAGAATCGGCATTTTTGCAAGGAACACCAGCGGAAATTGTTCGTTATATGCGTTTAATTGATGCTGTAATAGATGAAGCGATCGCTCGATGTTTTAAAAGTTATGTTGAAGAGCGTTTGCGAGAATTAAGGCATCTGCAAGTATCATTAACTCTGCATAATGAAGAACTAACTCGTTTAATTAATGCCAATCAAGACACTTTTTCCCAACTAGCGCACGAACTAAAACATCCTCTGACATCGATTATTGGTTACTCAGATTTATTTTTACGACAACAACGACGTAACTCTGGCATCAAAGACACGTATACAAATTTAGAACATATTGAACGCGTATTACGTAATGGTAGACACTTACTCCGCCTAATTAATGATGTATTAGAACTATCAAGATATGATGCTGGTAAGGTACAACTACAAGTCGCACCCACGAATGTACGAGAATTGATTATTAATGTGTGTGAAATGTTGGAGCCTTTAGCAGAGGAGAAAGAGTTACAAGTTATTGTAGATTGCGATCGCTGTCCGCAAGAAGTGCTAACTGATGAATTTCAACTACAACAAATTATCACCAATCTTGTCAGTAACGCGATTCGCTATACAGAAGCAGGCAATGTCAGGATAGTATGTCAAACCTTGGACGACAATAATTGGTCATTTGCTGTGGCTGACACAGGAATTGGGATTGCACCAGAAAACCAAGCGCGGATCTTTGAACCTTACTATCGTGTAAAAAAGAGCGATCGTTCCTATCTACCTGATAGTACAGGATTAGGGCTGGCGATCGTTTCTCGCTTGGTAAAATTACTTCAAGGTGAAATCAATCTTCAATCTCAGCTAGGAGTGGGTTCTACCTTTACTGTAACTTTTCCCTTAGAAATCAATATGTTACAGAGCTAATTGCATCCTTCACAAGTTCCTCAGATTTTTTGCCTAAATTAAAAATTGGGCAATAATCATATGAATTTGGATTGCTTGATGATGGTTAATTATAGAGAACGAATCATTACACTTTGGATAGCATTTCTCCTAGGGACATTGTTTCACACCCAACTAGGTTTAATGCCACTATTTCATGGTTTATCTGTAGCCGAATCGCAACACGCCTCAAAACTCAGTGATATTTCTGTAGTTATGTGGTTAATGTTGGGATTTTTTGTAATACCTATATCGATAATTATTGCCACTGCTTTTACTGAGTCCAAGCGCTACCGTGTGTTTCATTTTGCATTAACTGTAGTTTACAGCATCATGAACTTGCTTCATGTAGTTGCAGACTTATTGGTTCAGCCAGTTCTTTGGTATCAGATAGCATTGATAGTGATTTTATTCCTGATAGGCTTATTGTTAAACCTCGTATCTTTTCAATGGATGAAACTACAACCTAGAAGCAATAAACCACAACCAAAGCTAACATCTCCATACTCTTAGAAGTTGTATCAATATATCTCTACAACTTACCTGCTTGTTTCAACTTAGCTAATGCATTTTCAGCAGCAGCTTTTTCCGCATCTTTTTTATTGCGTCCCTTTCCTTCTCCGTACTCTTTTCCATTGACAAATACTTTAGCTGTAAATATTGGTGCGTGAGACAAACCACCGACTTGCTTTGTGATGTATTCTGGAGGATTTATCGTCACATTGCGCTGTACCCACTCCTGAAAACGGTTTTTTAAATCCACATTAGAGCGAACTATAACAATTTGTTCAGGTACAGAATTAAACAATGGTTCGACAATAGCACGTACTGCTTCAATATCAGAATTATTATCCAAATAATAAGCCCCAACAACAGCTTCAAAAGTGCTACTTAGTAAATTAGGGTTTTGAAAACCACCATCTAAAATCGCCCCTTTTCCTAACCGCATTCTAAAATCTAAACCAACCTCTTCAGCAAACTTTGCTAGTTGCTTTTCATCTACTAGTGCAGAACGCCGTCGTGTTAATTCATCTTCTCCTTTTTCGGGATGGCGGCGATAAAGATATTCACCACTCAAAAAGTTGAGTATGGCATCACCGAGAAATTCCAAGCGTTCATTATGTTCCCCTTCTCCTGGGTTTTCATGAACATAAGAACGGTGAGTCAGCGCCCGACGTAAAAGTTTTTCATTCCGAAATGTTAGAAGTTTGTGCATTTTTATATTTTGAATTGTTGCAGATATTTTTTACTCCCCAGAAATCTGTATAGATACAGTCCGCTTACGTGGCCCGTCTAATTCAAAAAATAATATAGATTGCCAAGTACCTAAAGCTAAATTACTATCCACAATAGGAATTACTTCACTGGTACTGAGCATCATTGCTAGTAAATGAGAATGAGCATTCATTGGTTCATCTTCAGGAACATCTCGTAAATGTAAGTCATTATGTAAGTAGCGGTTTGATTCTGGTGCTAATTTACCGAAGAAGACTTTGATATCTTCTAACAATCTGACTTCATATTCATTGATAGCTAAAGCTGTAGTCGTGTGGCGCGAAAAGACTAAAACTTGTCCGTTTTTAATTGAGGTTGTGGCAATTAAATCTTTGATTTGTGGAGTAATGTTGTGAATATTAATTCCTGGTTCAGTGGCGATTTCAATTAACTGATGAATAATTGGCATTTCTTTAGAAACACAAGGGTGTAAGGGTGCAAGGGTGTAGGGGGTAAAGGAATAAAAATAGTTTACTATTCAAAAATGCAACGATCGCCGCATAATTAAGAAAGATTAAGCTATAGTTAAAAAACTCAAAATGAGCCAAACAGCCCTAAATTTAGTAGCCATATCAGTCTTTCTGATGACTTTATCGGTACTGCTGGGGTCATTAATTAACTTATCGCCGACAGTACCAGCACTTGCCACCTTCGCTATTTTAGGAATTGCTACCTTAGACAGTTTCAGCTTACAAGGTAAAGGCGGAACTATATTGTTAGATTGGATTGCCGGATTTTCTCGTGAACACCGCGATCGCATTATCCACCATGAAGCGGGACATTTTTTAGTGGCTGACTTGCTGGGGATTCCCGTGACTGGCTACACCCTCAGCGCCTGGGAAGCTTGGAAAAAGGGACAACCGGGACAAGGCGGTGTTGCTTTTAATGACGGTGAGTTAGCTGCACAACTAGAAAAAGGTTCCATCAGCGCTCAAATGCTAGACCGCTACTGCACAATGTGGATGGCAGGTATTGCAGCAGAAGCTTTGGTATTTGATCGTGCTGAAGGTGGCGGTGATGATAAAACTAAGCTGGCAGAAGTATTAAAAGTTGTCGGTTTTTCGGAGTCAGCTTTTCAGCAAAAACAGCGTTTTCACGTCCTCCAGGCAAAAACTCTCTTAGAAGAAAATTGGTCTAGTTACCAAGCCTTAGTCCAAGCAATGCAACAGCGTGCTTCTGTGGCAGAATGTCAAAGTGCGATCGCACTTTGCAAAGTAATCAAAATCTAGACAATACTAGGACTTATGCAACTGGCACACCTATTCTCTGGTAAAAGAGTCAAGGCTCAAGGGAAGCCACTGCGTTGGACGGGTTTCCCGGCTTGAAGCAAGTGGCGTTCAAAAATCAAGGTTTTTTGGACTATTGACTATTGACAGCCTAAACGAAAAAAATATGACACGCAGCTTTAGTCCTAAATAAATAGCTATTCCAAATATTCTTGCCAAAAAAGACATTGCTTTTGTCTTACAGAAAGGTTTTGAGAAAGTTTAAGTAAATCTTGATAGGGCAGAGAATTATTAATGTAAAATAGCTCTTTTTTTCTTCTAGAAGTGTAATCAAAAAATATAGTAAATCTGTCGGAAATTTCTGGTGGTTTTCCTCTATGAAAAATACTACCAGTCCCAGCAAAAATTACTGTACCAGAATTCCCTGTGCAGGATTTGTAATTGGTTGGTGAAATAACCTTTTGTATAGTTTGATTTGGGATGTAACCATAGGTATATTTTAAAGATTGAACTATTTGTAAAGTTAAAGATGGAGAAATATATTGAAAAGGCCCCTGATTTTCTGTAACATCATTTACATAAACTATTATTTTTAATACTTTGCGGTCTTCTGGATCTATATGCCAAAGTCTAGAACCTTTCTCTAATTTATTGGCGATGTCTCTACGAAAATATGCACCATGATATGCTACTGGTAGACCAAGATAATGCTCGGTGATATTTAGTAAACGTTGTTCTAATCCCCACAAAAAAATTTGGGAATATTTGAGCATTTGCTGCAAACTAGCATGAATAACATAGTTATTGTCATCGCTATTGATATCGGGTTTCATTTGAGATGCAAGTTGCTTTGCTGCCTGAAGAAGTTGAGTATTAGATACAATTCCCAAATTATCTAATGAAGTAACTACTACACCTTCATTGTTAATTTTTTCTACTAATTCTAGGTCTTGTTTTGATATAGTAGGTAAATTTGGTTTATGCTGATTAACTGCTATTTGATAAGCAATGTCATTCTGATGTTTTACAAAGGGAACTTGGTAAATCTTTTTAAATATCCTTTTTTGGACTTTTTGTAATAGTAAATTCATAGATTTTTCTGGAATTAATTTAATAACTGATAAGTCTAGGAATTAAAAGATATAATTTTTAGCATTTCTTCAGATTACAATAAACTAGTTTATTTATCGAAGAAAGGCAGAGGGCAGGAGGCAGAAGGCAGAAGGGAATTCTGATTCCTGACCTCTACCGTGACCGAAGGGAACAAGGGTTTAAAACCCCGACCAAATTAAAAATTTGGTCGCTCTTATTAAGGAGGGGTCTGAATCCCCTTCTTAATAAAACCTTCTGCCCTCTGCCCTCAGCAAAGCTGCCTTCTCAAATACTTGATAAAATTGTAAAATTCTCAAGAGTTAAATGATTATCATTAGATGAAGATTTTTCGTAAAAATAGACTTTGTTAGACACTTCATCAAGTTACTTAATTAACCCAAATTAAAACTCATACTTTAGTTATAGGTTTGAGCAAAGAATTTGCTATATGAGTAAATTTCAATACGAAAACAAGCATAATTATAAAAATAGGGAGACTGACTATACTTTCAATAATCAATTTATCTCCCATAAATATAAAAATAAGTATTTATTTCAATTTGGTACGAGGATGGATTAACGCTTGAGTGCTAAAGTCAGTCCGTCGCCAATGGGAACAAGCGAAAGGGTGACTCGTTCATCATCTCGCAGCTTTTGATTGATAGCACGGATAATTTGAGTACTTTGATCTTGAATTTGAGGGTTGGCTACTCGTCCAGACCATAAAACATTATCGATCGCAATCAAGCCACCAGGGCGAACTAATTGCAAACATCGCTCGTAATATCCGTCATAATTTTCTTTATCAGCATCAATAAACGCAAAATCAAAGGTTCCAGCTTGCCCTGTTGCCAACAGTTGATCTAAACTTTCTAAGGCTGGTGCTAATTTTAGGTCAATTTTATCGGCAACCCCGGCTTGCTGCCAATATCGCCGTGCGATCGCTGTATACTCTTCACTAACATCACAGGCAACGATTTTACCATCAGCAGGTAAGGCTAAGGCGACCGAAAGCGAACTGTAACCTGTAAACACGCCAACTTCTAAAGTCTTTTTTGCGCCTAATAACTGCACCAGCAGTCGCATGAACTGTCCTTGTTCTGGCGAAATCTGCATATTTGCCCTAGGATGATTGGCAGTTTCGTAGCGTAACTTTTGTAAAATTTCCGGTTCTCGCAACGAAACCGATAACAAGTAATCGTAAACTTGGCTATCAAGTCCAATAGTCTGTTTTGACATAGTAGATGACAGAATTTAAAGCATATACCGCTATACTAGCGCTGGAGAGTAGAATATCGAAAATGGTGCGATTGTTAGTCACAATGATTTTGCTGGTGTTGTTAACAGCTTGTGGTAGTATTGGACTGCTGCCAACTAGCGAGTTAGTCCGAAAAGCGATCGCACTTGGGTTAGAACAAACCCAACAAGAACTTAGTCAAAAACTAGATTTGGATTTTCAGGGATTTGAAATTAAAGAGTTAAAAATCGCTGAAGAAAAACCGCTGACAATTCAAAATTTACCAGCCTTTCGCGTCCAGGGAAAATACGATTTAATTATTAAGCTATCGCAGCGACAGTTGACGCAACTGCAACAACCCTTTGAACTTTATTTACAAATTCAACAAGAAGGCAAAACTTGGCGATTATTATTGCCAGATAAGAATAGCAAAGATTCTCAAAGAGTTTGGCGTAGCTACCTTATTCAATAATTATTATGTGCAAGTAGCCAAACCAGCACAAACATTCCGTATAAATGCCCAGCTATAGCCATGATCGAAGTGATAGTTTTATTGGAGTCATGGCAAAATGTATTTTAACTTTTTTATTAGTTCCATCGTCGGAATTGTTGCTATATTACTGTTAGCATTTGGCGTATTGCAATGGTTCCATGTACCTGCAGGTAACTTCCTGGATTGGATAATTGGCGGTGCAAGTTTTTGGTGGTTGTTAGTAATTGTAACTGTACCTTGGAACGTGCATTTTCAAGCCAAAGAAGTTTTAGCAGAAGCAGCACAATCTTCCGAAAAAGGTATTGCTGTAGATGGAAAACAAGTAAAATACGTCCAGTTATTAGCCAAGCGATCGCTGTGGGCTGCTATTGCCTTACACTTATTCTCAGCCGTTGGACTTTACACTCTCGCCGCCACTGGAATTAGTGCAGTCGGTTATATCAGTTCCGGTGCAGCTTTATTATTAACAATTCTGCGTCCCGCGATTCGCGCCTACGAATATTTATATGCACGGCTAACAATGATTAGCCAAGAATGGAAATATCCCCGCGAAGATATTTTTGAACTGCGGAATCGTTTCTATGAATTAGAACAAAAAGTGCAATCTCTAGAAGAACAACTCAATCCAGAACAATCATATTCTTTACCAGCAACCCAACAACGTTTTGCTGAAGAAACACGGAAAGAACTATCAAGAATTTTAGCGAATTTAGAAGAATTACGCGCTACCAATCAAACAGAACATGAACGTTTAGCAAGAGAAGCTAGAAATGCGATCGCGCAACTTTCTACTGATGGACAATTTCTTGATCACGTCCGCGAAATTATCCGATTTTTCAAAACTACTTGAGATTGTTTGAACAGCTTTGGCGATTGGAAATCGCGGCTATACAAGCAAAACCTGCACTTCGACAAGCCCTTCGGCTTACTTCGACTGCGCTCAGTAACCAACGCTCAGGACAAGCTCAGTGAGCGCCTGCGCGGGTTCAAAAATTCAATTTTTTATTAATTCACTTATGTGGATTTTAGCTAGTCTTTTCACTCAGCACTCAGCATTCGACTGAGCGCTCACGCCGAAGGCACTCAGAACTATTGTTCTAACTTACATTCCAATGCCTTTTTTTGCATGGTTTTAAATATGTTGTAAAAACCATTAGCACGAGAAGGTGTCAAGCTAACATTTAAACCAGTTGCTTGAATAAAATCTGGTGTTAGTTGGACAATTTCTGTGGGACTTAGCCCATTTAAACCTTCAATTAACAGCGCCACTAATCCCTTGGTTAACTGAGAATCTGATTCTCCTTGGAATACAACTTTCCCATCGTCCAAGGTTGCGGTGACATAAACCTGAGAAACACAACCAGGGACTTTATTTTCTGGTACTTTGTCAGCTTCTGGAAACTCTGGAAGCTTTTGTGCGTACCAGATGAGTTGTTCATAGCGCCGCTTGGGATCGGTAGCGCGTTGAAAGCGCTGGACGATTTTAGCAAGAGCAGGTGGCAAGGAATCTAAACTGGAAGACATAACAGAAGCTGCAAATAATTCGGTCTCACCTTGAGTGTAAATTATCTAGAGAGCGATCGCGTTCACCATGAGCAAGTCTATGACCAAACTCTACAAATAGGGAATGTAGAATAAAAGCAACTATAAATCTGATTACAACTCATGCTCAAAACCATCGCAGGCATTTATCAAAATGGGCAAATTCAACTCAACGAATTACCGCAAGATATTAGCGACAGATCGCAAGTCCTCGTTACCTTTCTCGATCCTGAGAAAATAGATCCTAGCAAACTACGCCAACTAATTGATCAGTTGGAGACAATCGCAGGTATTCAGCAGGGCTTAGACGAACTTAACACAGGTCAAACCCGTCCTATAGAAGATTTCATCCAACAAATGCAGCAAAAGTATGGCATTTCAGGTTGAGATTACACCCATTGCAGAAGCTCAAATTGAGAAAGCTTACAATTGGTATCGACAGCGAAATCCTGAATTTGCTGATCGTTGGTTTCGAGGATTAATGAATGCTATTGCTACCTTACAAGATAAGCCCGAACGCTGTGCTTTAGCAGTTGAACATGAGATTTTTTCACAGCCAGTCCGCCAACTTCTTTACGGAAAATCTAAAAATATATACCGAGTGCTTTTTACAATTCGAGATACAAAGGTTTCTGTGTTGTATGTGCGCCATAGTTCCCAAGCACCGCTGACATTAGATGAGCTAGAGGAGCTATGAGGTAATAATTTTAGCGATCGCGTTCGCCATGAGCAAGTCTATAACCAAGCTCTACAAAGTGCTAACCTTTCTCCCCTGTTGTCTGAATGTACAATTTAGGTGTGTCACAGCTTAACCACCGCTACCCATGCCTTTATCGCGTATAGTAACGCTGATTGTTGGTCTGATCGTCATTTTGGCACTGAGCCTGTGGCTGATAGATTCTCTATCGCGCCTTTATTGGCAGTTGTCTTATTCGCCATTACTCGGCAATTTGCTGCTGTTGCTGCTGGTTGTCTTGATTGGCGGCTTAGTTGCTGCTTTTGTTTATTACGTGTTGGTGCTTCAGGCTGGCGAAAAGCGTTCCCGCCAAGGGCGTAAGCGAGTTACACCAGCGCAAATACCTGCGGCTAAATCTGATGCGGCTTCTTCCACACTCCAAGCTGTGCGACAACAAGTATCGCAAATTCAAGACGAAGTAGCAAAACAAGCTTTATTAAGTCGATCGCGGGAAATTGAAGCTAATTTAGCACGGGGTGAAATTCAGGTTGTCGTGTTCGGCACAGGAAGTGCTGGCAAAACTTCCCTCGTCAATGCAATTATGGGGCGGATGGTAGGTCAAGTAAATGCGCCAATGGGGACAACAACAGTTGGCGAAACTTATTGTCTGCGGTTGAAGGGATTGGAACGCAAAATTTTAATTACCGACACACCAGGAATTTTAGAAGCGGGAGTAGCCGGAACAGAACGAGAACAGTTAGCTAGGGAATTGGCGACAGCCGCAGATTTATTGTTGTTTGTTGTGGACAACGACTTACGCCGCTCTGAATATGAACCATTGCGCGGTTTAGCAGAAATTGGCAAGCGATCGCTTTTAATTCTGAACAAAACTGACCTCTACACAGATGAGAATACAGAAGTGATTCTGGCGCGGTTGCGAGAACGAGTCCGAGGCTTTATTGCGGCAAACGATGTCGTGGCGATCGCAGCTAACCCCCAATCTGCTCAACTAGAAACAGGCGAACTCTATCAACCAGAACCAGATATTGTGCCGTTGCTGCGGCGGATGGCGGCTGTTTTGCGGGCTGAAGGTGAAGATTTAGTTGCAGATAACATTTTGTTGCAATCTCTGAGGTTAGGCGAGGAAGCACGCAAACTCATCGATGCCCAGCGTCGTCGTCAAGCCGATAAAATTGTCGAACGATTTCAGTGGATTGGGGCTGGTGTGGTTTCAGTTACACCCTTACCAGTAGTAGATTTACTGGCAACAGCCGCCGTAAATGCCCAAATGGTTGTGGAAATTGGCAGAGTCTACGGCTGTGAATTGAACATGGAACGCGGACGGGAGTTAGCCTTATCTTTGGCAAAAACTATTGCCAGTTTAGGGATAGTTAAAGGTGCGATTCAACTAGTGTCTACAGCTTTGCAACTGAATGTTGCCACATTTATTATTGGCAGAGCAATTCAAGGTGTGACAGCTGCGTATTTAACTCGGATTGCCGGAAAAAGTTTTATTGAGTATTTTCGCCATGATCAAGATTGGGGCGATGGCGGAATGACTGAGGTAGTACAGCGACAGTTTCAAATTAACCGCCGAGATGAGTTTATTAAAGCATTTATTCAAGAAGCGATCGCCAGGGTTGTCAAACCTTTACAAGATAAAGCAAAAGCCCTAGAACAAGATGAAGAAGCTTAGGCTTAATCCCTTCCTCATCCCCCTTCCAGTCTGGATTATCACACCCAAACAGAATGTCAATGATTGTAAACTTTCCACTAAGTAAATTTCGCGTAATTACTGAGACATAGTATGAGATCAGTAATCATAAATCCTTGCAGAATCTGACACTGAGGTAAATTTACTTAAAATACTACGGATAGTTGAATTTAATCTTTTCGTAAAAAACTCGCATTTTTATTGCCGTTTTTTTTTTCTACTGACAGTATGGAAATGTGCAAAGGCAACAATGAAAATCAAGCTTCACTGAACTAGGGAGTTAATTAAAGATGTAAAATGCAGCAAGCTTAATTACTGTCGTCATAACAAAAACGTTACTGTCACTGACAAAAAATTGTTTTACCTCATAATTTCGATTTCAGTATATTTATCTAAGTAGGGCTTTTTGAAGCGCAAGTATCAGGCGAACTAGGCATTACGCAAATATACAAAAATCATCTCAAAGAAACTCTGAGGTAACAAAGCTTGCTAATGTAAAAACTGACTAAAAATTGGAATTTTGCATCAGTTTTCACTAAGGCGATGACGTGATTTCTAACTTATCTATGACTAGAGATATTTATCTAGCTTAGAAATAACTTTGAAAAAAGTTTGTCAGCACTCCCCCAATTTATGAAATCTACTGTTGGAGAAACTCAATTCATGCTTACAACATCCTACAAAAAACTATCTCAAGCCACTGCTGTTACTGCCCTAGGTATTGCAATGTTAGCAGCTGTGGGCAATGCTCCCGCCCAGGCTGCAACCTTGACAACATTTAATTTTTCTGGCCAATTTGAATCTTTAGCGCTTCCTGGTTCAAGCGGAGTATCTGTAGCTTTACAAAATGGCTCTTTTGATGGAACTTATACAGTAGATGTAGCTCAACTACCTACTGCTACACAAGTCAATTTGAGCAGTTGGCTTGTAAATGTACGGGATGCTTCTAACAATATTTTGAAAACCTTTTCTAGTGCGATCGCTGGTAACACTGGTATAGCAGTGAATGATGGTCTTCGCTTTACCAATTTTGTCGCTGCTGCTACAGGTCAAGAAACAGCAAGTTTGGGTGTAGAATTTACTCCTGGGTTTACAGGCGCACCTGGAAATGGCCCATCCGGTGGACTATTCAGTAGCGTAAAATTCACAAATACCATCATTGCTGGACAAATCCCTATCAGATCTGCATCTGTACCTGAACCTGTTTCTACTGCTGGTATTGCAGTTGCTGGTGCTATGGGTTTATGGATGAAGCGTAAGCAAAAAGCTCCTATAGCATAGTTGCATTCCTGAAAGACAGGGATAATTCATAAACTGGATGAGCTTGATTGCAGAGTTCTAAATTTTCTACGCAAATACGCCTAAGGGTTCCTTCTCTCCTCGTAAGGAACCCTTTTTTCTTGTTGAAGTTATACAAATTCACCAAAATCTTGATACACAAATAATTTCATTTTATTGATAAAAATACGTAAAAGTTTACAAGCCAGGATGACTGTAATCAAAGCTCAAGTGATTTATTTTCCAGGACATCCGGAAACAATCAGGTAATGTCTGAAAAGTTATAGGAGGACTTACTAAGTAACCAGCTTATGAGCCACTACATGATCGGTAAAGTACTACAATCGCGGTACCAAATCGTTGAAAGTCTGGGTGCAGGGGTATTTGGACAGACATATACTGCTATAGACATAGATTACCCGGAAAACCCTATATATGTTGTAAAACAGCTGAAAACTAGCAATTACCACAGCTATTTAGACACATTAAGGTTACATTTCCTTACGGAAACGGAAACTCTCAAACGTTTGGGCAGCTATCCGCAAATTCCCGAACTCATCGCCTGCTTTGAAGAACATGAGCGGCTTTATCTAGTACAAGAGTTTGTGGAAGGACATGATTTAACAGCAGAACTGCCAATTAATCAACAGTGGGGATGTTTATGGACTGAAAGCGAAATTGTGGAATTTTTAGAGGATGTGTTAAGGATTTTAGACTTTGTGCATTCTCAAGGTGTCATCCATTGTGATATCAAACCAGAAAATTTAATTAGACGCAGTGTTGATGGCAAACTAGTTTTAATTGATTTTGGTTCTATCCAGTCTGTTAAGTTTTCTATAGATACAGAATTGCCGATTGATTGGATTCCTGTAACATCATTGGGTTACATTCCACCAGAGCAATTTATTGGTCAAACACGACCTAACAGTGATATTTATGCTTTGGGGATGATTGCCATCCAGGCGCTAACAGGTTTAGAACCTCTACAATTTAAAGTTGATCCTTATACTAATGAGATTATTTGGCGTTCACCAAACACTCCAGTTAATGATTATTTAGCTGCTATTCTCAGCCAAATGATCCGCTATGATTTTCAAGAACGTTTTCAGTCGGCGGGTGAGGTGCTGCGTGTACTCAAACAAATGAAACGAGAAACTCCGCCATCCGAAATTTTGCCAACACAGTACAATGAGCCATCGCCAATGGTGCGTACGAGTGATGAGACTCGGCAACATCCAACTTCTGAAAAATTATCGCCACTTATGACAGGGATGAAAGTCGGACTGGCAGCTAATTCTTTATTGATGGGATTTGGTGTTTATTCTTTACTGAGTAATTCTCCTGCGTATTCAGAAACCGAAACTTTATATAAAGCAACAGAAAACTATCAAGCTGGTGATTTGCAAGGTGCGATCGCTCTGATAAAATCAATTCCTTCCCACAGTAATGTTTACCCAGAAGCACAAGCCACCATCGAAACTTGGCAACAACAATGGCTTCAGGCTGCGGAACAATATTTATTTGCAGAACAAGCCTTGAATGAAGGTAGATGGTCGGATGTTATCAAGACTGCTAGTAAAATTCCAGATATTTTATATTGGCAATCTAAAATAGACAAACTTGTTCAACAAGCACGCGTTAATATCGAAACACAAACACAAAGTTTACTCGCTAAGGCTTATGAGAAAGCTGAAGCTAGAGATTTTTCAACTGCATTAGAATATCTTCGTCAAATTCCGCAAGAAAGTTCAGCTGGTGCTTTAGTACAAAAAAAATTGGCTGAGTACAATCAAAAACGCCAAATCAGAGCAGCTTACTTTTTACAAAATGCTTACAAAAAAGCAGCTTTTGGTGACTTTGATGGTGCTGTCAGGTTTCTGCACCAAATTCCTAAAGATACGAAAGTCTATGCTCAAGCTCAAACTAAACTGCAAGAATACACTCAAAAACAACGTCTGCAAACTCAAGACTTAGCTTTCGATATAGTTTCTCCTAAACAAAATACAAGTAAATTGATCAATTCGCATTTTGAAACTCAACTACCAGAAGTAAATATTCGGTAGCTGATGGGACGGACATAAGTTGGCAGGTGAGAAAATTTATAGTTGGGATGAGGCAGGAGGCAGGAGGAAAGAGGGTTTTAGCCTCGTTAATATTTCGTTATATAGTTGGGTTTATTTGTGCCTACCTACTTAGTGAAGGATTGAAAAATACTACAGAATTCTGAATTCTGTTTTGATATCTTCCGGATACAGCCGTATTTATATGTATACATAAATAGTAGTAGATGCACCCTTATAATTTACAGCCCCCAGCGAATAACTGAGGGCTTTTATTTATTTAAAAAAAATGACTTAATTATCTCAAAATAGAAGGCAGTAAATTAGGTGCTGACCATAGTGCATAGCCAATAAATGCAAATAGTAAAGTAATGAGAGCAGTGATGATATAGCCAATACAAATCAGTAAACCATCAGATTCCATGGTAGCAACTACTAACAATAAAATTCCCACAGTAGGAATAGGATTTGTTAAGGGAATTGGTAACATTAACAATATTGTCAACCAAGAGATACACAGCCCATTGAGCCGCCAAGTCAAAGGATTTCTCGCTATTGTTTTCCAGCGAGGACGAGTAATTTTTTCTAATATTTTGGTGAAACGTTGCAGATTTTTTAAGAGAAGTTGAGCAAAAGGGCGAGGAAATTTATATCTGGCGATTTGTTTAGGAAGCCAAGGAGATCGCCTGCCGAATATCATCTGTACTGAAACCAGCAAACAGGCAGCACCAAAAGGCCCAGCTAATCCTGGAGGCATGGGAAACAAAAAAGGTAAAACCAATAAGGCTATTACCAGGCTGAAACCTCGTTCTGTAGTCTCTGCAAAAATATCACCTAAAGTTAAGTGATGATCAGATAAGCGTTGCAGTAAGGATTTAATTTCTTGAGAAAATCTCAGATGCATTTGGCGTGAGTGAGAGTGAATTGTCACAAGACCCAGCTTTATTCACTCTAGTAACTGTTTTTGGATTTAACAACCCCCCCAAGCTTTGAAAATTCTTAAGGGGAGATTTTAATTACTGAGCGATCGCCACAAGACAGGAACCGTCACAGAGGCTAGAAGGAAATGAATCAACTGTACAAATTATTCGTTGAATATCGGCTCAACGCGAAAAACTCATTGAACACAAATTTAATCGGCTTGCTGGCTGGATTAAGCAAATTGCGGCTTTCCTTAACCGGGAATCAAATTTTCAAATCCGTGATGACCAATTTTTGTCACTCTTTGGAATTCAGTCAACATTAGATATCATGCAATCGGTCTACCCTATTAGTAGACTAGTAAAGTTGTTTGGTTATAAGGGAAGAGAAGATGAGGGTTTGGCTTGCTTGCTTTGTACTACTGTTCGCGTTGGCAGAACTGTTTGACTGGTTACAAGAATTTTCTCTGCCATTGCCCATTTATATTTTAGGCGGGGCGTTTTTAGCCGTTGCTTCTAACTATGACAAGATTGTAGGTTCTTACTTCAGTGACACGTCAATCGCGGCATCACTAGAAACACCACAATTAGATGTGCCTACTCAACCCCTAGCCTCGATTTCTAGTACTGTTGAAGATGGGCAGATGGAAAAACAGGTTTAGATAAATTTTAGTCAGTTTCGATGAGGACTGTTACAGCCGCGATCGCAATTAACATTTCATCGTTTTTATCATTGAGAGAGGGAATCGCCCGTCCTTGAACCACCATTCCGCCAGACTCGACATTGATAGTTTTGCGTCCAAAAGGTAGTACGGCTAGAACCTCTTGTGTTTTCACTTGTTCGGGATAGGGTACTGCTAGTTGAACTTCCACAATCATCTCATTAGGATCATTCAAACCAGCTACTTCCCAGACTCCTGGTAAAGCATTATGAGCGATCGCATTTCGTACCGCTCTTGCAGCTGCTACAGTTGGCTCCTGTCCGTGCTGATCTATACCCATTCCCATCTCAATCACTAAGCGTTTACGCGCCACAGCCACCTCCTCGATATCTTTTATTTTTTCACTTTATCGTGTAAATAATAATAATGGTTCTTTAGTACTTATTATGCTAAACTAACAATTAAAATGCCAGCTTAATAAGCATCTTATTCGGAAGTTTTCAAAATTTCTAAACCCATAAGCCGAGCGCTTAATTAGTTTGAGTTTGTTATTG
>NZ_JAIVFW010000057.1 GCF_020829595.1 Nostoc sp. CHAB 5844
GGAGCTAGAAGTTATCCAGACTTAGCAAAAGCAATTGAAACTGCTTTTAATCAAGTCTCATTAAATGATATTCATAATTGGTTTACCCATTGTTGCTACTGTACCTCACTAGACTGAGAAACGCTATTACTGCACTAAAAACTGTCGCAGGCTTAATAAACTCAAGGTTTGACCTAAATTTAAGGGCAACATCGAAATTCCTTCCAAGCGGGACTGTACCCAACCTTCACCCCAGTACCATTCGTGAAAACCGTCTATTCCTCCACTGAGAAGCAAGCGCAGACAGTTAGGTTGAACTACATCGACTTTATGATGGATCGAGACAGGTCCCGTCCAACTTGTAAACTGGTATCCTGGATAAATTTCTTCTGGCATTCCTGGGGTAAAGCGTTGTCCTAAAAGCCATTTTTCTAATTGTGCAGGACGCAGTAAGCTATCGCCAATTGCACTGGCTGATGCTTCGATTTCTATCCGCAGTTGGCTTTGTTGAAAATTACCTAGCATTTTTTGAGGAATCTATGAAACGCTGAATTGTATTTCTAGTATTGCAAATGCGATCGCCGCTCATCCTACCTTCACTTTAAATCGCAACTGAGAACTTAGAATAGAAAAAGTGAACTTGTTAAGAAATGTAAGGTTTTTTCATGGCGGATCAGTTAATTCGCGCTACAGCAGCCGAAGGTGGGATTCGTGCAGTGGGTGTCATCACTACGCGTTTGACAGAAGAGGCTCGGCAAAGCCACCACCTTTCCTATGTGGCAACGGCAGCACTAGGACGGACTATGGCAGCAGGCTTATTAATGGCTTCTAATATGAAGCGTAAAGGATCTAGAATTAATATTCGAGTCAAAGGCGATGGCCCTTTGGGTGGTATATTGGTAGATGCAGGCTTGGATGGAACAGTACGGGGTTATGTAGGAAACCCGTCTGTAGAACTGCCTCCCAATGCTAAAGGTAAGCTCGATGTCGGTGGTGCAGTGGGCAGTGGCTACCTCTATGTGGTTCGGGATATTGGTTATGGTTATCCTTACTCTAGTACGGTAGAACTTGTGTCTGGAGAAATTGGTGATGATGTAGCGCATTACCTAGTAAATTCCGAGCAAACTCCTTCAGCTTTGGTTTTAGGGGTATTCGTAGGTGCAGCTGGAGTAACTGCCGCTGGAGGATTGTTAGTACAAGTTTTACCTAAAGCAGCTAGAGATGAAGCCTTAGTAGCCACCTTAGAATCACGAGTGGCTGCCTTATCAGGCTTTACGCCATTGTTGCAAGCAGGTAAGACACTACCAGAAATTTTTGGTGATCTTTTGGGAGATATGGGTTTGTCGATATTTCCCGAAACCCAAATGTTGAGATTTCACTGCGGTTGCTCTTTTGATCGGGTGCTAGGCGCACTTAAGATGTTAGGAGAAGCTGAATTACAAGACATGATTGTGAAAGACGACGGCGCTGAAGCTACTTGTGATTTTTGTGGCAGAGTTTATCAGGCAAGTAGTGATCACTTAGCTCAGTTGATTGTTGATTTACAAGCAGAATCTTCTGGTTAAAAATAAAGTATAAATTAACACTGAATTTAACAAAGGTTAAAGGTATACCAGGAGAAAGTTCAGCTAAACAGTAGCTTTTTAACAATGAGAAAGTTACTATGGCAACAACTGAATTATTGACCTAGAGCCGATCACTATTTAATAAATTTTTGGTGTGAGAGATGACAGAGCGGGATATTCCAGAAGGTTGGTCTCCAGCCAGAGCCAGAGAGCCAGATCACACGAACCGAACACCAAACTTCGGTGAAACTCAAGCATTTGGCATCCCAGCTACTGGTTCTACCTCTAAGTCAGTGAAACAACAAGCAGAAAATAACTCGGAAGGATTACCGATAATAGATCATCATGCCGCAGCAGGCCCTTCACCCAGCAGACGTTCTGGGCCATTGCCACGCTGGATGAAAAGCTGGTTGTTGTGGTCAATATTGTTAGCGTTGATTCCCGGCAGTATAGGGTTTTTAGCAATGGCAATGCTGCTGAAGTTGCCTGCTGCCCCTAACTGCCCATCTATTTTTTGGCCTTTGGCTAGTGCTTCGGTGCGGCTGCACTGCGCTCAGTTAGCAGCTTCTAAGCAGACGGTAAATGATTTATTACAAGCGATCGCGCTAGTTAAACAGTTACCACAAAATCATCCGCTGCGGGGAGAAATTGATCGGTTTATAGAAGAGTGGTCACGAGACATTTTACAGTTGGCTGATCAAAGTTTTCAAGCCGGCAATTTAGAAGAAGCGATCGCCACAGCCCAGAAAATTCCTCAAGACCTGCCTGCATATAATTTAGTAGACGAGAAAATTGCTAAATGGGAATCTATCTGGTCTAAAGCAGAAGGAATTTATCAAGCAGTAGAAGAACAATTGCAACAAAGGCGCTGGTTGCCTGCCTCAATGTTGGCAGCAAAATTACTGCGTATAGATAATAAATACTGGTCAAGTACTAAGTACGATCAAATAAACCGCTTGATTGTATCAGTACGCGAAGATGGCGATAAGTTAGATAAAGCTGACAGTTTAGCAAAAACCAAAGTAGTAGATAACTTATTAGAAGCGATCAAAATAGCGGAATCGATTGGTAAGGAAAGCTATTTCTATGAAAAAGCGCAAGAGTCGATTCCTTTATTTGGACGCAAGATGCTGGAATTAGCCCAGGCTAAGATGGATGCACGGGATGCAGATGCAGCCTTAGATATTGCTAGACAAATTCCTGACAATACCAAATTACAAGCGGACATTGAAGACTTTATTGCTTTAGCAGACGCGCAACGGAGTGCTTGGCTAGGTACAGTTTCTAGTTTAGAAACAGCGATCGCTCAAGCACAAGAAATTGATCCTTCCCGACCAAAATACAACAAAGCACAACAGTTAATTACCCGTTGGCAACTGGAAATTGAAGATGTTGCCCGCCTCGAAAAAGCGCGGACACTCGCCGATCAAGGTACAATTAACGATTTAGCAGCTGCAATCATTGAAGCCCAGCAAATTCCTGCTAACAATCCTCGTGGTTCAGAAGCTAGGCAAGAAGTAGACCGTTGGCAAGCTCAAGTTGAAACAATTGAAGACCGTCCTTACTTAGAACGCGCTGAACAAATGGCATTACTAGAGGATATCAATTCCTTGCAGGCTGCGATCGCCGAAGCTAGTCAAATCCGTAGGGGTCGGGCATTATATCCAGACGCACGTAAAAGAATTAACAGTTGGACAGCTAAAGTTCAGCGCATCCAAGACCAGCCATACTTAGATCAAGCACGAGATTTAGCTCAAACAGGAGATTTAACTGCTGCTATTAACGCAGCACAGACAATTGCATCTTCCAAAAGAGCGCTTTCTGGTGAAGCCCAAGCAGCCATAGATGATTGGCAAGAGCAAATTCGTGCCAAAGATAACTGGAGAAAGGCGCGAGAAGTGGCAGTTGTTGGTACACCTGATGCGTTGGTTGAGGCAATTCGTCTTGCTGATAGAGTCCCAAGTAGAAATATTCTCCGCTTAGATGCAAATGTAGCTATTGACCAATGGAGTCAACAGTTACTAGATATTGCCCGCTCTCAAAGTAATTCTAATCTCAGCAAAGCGATTGAAACTGCTCAATTAATTCCTAAAGGTACTACTGCTTACAATACAGCCCAAGACCAAATTAGAAATTGGCAGCAATTGTTAAATCCTCAACTTTTGCCTCAACCTGAGCCTTTGTTACCTCAGTCATCAACTACAGAAGGTACTAATTTGTAAAGTGAGCGAATAGGGAGAATACTAGAGATAAAAGTTTTGACATCCTGATTCAGCATCGAAAAAATTTCTTTCTCTACTCCCTACTCCCTGTGCAAATTAATTCAAGAACACTGAACCGTTTTGTTGAATTCTCATGGCTTTACTGTCTTGAGCTAAGTCAGTAGTTTCATCCAGAGTTACTTCTAACATTCCTGGTTCCTCAGCAGAAGCTTGTGGTGTAACAGACAGTAGTCCGCCATCTTCTCTTTGGAATGTAACTGTAACTGGAGCGCTGAGACCTTGCAACATTACATTTTCTTTACCTTGTAGCGATCGCGCTTCTGTATCACCGATAACTTGGTAAGTTACTCTAGCTCCAGTGTCATTGATCAGCTTGACGTTAACTTTACCATTAGCAAGAGCGATCGTTGCCCTTGGTGCTTGTTGTTCAGATGGCGAAGGTGTTTGAATTGTGGAAGTTCCAGTGGTGGAAGCCTGGGGATTTACTGGTACACCTTGACTAGAGGTTTCCCCTTGTGATGGTAGTGTAGTTTGAGGTGTAGTAGTTTCACTTGTAGAAGCTTGCGGATTTATCGGTACACCTTGACTCGATGTTTCCCCTTGTGGTTGCTGGCCTTGGGAGAAAGCGTTGGGTGGACATCCTTGAGGTACAACATTTCTACTGTTGAAAGGTTCTTCATAATAAATCCGAGGACAAGGATTAAGTGTAGCTGCACTAGCTTGCGGTGTTTCACCACCTACACCTAGTCCTGTTTGGTATGGAGTGGATGTAGTTGTGGTGCGAGCATTAGGAAGAAGCCCTTGGTTAGCCAATCTTTGAGTTATCGCATTAGGTGGACATCCCTGCGGTACTACTACTCGGCTATTATGTGGTTCTTCATAAAAAATACTAGGGCAAGGGTTAACCTTAGGGGTAGACTGTTGTGGTGTCACAGTTGGTTGTTGTGCTACTGCTGTTTGAGAAATCGCAGGCACACTAATCAATAAACCTCCGCAAACAGCACTGAATATTCCAGCAAATTTATGCAATTTTTGAGAACTCATATTCATTTTTCACTCCTGAGCAAATTGAGTATTAATTGTCTTGAAACTTTAGAGACTACTGCATTCAACAGACTTATTGAATTAATGAAAAATATGAAATAGGTCGATATTGATTAGTTGTAATCAGTTTGATAAAGTTTTTCACAATGATTTTAATTTACTAGTTCACTTTACTTTCTGCATCTAACTATAGTGTTGAAATATGAATAATATAATTATTTCTCAAGTAGGAAGGCAGTATTAATATTCTAAAAACTATTTTTTAGCTAGTAAGTATAAATTTTCATTTAAAGAATAGTTATTTGTTAAGATGGAATCTACTCTAGGATTATTTCATGAGAAGATTTTATAAATTATATTTGAGTTATGAGTTGCAAAATTACAATTCATAACTCAAACAGTTTAGCCAGCTATATTCAATACCTAGGCTTCTTCCCAAAGTTGACGAACTCTATCTGGCAACCAACTAGCAATTTCCTCAATTCTTTCTGGTGATAGTTCGTCTTTAGTAGCAGAAAACACTGCTTTAACCACCTGTTCGCGGTCTACATTTGGTGGCATAGTGCCTTCATTGGCTACGCGGAATAAAAAGCGATCGCTATCAATCTTAAAGATGCCAGGGCCTTGCCAAGGTGGACGTACCCGACTCAAAAAGCTCACAATAGGATTTGTATCATGCCACAGTTCGGCAATTTCCATTTGTAGAGATTTATCGTCAGTTTCTTCAGCTGGTTTGTGCAGTTCTGCTTCAACATGATCAGCCGCTTCTGTAGTCATCAGGTCACGCATAACCCGGAATACTACTTCTGTAATATCTCTAGCATCGTAAAGATCAGCTAAACCACTTTTTTGCTTTACCTTTTCTAAAAAAGGTAGATTTTTTTCTGCAATAGGAGTTTGCATCTAATCTCCTCCAATAACTTATTTATTAGCTGCATTTAAGCAAAATAAATCAGCAGTTTATATCGCTACTCACGGAAGTTTCCAAAAGTAAACAATAAACTGTTTAGCGCTCAAATTTATGATTTAAAAATGCAAGCTTTGCTATATAAGTTAGTAAGTAACGTCAAATCTATTCATCTATCACAGGAAACAAAAAAATCAAACAAAATTTAAGACTCTAGAGTTATGGGTAGAGTGATAATGAAAGTTGTTCCTTTGCCAACGCTACTTTCAACTTGGATTTGACCTTGGTGATGTTCGACAATAGCTTGAGCGATCGCAAGTCCTAACCCTGAACCTGTAGCACTGTCTGTACCTGAATTTCCACTTTTTTTATGAGTACGTGCCGGATCTACCCGATAAAACCGGTCAAACAAACGTGGTAATGCTTCTGTAGGAATACCAACGCCAGTATCACTCACTTTAATTTGTAACTGAGCAGTACTGGTACGCATTCTTGACACCCGACCAATTCCTTCTTGACGTGCCAACTCTACATTTACTTTTCCACCTGCCGGAGTATACTGCCAAGCATTACTAATTAAATTTGTCAATAGCCTAACCAGTTGATTCCAATTACCTACTAGTGTGAACCAATTTTCTAGCAATTCGGGACTAGTTTCAGCAGTGGGAGGGTCAACTAACTTTAAATGTAATGCAATGCCTTTTTCACTGGCTAAAAGTTGCTGTTCTTCGACTACTTCCATCAGCAAGGCATCTAAAGGGCAAGGTGAAAATGTATCTTTACTAATACCACTATCTTGTCGTGCTAAAAACAATAAGTCATTAACTAACTTACCTAAGCGTTGCGTCAGTCGTTCTACAACCTTTAGCTGCTGGCGATAGTTGGCAGAAGAACTCACTTCTGCCTCAACTAACTCCAATTCACTCAAGGCGACTTGCACATTAGTTTGAATCAAAGTAATGGGACTTCTCAATTCATGAGAAGCATCAGCAGTAAATTGCTTAAGTCTTTGATAAGAATCACCTACAGGTTCCATTGCTTTCCCAGAAAGAAACCAGCCACTGGCAGCCACAGACAGTAACATTACCCAAATACCTAATGCTAAATCTAAAATTAGCTGGCGGCTGGGTTTGGTCACTTCAAACCAAGGATGACTTACACGCAGATATCCTAATACTTGTCGTCCAAATTCCACGCGCTGGGTTACTTGACGCAACGATAGTTCTGAGTCTCCCCACTTGTCTTGTTTAGGTACTCGTACTGTTTCGCCAGTATGATTACCGTGAATTGGAATATTGAGGGGTTCTGATAAAGTTGACCAAAGTAATTTTCCTGTAGGACTAAACCATTCCAAATCGATGTGGTCATCATCTACATGATTGGCATTGTTGCGGAAACTAGCTTCTACATTGATACGGAGTTTGTCAGTTTCGTCATTTACTGGCTCAATGACCAGCGATCGCTCAACAATTTCCACAACATGATTCAAGGTATCATCAATCCGCTCAACCAAAGTACTACGGACATATAAATACACACCACTAGCAAACAGCAACAACAACACCGCAGTTACCGCAGTATACCAAATAGCAAGACGACGGCGAGTAGCTTGAAACATACTTGCAACCCAAATCTACTTAAGTAGATTTATCAATAACAGTAACTAATAGCTAAGAATATAGTAAATTACAAGGTTTTAGGGCTAGTAAGTGATCTAGCAGCCAAGTGAATGTATTCTGGATTCATCAACTGAGAAGTTTAATTAATCAAAACTTTATAACTACATCCTAACTTTAACTAATAAATTGCCATAACACCTAGTATACCAATAGTAATTTTACCGTAGGCAAAGATATCATCTATAAGTTTATATCGAGATACTTAGGAACAAATTAGTATGAATATTTTTGAGTTGTAAATTAGTCATATATGGTAGTTTTACTAGTGCAAATATATGTAAAATGCTTAGAGTTTGGTGAATTTTCTGAGGTGCTATTTTTGCTACAACGGTTACATTGATTTTGTAATCTTTTTCTAAAGAGTAGTTAATTAGCCCCCATGAAAAAGAACTTTTTGTTAGCAGCATTTACCTTAGCCACAGCTTCTCTGACTAGCAGCTTATTATCTGCACCTGCTAAAGCTGTTTCTGTTGATGTACCAATCAAAGTTGAAGTACCAGAGGTTATTTACATCCAAACTTACAAAAGCCTTACTTTTAGACCCACTAGTTCAGAGTATTTGGGAGCTGCCGCACCTGTAAACGACACTGATGGTATCTTTTCTTCTGACGGTACTATTACTCCACTTCCTCCTCCTAGTGGTAACTTAACGCCGACTACAGGCAACATACCAACAGGAGATATTTTAGTTTATAGAATTTGGGGTACTAGTACTGGTGCAAATGGTCAGATTAATCACACTGTGACTTATAACGGTGGCAATTCTGGAACACTTTATTTTGGTGGCGATACTAACTCTACCGATACTGTAGGTATTACAATCAGCGCAAATCCTCAACCTCAAACAGCTCCGGGGCTTGATACCAGTGCAGCGCCTATTGAAGGAAAAGTAGCGTTTACATTTAACTTCGCAAGCGCCACAAAAGCTGGTACATATTCTAATCCTGGCCAATTTTTGACAATTACAGCTACAGGTATTTAGACATACTTATTTGGCCTTGAGTTGCATCTAATAAAGAGGCAAAAATTGCAAGTTCTGGCTTAGAGCAAAATTACAATAGTAGGTTCAGCACTCTTCCCAGAACTTCATATCTCAAGGTCATTTTTTGATTTATTTGGGCAAGCATCTGATGAAACGGTTATTCTTTCTCAGTACATTTTTGTCTGTATTTCTGTTGTATCAACCCAAGACTTTTGGGCAATATAGTTTTCCCAACAATACCTTAACGCTCGATTCAATTCAATTAAATGAGATTTTCTCTGAAGGTTCTAATCAAGTAGATGATGGCAGAATACAAACAAATTCAATTAATCCTCCATTACCCACACCTTCACTTACTACTCAAGTGAGCCGTACAGTCGAAAAAATTTGGCAACTAGAACTTTCAGGAACTCAAGATGAAAACCAAATCTCGGTTGCTTATGATTTGATTTCAGGTAAAAACAATCCTGACAGACTGAGTAACGAAAAAGATAGTAACGAAATCAACGTTTCTATTACTCCAATTGCACCAGTTATAGACCCTAATGCCGCTAAAAGAATTCTATACGGAGGAGCTATCTTTAACTTAGATTTGTCAAATATCAAAACATCAGGCTCTTATTCAGGAAAATTAATGATAACTTTCACTGGCATTTAAATATTAATTTACTCAACCAATGAATCAGCAGCAAAAAGTAGTTAGCAGGATTTATAAAATTGGGGCTAGTGCGCTATTAACACTGAGTACCTTAGCCTTAAATTGTCACCAAGTATTAGCGATCGCAATTGGAGTTAGCCCACCGAGATTTGAATTAAAGCTTGATGATAAAAAACCAAAAACTCAGGTTTTCCGCGTCGTCAATGTTGACAATCAACCAGCAACATTTAGGGTTTATATTCAAGATTGGATACTTAACGAAAAAAATGAAATTCAACCTGTTAAATCAACCGAGCAATCTCTAGATAATTGGATTACCGTCAACCCTGTAAGTTTTACACTGCCTCCTGGCAAAACCCAAACTGTTCGCTTTTCTATTCGTCCTCGTGTCAAACCTCAAGCTGGAGAACACCGCGCTTTAATCTTTGTCGAAGAAGTCAATTCTAACCAAGACAAAAAAAGTAATTCTGGTGTTAGAGTTTTAGGACGTTTTGGTGTTGCTGTGTATGCTTATGTTGGTAATTTAAAAAAAATAGGTGTTCTTAATTCCATTTCAGTTGATGGCCAGTCTAATAATGTAAAAGCTTCATTTGACATTTCTAGCCAAGGTAATGCTTATGTGCGGATGAATGGTCAATATGCTGTTTGGGCGGCCAATAAATATCCTGGTGCAAGTGCTACTAAGCAAATAGCTAACTTGCAAGAGCAAAAAAATAAGAAACCAGATGGTGTCTTAGATGCTGGAATGTTACCTTCAACGCCTGTTTTACCAGGTACTCGCCGTCAATTGACACTTAATATCAGCAAAAAACTGCCACCTGGGCAATATGTTTTAGATGTCAATGGTGATTTAAATGGCAGTGCCATTGATAAAGGTATTCCTTTTACCGTTACAGCCAGAAGCAAATAACATTCCTTTTAAGCATTAGTTTTCTGACTTCTGGTAATCTCCTAATCTCTCCTCACATCATATAGATTTTGCCAGTTCTTCAGCCCAAATTCTCTAGTTTTTTCAGTTAGTTACCTTGTCTGTCTCTGCAATTAACTTTCAGCCTGGAACTTTTTTAGGCTGTCGTACCAGCATTTGTATACAAGTATGATCTACCAAGCTACACCGCCTTTACCACCAGCAGAAGTCGCAACTTTACCAGCGCAAGATACTCCTATTACAGCGCCTGATAAAAATAGTGCTAACCCAGCGTATAAAACTGCACGGCATACGGTAGCTACACCACTTCCGCCAGAAACTACACCAGAAGCGGAATTTTCCACAAATGGCTTAGAAGAATGGGAGTCATCTGCTGAAGATAATTCTGGTGAAGCGCCAGTTCAACATAATACGACAGGTACAATACTTGCTGATGTTTCTTTTACCAGTGGAATTCCTGAAATATCAGACACATCAGATGATGGTAATTCTGTTGAAGCGTCAGTTCAACATGATTTGACAGGTACAATACTTGCTGATGTTTCTTTTACCAGTGGAATTCCTGAAATATCAGACACATCAGACAAATCAACCAAAGAACTTGATAAATGCACAACAGCCACAACATCTGCACAAGTGGCTACAACTAGTGCAAGTTCAGCCAAATCAGAAGAGTCTCCTGATTTATTGACTAAACAACTAGTTAAATGCGAGCAAGTCAAAGTACCTTTTGAAGTTGCCTCCACCACTGAAACTTCAAAAAAGTCAGATAACTTCGTGGCTTTGTCTACTGAACAACCAGCACAGCCTTCGGTTCAACAGAAAGTAAAAGCACCTGTTAAAGTTGCCGCTACAATACCTGATAACTCAGCAGATTCATTAACAAAAAAAACAGTACAATCTTCGGTTCAACGCAAAGTTAAAGTACCGACTCAAGTTGCTGCTGCAACTCCTGATAAAAAGACCAAACCAAAAGCATCAGTTCAACGTAAAAGAACTACAGCACCTGTTAAAGTTGCCACAAATGAGAATGACTCAACAAAATTAAAACAACCGTCTCAACCACAGACACAAAATAATAAAGTTGAAGTTGCCAGTACTGCTGATGCCGCCAAAACATCAGAAGATGTAGCTAGTGTTTCCACTAAACAACCGCAACCAATTCAAAATACACCAGTCTCTGCGTCAGTTACAATTGCTGCCAAAGCACCAGAAGACTTAGCAACTTTTGTGACTAAACAAAGGTCGCAAACAGTTACAGCACTCTCAGAAGTAGCTACCAATGAGACTTTTACAACTGCTGATGATTTCGGAACTTTTTTAGCTAAACAAGCGCCTGAGTCGCACTTTCCTGACATTACTACTATTGCATCTACCGATGTTAATACTATTAGTGATTCGATAAATTCTGATGATTTAACCGCTTTCTTAACCAAACAACCACCTCATTCAGTTGTTCAACAGAAAGTTGCCAATGTACCGGCTGAAGTTCCAACTACCAGCCAGACACCAAAAAAATCAGAAGATTTGGCAGCCTTTTTAACTAAACAACCGCCTCATCCACAGGTTCCACAAAAAACGGCAACTAATCCTATTCCTACACCAAATTCATCACCTGAATCAACTCAAAAACCTGTCAATACTCAACCTCCTCAAGTACAACAGAAGAAAGAAGGTGTGAATGTCAGTACAAATATATTAAATGTAGATGATAACTCACGAATTACCTTTACTCAAACAGCAAGTTCAAACTTAGAGAATTTATTGCTTGGTGTAATCATCAATAGGCGGGAAGTTGGCAACTTAGATGTTATACGTCAAGGAAATACCTTGCTATTACCGTTGGAAGATTTTGCTAAACTTGCTGATTTGACAGTTGATATTAAAGATAGCACCACACAACTAAATACACCCTTAGGTGTTATTAATCTTACTGAAGATGATATTCAAAATATTAAGGGTACTACTTATATTAGCGATGCTTTTATCAGAGATAAGTTATCTTCGACAATAGAATTTAACTCGTTAGATTTAGCTTTAATTATTGATTTGCCTTGGCGTAGTGATGGCAGCGGATATACAAACCAGACAGTTAACTTACAACCTGACGTATTTGCACCTATTAATGGATTTTCTAATTTTAGGCAAGAGTTAAATCTTGTTAGTAATTATGGTGATATAAGTTTACAAAGTTCCACACTGCTAGGAGGTAGATTAGCAGGTGGCTTATGGCGTGTACGTGTTAATAATAATTTTGAAAATTCTCCTGATTTATCTGAATATTTTTATTATAAACGTAATGGTGGATTCCTTTATCAAGTAGGTCGTCAACAAATTGGTATAAATCCACTAGTAAATGGCCTTAATCTTACAGGAGCGCAATTTGGCTATACCAATATATCAACAGACAGGTTTAATCAAACTAACAGTGCTAATGAATTATTGCCTAGACGTTCTAGACCTTTACAAACTTTCCAAGGTGTAGTTCCTCCAGCTAGTTTTGTGCAACTCAGAGTCTCTGGAATTGTTGTGGCACAACAGCAAGTTGGATTTGATGGCAGATACGAATTTATTGATGTTAATTTACCATCTGGTCAAAATAATCAAATTGAAATTTTAATTTTTGAGCGCAATAATCTCAATGTTCCTAGTGAAATTCGTTCTGTAAGAATCAATGCTTCTGATTTATTATTACCAGCAGGAGGTAATGTTCAGTTAGCTGGTGTAGGTTTTACTGGTAATTTAGCTCAAAATGCTCTGTTTGATAATAACAGTGGGACTGATGCTGGTCAGTTTGCTGGTTTTTACCAAATTCGCCAAGGTCTTTCTAATAATTTAACTTTTGAAGGTTCTGTACAGGCTATCCCTAATACATTACAAAGTCAAGCTGGGTTAATCTGGCGAGTAGCAAATCCGGTTGTTGTATCTGCTAGTGTGGGGAATTCTTTTGGCAAGTTAGCCTACAACACAGATTTAGATATTCAGTTAGGAAAATTAGATATTACTGCTAATTCTCAATCTTATCCAGATGGGTATCGTAATGGCAAAAACTCTGGTGAGTTTTTTAATCATAGTGCAGAAGTAAGTTATCGATTTAATAATAGTTTTCAGTTAGGTTTTTTAGCCCGCAGTCGTAAAAGCGGTAGTGATTCTAATGAATATATCTCACCTACTTTCTCTTTAAGACCTTTTTCTCGTTTATATTTAAGCGGTAGACCTGATATTACAGGGCAGTATTTATTCAATGCTTTTTATCAAGTAAACCGTGCTGCTAGATTATCTTTCAATACTTATGGTGATAGATACACTACTGATTTGAGTTATGACTTTAATCGCAGCAACTATCAGCTATCTTTAGGTACAGATTTTGGTGGTAATTATGCTACTCGCTATACAGCTACGTTGAACTATAACCCTCCAAGTATTAGACAACTGAGTTGGCGAATGGGACTGGCTTATCGTGAGGGTAATTTCGGGCCGATCGCTGGTGCTAGTATGCAAGTATTGCCTGGATTATTCGCCAGAGTTGAATATCAAGGTATTCCTTTCGCAGGTAGAAGAAATAATTTTGGCGGCTTTGGTGACGATCGCCTGACAGTATCATTAGTATCAGATTTATCATTTGCTGGTGGTAGAGCCGTTCCTGGTAATTTTAGCTCTTTGGGTAAAGACCGTGGTGCGATCGCTGGACGCATTACTGTCAAAGGCGAAAACCCAGGTTATGACTTACAAGGTGCTAGTATCCGGGTAATCAACAACCACAACAAGCCTGTTGGTGGTGCAACAACTGACTCTAGCGGTAATTTCTTTGTCGGTGGTTTGCCAGAAGGTGTTTATCGAGTAGAAATTGACCCAGAACAATTACCTGTAGAACTTACCTTACCGAAAACCAGTCGAGTTGCTGAAGTGGGAATGGCAGGTGTCACCAATTTAGATTTTGCCGCCAGATTAGAATACGGTTTAGCTGGCAGAATTATTGATGTTGCAGGCCAACCTATGCCTGATGTACGGGTAGAACTAGTAAATCTTGATGGTACAGAAGTTTTATCAGCTATGACTGACGAATTTGGTCTGTATCGTGTCGATGGCGTTCCTGTTGGCAAGTATACATTGCGCGTTCCGCCTCAAGATGCGATCGCGAGTAGCGAAACTCTCCCCAAACGTGAGGTAACTATTCACAACGAGTTCGTCTACGACCAAAATCTACAATTACCAATTTCTATAGCAGCCAAAGAAATTAAAGAAAAATAAGTCAACACTCTGCGTTACTTTGCGCTTACCTTTGTCTTCCTCTGCGTTGAAAAATAACGAACCACAGAGAGAAGTTGCGTGCGGTGAACCACTTGCGGTGGACGGGTTTCCCGGCATAAGCTGCATTGGTGAACCCGCAGGGGGATTCCCCCCGCCCTTGCAAACTTCGGTAGACACAGATGAACCAGAGATATTCATTTTGTAAAAAAGCGGCTTCTCGTCTATAACCAATTTCCACTACCATGTTTATTGTTCTCCAGTCCTGTGGGCTACTTCTGGCTACCCGCAGATCGTCATGCCGAAATCTAAAAAGAGCGCTAATCCCATCAATCTCAGCGATCCACAATACTATCTCAACCGAGAGTTAAGCTGGCTGGAATTTAATAATCGAGTACTGCACGAAGCCTGCGACTCACGCACACCACTTTTAGAAAGGCTGAAGTTTTTAGCAATCTTTAGTTCCAATCTAGATGAATTCTTCATGGTGCGGGTTGCCGCTTTAAAACAACAGGTGGAAGCAAAAGTTACTCAGTTAACTCCTGATGGCCGTACCCCGCAACAACAACTAGATGATATTCGCTCCAACCTTAGCCCACAAGTAGTCAAACAGCATCAACATTTTGAAGAAGTTCTGCGTCCACTACTAGCTAAGCACGGTATTCATATCCTAGACTACATTAATTTAAATCAGAAACAGCGAACTTATTTAGATAATTATTTTGAAGATCAAATCTTTCCAGTTTTGACTCCTTTGGCTGTTGATCCTAGCCATCCTTTTCCCTATATTTCCAATCTCAGCTTAAATTTGGCAGTTGTCGTCAAAAACCCAGATACCGATGAAGAATTTTTTGCTAGAGTCAAAGTTCCTAATGTACTGCCGCGATTTTTACCTTTACCACCAGAGTTAGGCATTCAAGAAAATGGACAATCAGCCAATTGGACAGGTGTACCTTTAGAACAGGCGATCGCGCATAATTTACATACTCTATTTCCGGGTATGAATATCCAGGAATATCATCCCTTCCGCATTACTCGTGATGCTGACTTAACACTGGAAGAAGATGAAGCAGATGACTTGCTGTTAGCTATTGAACAGGAACTACGCAAACGCCGCATCGGTGGTAGCCCTGTCAGAATAGAAATTCAATCCCAAACGCCAGAACCAATCCGTACACGCTTATTACAAGATTTAGATTTAACAGACAGCGATGTTTATGAAGTAGATGGTTTACTGGGTTTGCGAGATTTGATGTATTTCATGGCTTTGCCCTTACCAGAACTGAAAGATCCTCCTCGTCAGTCTGTCGTCCCTCCCCGTCTGCAACGGTTGCGAGAACCGAGTATAGATGCAGATGTGATGGAAATGGAAGAAGGCAAAGACTTCTTTGCGGTGATTCGAGAAAAGGATTTATTTGTACATCATCCCTATCAATCTTTCTCGGCAACGGTGGTACGTTTTATCACCCATGCCGCCCATGATCCGAATGTACTAGCTATCAAGATGACCCTTTACCGGACTTCTGGTGATTCACCGATAGTTAACGCTTTAATTGCAGCGGCTGAAAATGGCAAACAAGTATCAGTTTTAGTGGAATTAAAAGCCCGGTTTGATGAAGAAAATAATATTTATTGGGCAAGGCGTTTAGAAAGGGTGGGAGTACACGTTGTCTATGGGTTAGTTGGCTTAAAAACCCATTGTAAAACTGTCATGGTAGTGCGGCGAGAAAAAGATAGAATGCGTCGCTATGTACATATTGGCACTGGAAATTACAATCCAAAAACTGCACGACTATATACCGATTTAGGATTGTTTAGTTGTCGTGAAGAATTAGGTGCTGATATTACAGATTTGTTTAATTTTTTGACTGGTTATTCGCGGCAAAAATCCTATCGAGAATTGTTGGTTGCGCCTGTGAATATGCGCGATCGCTTTTTGTCTTTAATTCAGCGTGAAATAGAAAATGTTCAGAATGGGTTTTCTGGACGCATTGTTGCCAAAATGAATTCTCTGGTCGACCCACAAATCATCGCAACTTTGTACGAAGCTTCCCGCGCTGGCGTGCAAATCGACCTCATTATTCGAGGTATTTGCTGTTTACGTCCAGGACTCAAAGATATTAGTGACAATATTCGTATAATCAGCATTGTCGGTCGCTTTTTAGAACACTCCCGCATCTATTATTTCTACAATAATGGCCAAGAAGAAATCTATATTGGTAGTGCTGACTGGATGCGTCGTAACCTAGATCGGCGAGTAGAAGTAATTACGCCAATTAAAGATTTAGATATTGCTAAAGATTTGCAAGAAATCTTAGGAATTATGCTGGCAGATAACCGTCAAGCTTGGGAATTACAAGCGGATGGTACTTACATACAACGCCGTCCTGGTGATGATTGTCCAGAAGCTAATTCACAAATAACTCTGATGAATATGGCATTGCGTTCGACAGGTGCAACTCCAAATTTACTTGAGTCACAGAAGAGCCTTTCTTACATTGATAACTAGGAAAAATTTAATTTTTTTAGCCAACTTTAATTTTTTGACATTTTATCTAATTGTATTGGTTGAAAAAACGTAGTTATTCAACCATAAGATAGAGTAATTGTCAGCACTTGCTCTCATAAACTATAAACATTGTTGTCACTAATTTTTTATTCCCTTGAATGTTAATGCTCTCCTGTAAGTCTTCTGCGTTACGCGTTCTTGTAGTTGATGACCACGAACTGACTCGTTTAACTTTACAATTAGCTTTTTCTTGTCAAGAGAATATTCAAGTTGTCGGGTTAGCTAGTAACGGTCAAGAAGCTGTAGAAATGGTTAAACGCTGCCAGCCTGATGTGATTGTGTTAGATTTACATATGCCAATCATGGATGGTTGGAGTGCTTCAAGTCAAATTAAAATCATCTCTCCCCATACTCAGATACTTGCTTACTCCTCCGTAGAAGAGGCTAATTCTCCACGCGCAACCGGAATGGCTAACTTTGATGACTTTTGCAAGAAAGATGCACCTACAACTGAACTCGTCGCTTTAGTCAGACAGTTAGGGCATCGTAGCGGAGATAGTAAAATTGCAAGCTAAATGTTGTAGCGACATAAATGGCAGATTGACTTAGGCTTGGCTCAATTCTGGAGAGTTGGTAATATTCTGTAATTGAGAAACGTCGGCATAACTCTTAGTTATCAGAGATACCGACGCGGTTTTTAGTGTAACCTAATTATTTCCTGTTTGTGGAATAGTCCGTCTATATTCATCAATTAAATCATCTAGTTCTTCTAAAGCCTGATTGACATCGACTCTTAAAGTTCCCAAGTTTGGCTGTTCTAGGAGGCTCAAGAGGTAGTCACGTTTGTTTTGAACTGCGGCAATTCGCTCTTTTATAGTTTGTAAATCCATTGTTGGTCTGCAAATTGTTAACTATAGTCCAGTTTAAAGTTAACGCAAAATAGGGTAAAGCTTGAGCAACCAGCCAAAAGTTTTCAGTCCTCTAACTACATCAGTTATCAAGAATCAACAAATTTAGTTTTTAAGTTGTTGGGCTTCCCTAATCTGTTACACATAGCCGATGATAATAAAACTAATGTGTTAATAAATATTATCTTCAACTCATGTTACGTCAAATATCTTTGGGAACTCTGGGTTTAACTGTTGGTAGCATATTAACCCTTGTCGGCTTCATAGCTTATGCTGCTAATAATGCCACACTAAATCTTGTCGGTTTCTTTTATGGTTTTCCCCTGTTATTGGGAGGACTAGCACTCAAAGCCAATGAACTTATACCAATACCCTTCAGCAAACCTACAACACCATCAGTATTGTCCCTGCGACAGCAGCAAGCAACTATAACGCAAAATAAAATCCGCAAAGACATTACTAGGTATTGCTACGGTCAAGATGCTCACTTAGATAGCGCACTCGCTTACTTAGGACTTAGTCCCTCCGATGAAGAAAGACCAACGGTTACAGGTTTAAGAGAAGAAGACGCTAATGGTGCTTACGCTTTAATTTTAGAATTTGATTCTCCTTGCGTACCAATTAGTGTTTGGCAAGAAAAACAAGAAAAAATGACCAGCTATTTTGGCCCTGGAGCAGAAATTAAAATTACTCAGCCAGCCGAAGATAAAATTGAGTTAGCGTTGGTTACTAGTCAATAGTCAACCCTTCGGCTTACTTTGACTGCGCTCAGTAACCAACGCTCAGGGCATGTGGTCAATGGTCAATAGCAATAAATATTAATTATTAGCTATTGACTGTGCGATCGCACAGATTTTCAGCAATCAAGTCCACGAAAACTCCCATACAGCTTTAATGTACGCAGTCTTCAATCAAGACTTAGAAGTAATAATGTTATTGATAGAGGCTGGTGCAAGTTGTAAAACTGAAACCTATGATGGTGTAACAGCGAGAAATATCGCTGAAAGACAAAACGAGCCAAGTATTTTGGAATATTTTACACACCATTCAACTAATGACTAATGACCATTGACTGTTGACCAAAAATCACTTTTCTAATCGCACTGCATACCACTGCAAATACTTTCCAGTCCCAATATCCAACTCACAACTAGTATCGATGAGATATTGGGCTTTAGCTTCCAAAGAATCAAGATTTTGTAAATCTGGAGGTAAATCCTGATGATTGATTGTTTGTAAAACTGTTTTCAGCTTTTCAAATAATTCTGATGCTGTCAAAAATTGCTCTGGTTGATTGGTTTCTAAGACAACGAAGTTATCTTGTTGATACATTAAAGAGTCTGGCATGGCTATAATTTAATTAACTTAAAATTGTTCTTATAAAGATTTTATCTTCAAGCAGATTTATTAAATAACTATTCTTATTTAAAGAATTACTTTTCCTAAATTATATCTTGATATATTCTAAGTATAAATTAGGATTTTTTTGAAAGCTTTACCTATATTTTGTAGCATAGATAAGTTGTACAGACCGAAATCAGGAATTTTACTTAACTCTCAAGATAACTAGTATCTACAAATAAATTTTATTATATAACTTGATATTAACCTCATGTAATTTATGTAATTACCTCTCAATTTACATGAGTAAAGTTTAGCCATAGCTATAAATAAAAGACAGCCTAGTGATTGTCAGATTTAGGTTCAGCTATTTTCTTAGCAATATGTAGTCATTTCTGAGCATCTGCTCAGTAGGTGTCTAAAGGCACTTTAGAAATTGATAAACATAGTTTAGATTTGAAGTTTTGCTCAAAATAGTAATTACACTTTATCACTAGGGAAATATAAATATAAGATTTTCTTCCATTGCCAAAGCTAGAAAACTAAAAACTGCTTTTGTCTTCTTTTCAATAAATTTTCTATGAAACGCAATTATCTAAACTTTTATTTGCTGAAGCTCATTAAATATTCTCTTTGTCTAAAAAAATTGATTGTACACTCAGAGAGTTTGGTACTAAAATTTTTAGTCTGGCTCGAACTGTTATGCGATCGCCGCCTCAGTTCTCAGTCATATAGATTATTTAATCAGAAATTGCTGCTAACAAGCACTCACTCAACAGGCAGACCATTGCCATACCTCCAACTAGTACTGCGGTTATGAATTTTGAGCCAATTGCTTGCCAATAAAATTTACTGTCACAGAATCTTGCTTATTGGCGATTTATTTATGTTACGCAGGTTTTCTTAAATTTATCCCACACCGATATTTTCATTTTCTGTGGAACGCAATTCATGTCAGGCATAAGCCCATTTTCTCTTCCTAAACAACCTCCACTAATTCTGGTGGCTGATGATGACAAGACCATCCGCGTGCTGTTGCGTGAAGCTATGGAAAAAGAAGGCTATCGAGTGGTTGAAGTTGCAGATGGTAAGCAGTGTTTAGACGCTTATGAGACTGTCAAACCAGACATAGTATTGCTTGATGCAATTATGCCTGTAATGGATGGCTTTACTTGTTGTAAGCACTTACTCCAGATAGCCAGAAATAATCTGATGTCAGCACTGGCAAATCTTGATACTGACTCTGCTACAGGCAACACTGTCATCTCCAAATTATGGGAACGCACACCAATATTAATGATTACCAGTTTGGATGATGCGGAGTCTGTAGACCGTGCGTTTGAAGCAGGTGCGTCTGATTATGTTACCAAGCCAATTCATTGGGCAGTTCTGCGCCAGCGTTTACGTCGTCTGCTACAACAAGCACAAGTATACAAGCAATTAGAAGCAGCAAACCTAGCTTTACAGCAATTAGCTAATGTTGATGGCTTAACAGGTCTTGCTAATCGCCGTCGTTTTGATGAATATCTCAATACACAATGGATTAATCTGGCACAAGAAGAATCTCCTTTGTCATTAATTTTATGTGATATAGATTATTTCAAATTTTATAACGATCAATATGGTCATCCAGCTGGAGATGTTTGTTTGCAAAAGGTAGGTGCTGTTTTGAGCAAAAATGCCCAAAAACATCACGATTTAGTAGCGCGTTACGGTGGCGAAGAATTTGCTGTCATTATGCCAAATACCCATGCATCTGGTGCATTTCATGTGGCTACAGCCATGCAAATTAGTGTCAAAAATTTACAAATTGTTCATGACGCTTCTGCTGTGAATGAATATGTGACGTTGAGCATGGGTGTAGCTACCCTGATTCCCACGTGGGAATCTTCGCCTTCCGATTTGATTGTGGCGGCAGATAAAGCGCTTTACACCGCAAAGGCAGAAGGACGTAATCGGATTATTCTCAAGTAAGATAACCAGGAACTTATACCAATTTCCTTTAAAGATGAAACGAATTTTTTTGTAGAGACGTTGCATTGCAACGTCTCTACAGATTTTATGTGCATCAAATTTTTCGTGAATTGGTATGAGAACCGCCATAGAAGAATATGAATACAATACAAAAAAAGAAGCCCAGTGCGGCTTCTTAATTAAAAACTAGTATTGGAACTGTAACTACTTAACGGTAACTTTACCGCCAGCTTCTTCAATCCGCTTCTTAGCATCTTCAGCGGCATCTTTAGCAATAGCTTCTTTAATTGGCTTAGGTGCAGCTTCTACTAAGTCTTTTGCTTCTTTCAGACCCAGACCAGTTAATTCCCGGACAATCTTCAGTATGGCAATCTTCTTGTCAGCAGGAACAGATTCCAGAATTACGTCAAATTCAGTTTTCTCTTCTACTGGTTCAGCAGCAGCAGCACCACCAGTAGGAGCAGCAACAGCTACACCAACGGGTGCAGCAGCACTTACGCCAAAAGCTTCTTCAATTTGCTTAACTAATTCAGCAGCTTCTAGCAAGGTCAAGGATTTTAATTGTTCTAAAATGTTGTCGGTTGTAGCAGACATTGATGTAACTCCTGTAATGTTTGATTGGTTATTGGTGATTTGTCCTTTGTCAATAGTCATTCGTGATTACAAATGACTATTGACTCTTGACTAAAGAAGTCTAAAGAATGAAAAACTCAGTAAATAAACCACTTTTTCATATTTGGCTTATTTCATACTTCATACTTTATTCAGCCGTACTTCCTTGTTCTTGTTCAGCCACAGCTTGCAAAGCACGAGCCAAACCACCTGGAACTTCGTTGATACCCACAGCAATTTTTGTAGCCAAAGCGTTGATAGCTCCAGCAATTTGACCCATGAGTTGTTCTTTGGATGGCAAGTCACCTAGAGCCTTGACATCTGCTTCTTTCAGCAAGCGACCTTCCATGACACCGCCACGCATTTCTGTTTTTTTGGTGGCTTTTTGGAAGTCTTGGTAAGCCTTAATTGCTGATGAGAAATCCTCTTTAACTAACAAAAAGGCGGAAGAACCTTTTAGCAACTCTGACATTGGTTGCCATTTTTCGTCCTCTTGAATGGCAATACCCATTAAGGTATTTTTTGTTACCTTACAAGTAGTGCCAGTCGGACGCAGCCGCCGTCGTAAATCGGTGATTTCGGCAACTGTTAGCCCTTGATATTCAATTACAAGTGCCAAAGTTGACTCACTCAAAGATTGCTTGAGGTCAGCAACTATTTCTTTTTTGTTTTCTATCGTTCTACCCATCTTGTTTCACCTCCAAGGGCAAAATCAGTGATTTCCCTGCTTGTGTGTTCTAGTTCTGACCAACCCAAAACAATAAACCCCAGTTTTTTCAACCGGGGTTTTGCAGCAAAACTCTTGACGCTGTAGCGGCTACACCTTGTAGGTAGTACTTTAGGCAATGAGAGTTTTGACCTCGGCAGGATATTAAGCTATTTGCACCTGCTGTCTCCGGTTTGAACTATTTAGTTTTGTCATTTGTCCTTTGTCCTTCGTCCTTTGTTTTTACAAATGACTAATTACTAATAACCAATGACTAAATTTAAGCAGCTTCGGTCAGTTTTAAATCCCGTAAAGCGGTAATATCTAGTTTAATCGAAGGCCCCATTGTAGCAGAGACATAGAAGGTTCGCCAATAGCGACCTTTTGCGCCTGAAGGACGGTTACGGTCAATTGTTTCTTGCAACGCCTTGAGGTTTACTAACAAGTCTTCTGGGGAGAAAGCAGCCTTACCAAACATAACGTGGACAATACCAGTACGATCAGCGCGGAATTCTAATTTACCAGCTTTGAATTCAGCGATCGCACTTGCAATGTCAAATGTTACTGTACCACCTTTTGGTGATGGCATCAAACCACGCGGGCCTAGCAACTTACCTAGTTTCGCTACCTGTGGCATAACATCTGGTGTCGCAATCAGTTTATCGAAGTCCATCATGCCTTTTTGGATTTCGTCAATCAGTTCTTCCGAACCAGCGATGTCAGCACCAGCGTTGCTTGCTTCTGTGACTTTTTCACCTCTAGCGATAACTGCTACCCGTACAATTTGTCCTGTACCTTTGGGTAGTGCTACCGTTGTCCGCAACTGTTGGTCTGTATATTTCGGGTCAATTCCCAACCGGATATGTGCTTCGGCGGCTTCAGGGAATTTAGCTGTTGCTGTTTCTTTGAGTAGTGCTAATGCGTCTAGGGGCGCGTAGTCCCTATCCTCTACTTTTGCTTGCAGTTCTCGCAAACGACGCGATACTTTTTTTGTCATTTTTTTCTCCTGGGGTCAGTGGCGAAGCTTGGCTTCTCCCCCGATAAGTTTTTTAGTACTGAGTGCTGAGTCTAATGACCATTGACCATTGGCCATTGACTTTTGACTCTTGACTATTCAGTAATGGTTACGCCCATATTTCTAGCGGTTCCTGCTACGATGTTCATTGCCGCGTCGATGTCGTTGGCGTTGAGATCGGGTAATTTAGTTTGGGCAATTTCTCGCAATTGCGCCTTGGTAATTGAACCAACTTTCTTTTTGTTGGGTTCGTTGGAGCCTCTTTCGATTTTCGCTGCTTTGCGAATTAGTACTGATGCTGGTGGGGTTTTGAGTACAAATGTAAAACTCCGGTCTTCATAAACCGAAATTTCTACAGGGATAACCATACCAGCTTGGTCTGCTGTTTTGGCGTTGTACTCTTTGCAGAACATCATGATGTTAACGCCATGTTGACCTAGTGCCGGGCCAACTGGCGGTGCTGGGTTGGCTTTTCCAGCGTTCAGGGCCAGTTTAATGACCGCTACTACTTTTTTCGCCATTGGTATTTAGCTCTGTTTCTCTACCTGATTAAATTCCAATTCAACTGGTGTATCTCTACCAAAAATCGAGAGCAAGGCTTTCAGTTTACTCCGCTCTGGACTGACTTCAATCACCTCGCCTTCAAAGTCCTTAAATGGGCCAGAAAGCACGACTATCTTATCACCTGTGGCCATGTCAATTTTGACAACTGGCTCTTGTTCGGTGGTTTGTTTGAATATCCGCTCTACTTCTGAGTAACTCAGAGGTACTGGTTTAACGTGACCACGACCTTTGGCACTGCCACGTTTTTGTTCTGCGCCCACAAAGTTGATTACATGTGAGGTGTTACGCACTACCTGCCATGTATCATCATTCATGACCATGCGTACTAGCACATAGCCAGGAAACACTTTTTCTTCTGTGTGCTGGCGACTGCCGTCTTTCCGGATTTTTACCGCTGGCGTATGGGGGATTTCAACTTGAATTATTTTATCTGCTACGTCAAAGGTTTGGATGCGTTGTTCCAAATTTGTTTTGACGCGTTTTTCGCAGCCTGAGGCTACTTGTACTGCATACCACCGCGCTTCTTTGAGCGCTGCTTCTGCTGTTTCTTCTGGCTGCAAATTTGAGTTAAGTGGGTCGTCTGTTGCAAAAGTCATCAGAACACCTGTTTTGCTGCCCAAGCAAACAATCCATCCACCAAATAAATCAAAGATGCGGAGAGTGTCACCATTAACAGCACGGCTGCTGATTCGCTCACTAGCTGTCTGCGACTTGGCCAAACTACTTTTTCAAGTTCTTCTTTCGTCCCTTGAATGAAGTTTTGTACGTTCAGCCCACTAGTGTTTTCAGGCATTTCAGCTTCATCTTTTTTGGCCACTGTTGTTTATCCCCCCGTTTCTTGTACAGCTGTATGTTGCTAAATTTTTAGCTTACTTTTACAGCTTTGATTCCATCCTGCCGACTTGCAGCAAAAAATCTCTAATTATTAAACAATTATACCCGAAATCATCAGCACTAGCTACGTTTGGTAGAAGTGCTATTGTTTCGGGTTTATTTTTTGCTGGCGAGCGCGCCCTGGAGGACTTGAACCCCCGACATCAGGTTTTGGAGACCTGCGTTCTACCAACTGAACTAAGAGCGCACAGGTTGGTTTGGATTCGGTGATTGCGCTGAACTTTTATCTAGTTTAACGCAATTGCGACTCTCATTGTACATGATTTTTGTTGAGGGAGCAACTCAGCGGCAAAAGCCGCTTGTTAATTGAGATTTCTCTCATACCCTGAGCAAAAAATTACAAAGGACGGTCGAAGCGTTGCTTGATGCGGGTTGCTTTACCAACGCGATCGCGCAGATAGTACAATTTAGCACGACGTACTTTACCGCGACGGATGATTTTGATGCTGTCAATACGAGGCGAATGTAGTAAAAACACTCGCTCTACGCCTACCCCTTGAAAGACACGGCGAACAGTAATGGTTTCGTTAATACCGCCGTTGCGTTTGGCAATCACAACACCTTCGTAGGGTTGTACACGGTATTTATCACCTTCTTTGATTTTCACGCCGACTTTGACTGTATCACCCACATAAATGTCGGGTAGATTAGATTTTAGTTGTTCCGCTTCAATGGAGCGGATGATCTCTTGAGCGTTCATAGCCTATCTGCTTAAAAACCCACAATCATCCATAATAAATCGAGAATCTGCTTTCAGTCTAGTGATATATAAGATTTAGAATTTTTCCCCGATCCGGATATCTAAAAATGAAAGCTATATTGCATAAAGCTTTGCTACAGGTGTGATTTTTATGAAATTTAGCATCGTTATCACTACCTATAACCGCGTAAGCTTACTACGCCGAGCCGTTGATTCTGCTGTCAACCAGACAATTCCTTGTGAAGTGATTGTAGCTGATGATTGTTCCACTGATGACACGCAAGCCTACGTAGAAAGCTTAGGTAATAGGGTAATTTACCATCGCAATGAGGTAAATAAAGGTCATGCAGCTACGGTAAACGCAGGAGTACAAAAAGCCAGCGGTGACTGGATTAAATTTTTGGATGATGATGACTATCTAGCTACGAATTGTATCGAAGAGATGGCGAAGGCGATCGCACTTTGTCCGAGTGCTGTGATTTGCTCATGCGTGGCGGCTCAGGTAGATGAACATGAAGTAGAACTCAGTCGTACCCCCCAACTTGGCCCTGGTTTAGCTTTTTCTGTTCCTCAAGCAGATGTTCACTACGGTATGCTTTTGGAATTACTGCCTTTTGGCACACCTGTACAAGTTGCTTGCAGCCGTGATGCTTTTTGTAAAACAGGTGGTTGGGATTCTCACCTTGATGCTAATTGTGATGATATCGATTCTTGGCTACGAATTGCTCAATTTGGCGATGCTGTTTTCTTGAATCAATGTTTAGCTTATCGGACTATTTGGCCAGGTGCTTACAACCACAAATTTGCTGTATCTAAGCGGTTAGATACTAATATTTTGATTAAAGAAAAAATCTACGCTTTAGTTAATGAAAATTATCGTTCTGCTCTCCCCAAAATGCCGGATATTAAAAACTATCTCAGATTGCATTGGGCATTTGTGGCGTTGAAGCAGAAAAACTTACAAAACTTTTTCTTAATGTTAGACAAAGCTGCATTTTCACCATCAGCATGGCGACTTTTACTCAATGCTATATTTTTCCGTCGCGCTTACAACAATCATCATATTCGCAAGTTTGTTTTGATTAAAGGCTAGTTTTTATATAAATCTTCGTTGTGCTTAAATAAATTGCTCACAATAAGAATTTATTTTAACGTGAGCAATTTATTCATTTTTTTAGGTAACATTAAATCATAATTTGATGGATTTAATAGAACTTTTTCTTCCACATATCAAACTGTATTAACATGGGTTTTACCCAACGCCAATCTAAAATGTCGTGCAGTAGGGTATAAAAACAAGGGATGATAAAAAGTGTCAGCGTTGTTGCGATCGCCATCCCAAAGAAAACTACAATTCCTAAAGGCTGCAAGAACTCAGAACCTTCACCAATACCTAATGCTAAAGGAAACAGTCCCAGGATTGTGGTAACTGTAGTCATTATAATTGGACGCAGGCGTTGCGGTGCAGCTTTTAAGATGGCAATGTGGCGATTACAACCTTCCTCTTGTTGAATTTGGTTGGCAAGTTCTACCATCAAAATTCCGGCGTTGACTACAATCCCTACCAGTAGCACTGCACCGACAATTACAGTTGCACCAATCGCTGTTTGGGTAACATAAAGTCCAAAAATTCCTCCAGCTAAGGCTAGGGGTACGGTAAACATAATCACCAACGGATCAATTAGTGAATTGTATTGTACAGCCATGACTACGAAGATTAAGAACGTTGCTAACGCTCCCAAAACTTTCAACGCATTCTGAATCTGCTGATTAGATTCTTGGGCAGAACTAGGCAAAATGGAAACGCCATCAGGTAACTGCACGTCTTTCAGTACTTCTTGAACTTCTGTCAAAGCTGCACCAAGACTTGCTCCCTCGCTGAGATTACCTGCAATAATAAATACTTGGCGTTGGTTAATTCGCTGGATTTCCCCAGGTGCTTGACCTTCTTCAATCCGAGCTACATCCAAAAGGCGGACTAGTTGGTTGTTAGTTGTGAATAGCGGCAATGTATCTAATTGGGAAGGACGCTGGATGTCTTCTTCATTTAGCTGGACTCTGACATCTACTAAACGATTACCGCGTTGAATTTGTGTGGGAACTGAGCCTTCAATAGCTGTCTGGATGGTTCTACCAATTTCTTGCGTTGTCAGCCCCAAAGCGGAAACTCGTTCCCAGTCGGGACGAATTTGGATTTCTGATTGTGTGGGATCGGCATTTGGTCGAAATCTTGCTAATTTTGCTTTTTCCGTAAGCGCTTGCAGCACTTCGTTACCGGCTTGTTCTAAAGCTTGGGGATTTTCGCCTTGCAGGATAACGTCAACTTCTGAACCTTGGGCTGGGGTATTAGTTAAGATTAAACCACGCACTTGCCCAGGACTGAGACGTAACAAAATTCCTGCCAAGTTTAGTTTGTTAAATTCCTGATTAATCTTCTGCACGTATTTCTCAACATCTTGCCCTGGTTTGAGAGTGATGGTGCTGCTGGCACGTAATGGATTTTCTGTGGTGTTAGTGCCGAACAAAGAGCCTCCCACTGTTGTAAATGTATAATCGGTTTCTGGCTGCTTCAGCAAAATGTCATCGACAATTTGCATAACTTTTTGAGAAGTTGCTAAAGGTGTACCAGGGGGGAATTGGACTCTTAAGTTGGCTTGTCCGGTGTTAATACGTGGCAGAATTTCTTGCGGAATTTGACCAACCATAAACAAGCTGCTACCGCCTAAAATCAGCAAAGCCGCAGAAATTACTAGCAGACGATGGCGGAGAACTTTTGTGAGAAAGTTGCCGTATCCTCGTGTGACATCTTCAAAGCGGCGATTAAACTGTTGTAGTAGCCAAAACTCTCTAATGCGACTAGACCAAGGTATTCCCAGTAGTCGAGAAGTTAGCATTGGCACTATTGTGACTGCCACAATCAGAGAGGCTGCTACTGCAAAGGCAATTGTGAGAATTAGTTCGTTAAATAGTAAGGCGATAAAGCCGCCAATTAATAAAAATGGCACAACAGAAACTAAGTTGGCAGCTGTCGCAGCAACTAAAGCAGATTCTACTTCTTGGGAAGAAGCGATCGCAGTTTCAATAAAGAATTTGGGTTTACGCCGTCTTTTTGTTGGTTGCTGATTAGGTGTCAACCCAGCTTTTTCGGAAATGTTCTCTAAGATGACAACTGAGGTATCAATTGCTTGACCAATGCCTAGAGTCAAGCCTGCCAAACTAAACACATTCAAGGTTAAACCAAACAGCTTCATTAAAGCGATCGCTGCTAAAGTACACAGGGGAATCGCTAAACTGATAATTAATGTTTGTCTGAGTGAGCCTAAAAATAACAGTACGGCAGCTGCTGCCAACAATGCCCCAGAAATGGCGGAAAAGGTAACGTCATTTAATGAGTTCCGGATGAAGCGGGATTCATCTGAGGTGGCTGTCAAAATCATATCCTCTGGAATTAAGCCAGAAGCACGCAATTGTTCAATCCTTTTTTTCACCCCATCCACCACCGTAATTGTGTTGGCATCAGGTTGTTTTTGAACTGATACTTTTACAGAGGGCTGACGGTTGAGGTAAACAAATACTCGCTGGTTTTCTGTGCCATCTATCACTTCAGCAAAGTCTCGTAAATAAATGCGACGAGGAGGAATAGTAGAGGTAGCAGCACCGGAAGTAGGAGAGGATACTTCAAAGGAAAGATTCTCGATTTCGTTGGCGTTTCGGAAACGCCCTATGGTACGGGTTAAAGGTTCAGCATTCTGCCCTAAAATTCGACCGCCAGAAATATCTTGGTTACGGGCTGTTAGTTCATCAAGTACATTGTTTAATCCCACACCCAACGCTTGCAAACGGCTTAAATCTACAAGCACCCGTACTTCCTCTTCTGCACCACCAGCGACATCAACAGCGGCAACTCCTGGTGCCACACTCAATTCCCGGCCTAACTCTTCATCCGCAAAGACACGCAATTCTTCACCTTGTAGCGAGGATGAAGTCAAAGCCAATTCGTAAATTGGCAATTGCGAGGGGTCAACTTTAAATATCCGTGGCTCCTCAATTGTATCTGGCAGCCGACTCCGACCCCGGTTAAAAGCAGCGGTGGCATCATTTAAAGCTTGGTCAATATCTCCACCTGGTTGGAAAAATAAATCTACACTGATCTGTCCCTCACGAGTTTGGGAAAAAACCTGTACTACACCTTCAGTCGCAGAAAAAGCCTCTTCCAAAGGCTTAGTTATTTCATCAACCGCTACTTCTGGAGAAATTCCTGGGGCTTCTATCCGTACACCAATCCGGGGATATGTAATTGAGGGTAGCAAATCTACTGGCAAACTTGTTAAAGCAAATACACCCAAAACGACCACTGCCAAGGTGAGCATGAGTGTACCGATGTGTTGGCGGATTGAGATGGCACTGATACTGAGTCCACCATTGTTTTTAGCCTGCTGCATTACTGTCGCTACGCTCCGATTGATAATTGCAAAATTAGAAATTTAATCAATTATTTGGAATTTTTAGTTTCAGGAATTTTAGAGGTTGACTCTACTGTTTCTGACAGTATCGAAAGTCTTACAGCAGAACCATCTTTTAGTGGTTTGCCACTGCGAACTACGTAGCGCTCTCCTGGTTGCAACCCAGATAAAATTTCTACTTTGCCATCAGCTTTTTTTCCCAGGGTGACGGTACGCGTTGCTACTTTTGGCTGTTCTTGTGTGTCTGTGACTACAAACATGGTGTCATTTGCCTCATTGGGCTGATTATTCGCTGTCTCAGATGGAGAAGACTGTCTGCCTGGGGCTTGTTTTTGAATAGCGGTTTGCGAGACTACGACTCGCGGTGCTGTCTGTTGTGCAAAATTAACTCTGGCTAATAGTCCGCTACCGATGTTGCTGTCTCTGTTGGGAACTTCTACTTCTACTGGTATCAGGCGAGCGGTAGCATCGGCGGCTGGAGATATGCGTATGACTCTGCCAATTAATGTTTTTTGCGGAAAGGCATCTAAGCGCACTTGTACAGATTGCCCCAGTCTGATTTTTGCCAGTTCCAACTCAGAAACTTGCGCTACGACTTTTACACGGCTGAAGTCACCAATTTGCAGAACTTCGCTGCCTGCTTGCAAAAGATTGCCTGGTTCTGTATCTTTGCCTGTGACTACGCCATTAATCGGAGAAAATAGTCTTGAGTAGGAACGTCGTTCTTTAGCTTGGGCGACTACTGCTTGTTGTGCTAAGACTCTACCTTGAGCTGCGGCGACGGCTTGCTGTTCTGTGCGGACTTGCTCAGTCGCAGCTCTTAAAGCTTGAGCGGCTGTTTGTGCCTGAGTCCGTGCTTGTTCAGCAGTTTGTTGAGCGATCGCACCTTGTCTGTATAATTGCTGTTGTCTTTGTGAGTCGGCTTGCGCTTGCACTAGTTGTAACCGCAGTCTTTCAACTTCCGCACGAGCATTACTCACCTGGGTTGCGGCTCTTGCTACTTCCGATTTCTGGGCTGCTAATTCTGCTTCGGCTTGTTTTAATTCGGTTAGCAGCAAAGCATCATCTAACTGCCCGATGTTCTGCCCTTGCTTGACAATACTGCCTACGTCTACGTTTAAAGATAACAACCTGGCTTCTACTTGCGATCGCAGCGATACAGTGCGATAAGGTATGGTTGTACCCATATACTCTAGTGGTTTTTCTAGTGTACCTGTGCGGGCGATCGCTACATCTACAGGTGTTGCACCACCACGTTCTCTACCTCCACGTTGCGATTGTGCTTCGGCTGCTTCTTTCGGTAGAGAGGCACAACTAGCCGATAGTAATCCTGTGCTTAATAAGCAAGCAAATAATGATATTACTTTCAATGATTGCTTATGGGAAAACATGATTTTTTGCGTTTGTTTTCCTGTGTCAATCTTGGCGATTAAATCTAACTGGCTATTCATCACTTGGATTGGAGCTATGTAGGTTTGCTGTTTCATCGATTTTTGCGTTTATTGTTCTTTTAAAATCATTTATTTCGCTTATATAAAAATTTTTTCAAAAATCACAGCTTTTTACTCCCAAGTAATTTTGTATATATGTCTATAGCTAGATTAAGTGGTAATAAGTAAATATTTTATAAAATTTATTGGTATCAAAAGTTACGATTTCTCCAAAAAAGTCAAAAAAAATACAGCTACTCGCTGTTTCAGAAGTAGAATCTTTTTTTACTTTTAATGCAATAAAGTTTGTAATGTATTTCTCTCACTCATCTTGGCTGTGGTTCAAGATGTGAGACTTATATAAAATCAAATTTAGGACTAATTTTTGCCCTGATTTTAGCGTTAATACGCTTAAAATGATGATATTTAGTTTTACTAAGTATACATAATATATACTAGCAAAGATACTATGAAAGTAATCTGTAATTCTCAGTATTTATGAGATATATTAAAAAATCTAAACCGTAATTGTCTTTTGTCACCCTGTAGTATATGTACAAACACTATTTTTAGGATAGGCGAGGACAATAACACGTGACATCACCGCTAAGACTGACTCAGACTGCTAACGAAGCAGAAATTACAGAATTTTTCCGAAAATCCGCTGGTGAGTGGCGCTCGGAAAGACGTTATTATACCCTGCCAGAGGGTGAAACTAAGGAAATAGTGAGTCTGATCACCATTCGGTTTTTAGAAAAAGGATGCGCCCAATTGCAAAAGTTGGCGCAGTTACACAATTTACCTAATACAGCTACTTTAATTTGTGGTGCGGAAGTACTATGGAATAGTACTGATATACTAAAAAATAGACAAGATTCTCAAGGTTCTACATTATTTGGTGCATTAGGAAATATTTTGTACCGCGATCGCGGTTTTGCGACATCCAAACCAATCACCGCAGAGTATTATTTTCCTAATGCTGAAACTCTGTGTTTGCGAACTGAGTACAAAGGTTCAGTTTTTGAGGAAGAATTAAAGTTTATTGGAAACAAATATCGCACCAGACAAACAATTATCTCTCGCGCTGGAGAGCAGTTGATGATTGGTCAATATCTGGAAAAGCGAATTGAGAATCTTGATGTATAGTTTGCTATACCAGCCTGAATAGGCTTAGACAAGACACTGCTGAAGAAAGTCTTGTTATAAAATGAAGTAGGGTGGTTAGGGGAAGAAAAGGAAATAGAAAAGCAACACAAACCGCTCATAAGAAAAATTCTTGTCATAACTAAGGCTATATTATGGGAGATAAATAAAATCAAAGACAACAAAGTTGCCGAATTTCAACCAACCCTTGCAAATTTACAAAAATATCTTGACAGTTCATCAGGTTGGTATGGCGATGATTTTGAAGAATGTTTAGAATTTATAAACAATATAAGACGTAATTGAGGTTGGAGTGTATTTAATAGATACGAATCATTGCAGCTACATAATTAATAGAGATGAGCAAGTAATACAAAAAATAGCCAGCCTCAATGAATCAACCAAATTAGCCATCAATTAGAATGTTGGAAATAAAAATAAAAGTTATATTTATTAATCTTTGCTTGTAATTTTAAATAAAACAAAATTATCTTTCTCAAAAGAATGATAAGTTGGGTTTCCTTGCGTCAACCCAACCTACTATCTGAATTTTGCTTTAACCCACAACTTGCCACCAACCGAAAGCTGGGCCGATAAAACGAATAGTTACCCAAGCAGCAGCCATAGTACCAATTCCAATCCAGGCTCCGCGAGTAGTCCAAGTTACAAATAATTCGGATTGGCGTTTGGTGATGGGAAGCCAAGACAATATCTGCTCTTCTTGTCCGTATTTTTCTCCCAGTGTTTCTTTGCGACGTTTTGCTTCACCCATAATTAGCAATTCAAAATTTCAATTAGTTTGTGTTTTAGTCAAAATGTGCGAACAAGCTGATAATAGCGTTTGCTAAGAGGCGATCGCTATCCGTTGACAAAATGTAAATAGTTATTTGTCATTTGTCATTTGTCATTTGTCAAATTTTTGACTGTTGACTTAAGCAGAATTTTCTTTATCCGGGTTGGAGAATAAACTGGGATCTAGGTAGTTAATGCGTGCCAGGGGACTAAGCGCCGACAGGATTTGTGAGCCATAGCTACGATGAACAACTCGACTATCGAGCAAAGCGACTACACCTTGATTTTCTCTTACAGGGGCGATCGCTCGTTGCAATTCATTCAAAGCGGCTGGTAGTAAGTATAGACGGAACCAGTCTTGATGCGATCGCTTATAGTGAGCTACTCTACCAGCCACCAGCGGATTTTCCAAAGATGGCAGAGGTAAAGTCGCAATAATTAATAAATGGGGTGCAGGTAAAACATTTTGATGTTCTCGCCAATATTCCCAACCACTAATCAAAATCCCATTTTCATCTAAACAGGTTTTTTCCACCTGCACCCGCGAACCAAACTCTGAGGCCAAAATTGCTCCTACTTGCGCCTTGAGTGGTACATCTCCCACTAAAACAACTGTTAATCCTGGTGCTGTCGCACTCAGACATAGCAGCGTGCGAACTTTGTGAATAAAGGCTGGTTGAAATTCTGGTGTATTAGGTAAGGGTAACTGATGAGGTACATACAGTTGAATCGCTTCGGCTTGACTATCTGAGGAGAATTTGAGGCAAGTTAAATCATCCAACCCTAAACGCTGACGAAATACAGGCGCTTCAGTTTCTGGTTCTAAAGCACTACCGATTAAGACTACTGGCTGTCGTTGCCAAATTGGCGAAAGTATCTCGCTGATTTCAATTGGGGCGTAATGCAAAGAAAATAAACCTTGGCGGCGAGCAATAGTTGTCCAAAAAAGATGAGGTGGGTGATTTACAAGAGAATTTTCATTAATGTATTGAAATTGCTGCCAGAAATTTTTCCACACATCAGGAATAGTCTCTAGCTCTAATTCAGCAAAAAGACGATTAATAATTTCTGCTTCTGGCTGGGAGATGAGATAGCACTCATAAGGATTAGCTGGGTGCTGGAATACTTCTTTTGTTAATTGTGTTCTAGCAGAAAGAATTGCTTCAACTTGGTGAGGACAAGCCAGCATGAGTTCTTCCCAGTCTTGAGGTTGCACATCTTGAATTAGCTGATGCCATACCCAATCTTCTAAATCATCTACACCATCAATAATTGTCGGAATGCCTGGCGGAAAAGTATCAGAGGATGTTAACTGCCTTTTTAACCAAGCTTCTGGGGAAGTTAGGAGTAGCCCTTGGAAATCGGAATAAGGCCAAGCATCGCCTGTCCTGATTGGTTTTTTAACTTGTAACCACTGTTGTAAGCGGGGAATTTCTACTTGTAATAGACGTTGTTGCACAATTTCTGGAGCAACAATAATAACAGGTCCATGCCACATCAATGCCGATGCGACAAAGCTAGTGCGATATCGCCCTTGATAGCCACAAGCTGCCCCTACCTGAATTAAGGCACTACGTCCTAGACGCAAGGCGCGTGCTACCAACCTTGCCATCGTCAAATGATGAGGCCAGGAAGGAAACCCCGCCTGCGATCGCAGGAAGTTATGTAGTGACAAATGAACTTCTGCCTCAATCACACGTTTTTAATCCCATACAAAGTGATTTTTACTTCCATTAGCCCCATTTCTATTATGTTGTCATTTGTCCTTTGTCAATTACGAATGACAAATGACCAATGACTAATAACCATTGACTCATTACCTTAACCTATGCCAACTTACAAAGGAATTGCCAGCGAAGCCTTCAGACATCCACTTGATCGCCAAGCTGAACAAGCTTTACGCAATTTACCAGGATTTGATTTAATTGCCCGTAAATTTATGGAATTTGTCTACGAACGCCCGCAGTTAGTCTATCTAATGGGTAACACCATCCAAGTAGGGCCGCGACAATATTCCACTATTTACCAGATATTTCGGGAATGTGTGCGGGATTTGGACATTTACCCAGAACCTGCACTGTTTGTCTCACAAGATCCCCAAGCAAATAGCTATGCTTTAGGGCAAGAAAATCCTTTCATTGTCATAAATACAGGCATACTAGACTTGCTGGAGGAAGTCGAAATTAGGGCGGTGTTAGCCCATGAACTGGGGCATATTAAATGTGGTCATACTATTTTAATTCAAATGGCGATGTGGGCGATGAGTGCTGCTTCTGCTCTAGGTGAATTAACCTTTGGCATTGGTAATTTCGTTACACAAGCCTTGATATACGCCTTTTTTGAATGGCGACGAAAAGCTGAGTTAAGCGCAGATCGTGCCGCATTGTTAGTAATTGATGACTTAAATCCTGTAATGTCTTCAATGATGAAGGTATCTGGCGGAAGTAGCAAATATGCCCACGAGTGTAGTTTACAAGAATTTATCCGCCAGTCAGAAAATTATCAAGCATTAGACCAAGATGGGCTGAATCAAATATATAAATTATTGATATACAATGGCGCTCAGGGTATGATGTTGAGTCATCCTTTTGCTGTGGAACGCCTACGTTATTTAAGGGAGTGGGCAGTATCAGAAGAATACCAGCAAATTCGCCGAGGAAATTATCAGCGATCGCCCTCTGTTGGTGCAGTAAATGTTGCAGCAGAAACATCCGCAAGTGAAGCAGAAAATTTACGTCAGCAAATTGAAGAATTACAACAAGAAATAAATAGAATGAAAAGACCTCAGTAGCTTGTAGGGTGGGCATTGTAATACCCACCCGATAACAATTTATTTTTATTTATACTTAATGAGCAAGTTGAGTAAAATCAATAAAAATATCTTATAAATTGTCACCTTAAATGAGAACTTTTCAAAGGCAGATTTTTTACCTGCTTACCTGAAGATAAATTTTCTGTAGCGTGATTTATTTTTTAAGATTTCCTGATCTCCGATAATAATTTTTAGGAGTGTTTAGCAGAGATAAATATTCAGGAACAACTTGTCTTCTGCATCTTGCTGTATGTCTTCTGGACATAGGTCGCAAAATCATCTAAGCTACCATCTGTTTGTGAATGGTCAAACAATTTTGGATTTTAGATTTGCGATTTTAGATTAAGTAAAGACTTTTAATCTAAAATTTTTCTGGGCGGGGCTTTTATCTAAGAACCATTCCAAAATCCAAAATCTAAAACTGGCAGAGCATGAAATTTCGTTTAGGCATTTCTCAAAATGGTAATTAACTCTTCCAAATGGTTGTCTGTATTAGCTAATATTCTCGCCCTTGTCATCTTTATGCCTGGGATTGCTTTAGCTACACCTCTACAAATTCATGCTAATTCTAGTGTGATTTCTGCACAATCTAACCAAGCCACCAGCAACTTCATTGCGTATTCTGACGCTGATTTGACTCCGCAAGAACGCCAACAACTCCAAGCTTTACGTCAACGCCGCAACAAAGAAATTAATAAGATATTAAATTTAGCGCAACGGGAAAAACTGAAAGAACAATTGCGGAGTGGCAATAACCTTTCTCAAGCTATAGAGGCTTTAGATTTACATCCAGATCAGCAAAAAATGATTAAGGCTGTTATGCAATTGATCAACTTAAAGATGAAGGCTATTTTGTCTCGGCATTCTTTCCAAGTTGGGCAAAAATAGATGTTGTAATTGACTGAGAAAAGAGTTTTATATTTGTGTTAATAGCTGTGTCAATAAAAAGCGATCGCCTACACAACACAAAAAGCGATCGCTAAATTTACGCAAACATTTGACTAATTTGAACTTTAATTTCTGAAAAGGCAATCAAGGAGATTGATTCATTCTCTTCTAAAATCAATTGTTGATTATAACCAGCCAAATTCAGTTCACGGAAAACATAAACTTGACGCTGATTTACATCTAAAATCCAGTATTCCGGAATTCCTGCTTTAGCAGATCAACGACAAAAATCTCTCATTGTCTACTTTTGCAGCATCTATAATTAATCTTGCCCTATTAAGTTCGTTACCATGTCGGAAGAAGATATCCGTGCCGCAAGGCTGGAAAAAGTAGACCAGATTAAGCAGTTAGGGGCTAATCCCTATGCCTATCGTTGGGAATCTACCCATCACGCAGCCCAATTGCAAGAAGAATTTGCTGATTTAGCCAACGGTGAAGAAGTTGATTTAGAAGTTGCGATCGCCGGTCGGATTATGGCGCGGCGTGTTTTTGGTAAGTTAGCATTCTTCACCTTGCAAGACGAAACTGGCAACATACAGCTTTATCTGGAGAAAAATCGGATTCAAGAAAGCATGGCAGAGATTGATGCTGATGCTTTCAACCATCTGAAGCAACTCACAGATGCAGGCGATATTCTGGGAGTTAAAGGCACGATTAAACGGACTGAAAAGGGCGAGTTATCAGTCTACGTCAAACAATACACTATCCTCACAAAATCCCTTCTGCCCCTACCCGACAAGTGGCATGGATTGACAGATATAGCCAAGCGCTACCGTCAGCGCTACGTTGACTTGATAGTTAACCCTGAAGTCCGGCAAACTTTTCGCCGTCGCGCCCAAATTACGGCGGGTATTCGCCGCTATTTAGAACAGCGAGATTTTCTGGAAATTGAAACGCCTGTTTTGCAAAGTGAAGCTGGCGGTGCAGATGCACGTCCCTTTGTCACTTACCACAACACCTTAGAAATGGAATTGTATCTGCGGATTGCCACAGAACTCCATCTCAAGCGGTTAATTGTTGGTGGCTTTGAAAAAGTGTTTGAATTGGGACGGATTTTCCGTAATGAGGGAATTTCCACCCGTCACAACCCCGAATTTACCTCCATCGAAGTTTACCTAGCCTACGCCGACTACAACGATATGATGGCGCTGACGGAAGGAATTATTACCACCGTCGCCCAAGAAGTTCTCGGTACATTGCAAATTACCTACCAAGGTGAAACAGTAGATTTAACACCACCTTGGCGACGGGTGACAATGCACGATTTAGTCAAAGAAGCTACAGGCTTAGACTTCAATTCTTTCCAAACTTTGGAAGCAGCAAAAACAGCAGCTAAAAATGCTGGGCTTGTCAACATCCAAGAAGTGGCATCAATTGGCAAACTATTAAATGAAGCCTTTGAGCAAAAGGTAGAAGAAAATTTAATTCAGCCTACCTTTGTCATTGACTATCCCGTAGAAATTTCACCACTAGCCAAGCCTCACCTTTCTCAACCAGGTTTAGTAGAAAGATTCGAGTTATTTATTGTCGGACGCGAAGCCGCCAACAGCTTCTCAGAATTGACAGATCCCATCGACCAAAGAGAACGTCTAGAAGCCCAAGCCGCCCGCAAAGCCGCTGGTGACTTAGAAGCCCAAGGCGTAGACGAAGACTTTCTCACCGCCTTGGAATATGGAATGCCACCTACAGCCGGTCTAGGTATTGGAATTGATCGGTTGGTGATGTTATTGACTGACTCTGCCAGTATTCGGGATGTCATAGCTTTCCCCTTACTCAAACCTGAAGGCAGCTTTATTAAGGAATTTAGCTATGATTCAACAACTCAAACACTGACTATTGAATTTGATAGCGGAAGTGTTTACGAATATTTCAAAGTCCCTTCTAATGTCAAGGAAGACTTAGACAATGCACCGTCTAAAGGTCAATACTTTAATAAGTTTATTAAAGGGAAATTTAAGTATGAACAATTAAGTTGAGATATGGATTTGTTGAAATACAGCTAGTAAATTGGCAAGGCTAAAGTTGTGCATTAGCCGTAGGTTGGGTTGAGCATCAGCGAAACCCAACACCAAGATTAATGTTGGTTTTCCTTACGTTAACCCAACCTACATTTTTTTGCTACGTATATTTCAAAAATCAAATAAGAGTCCTATATATAATTACGAATTACGAATTAGGATTAAATCTGCACCACAATTTTAATTTCCTCAAGTTGTTGCTTTAACCAAGCAGAAAACAAAACTCCGAGAATTTTAGAGCGCAGTGCTTCGTCTAAATGAGGCTGAATAATTTCTTCAACCCAAATCAAATGAACTCCTTTTTGTGTGAGAATTGGCTTGAGAATTTGCGGCGGATGAGCAGTAAAAACGCAAGCTGCAATCTCCGGACTAAAATTGCTACGGCATCGTATCCCGCAATATCCACCAACGCGGCGTAATTCTGGTTCTTGTATGTATTGGTGAGCAATGTCTTGGAAAGATATTTTATTTGCTTGCAGTGCATAAAACAGTTTCCAAGCTAAGTCTTCGTCATCTAAAACAACTTCATAAGTTATGGATGTAGCATAATCGAGTTGATGTGCAGAAAAGAAAGGTTCGGCTTGCTCTGCAAAAAGATGATGAGCTAACTTTGCAGAAAGCAAGGAAATTTGAACTAATTCTTTGAACTCATTTAGAGAAAGATAATGTTTTTCTAGCCATGCTTCGGTATCTTTAGCTTTGATAAGTTTTTTTAGCGATCGCATATTATCTGCTGCCTGCTGAAGCTCTCCTGCCTTAATTTTTATACCTGCTTTATCAGCTGCATCAGCAATAATTTTACGAGTAGCTATTGCTTCAATCATATCTGGAAGTTGGCAAGAAAGCTTTATTTGATACAGAATATCTTCAGGAGTAATAATAAAAAAATCAGTCATTACTTAATTCCTGTTTTTTTAATAAAGCGCCAATTTCTAGATTATGTTGTTAAAATTACTATCACTATTTCAACGACATAATCTAAAAATATCCACTCTTTTTTGCCAATGTATTAGTGATAAGTAGCAACAAAATTGAGTAACTCCTCAAAACTATTAGGCTCACAGGTAAATTGCAGGTCTCCTATAATAATTTCCGAATCTTGAATATCAGCAGTTTCTTGTTTAAGGCTATTGTTTCTTTGTTTTGTAGACAGTCCCATTTGTTTAAGTAAACGGCTGATGTGGCGTTCGGTAATTTTAATTCCAATTTCATTGGCTAAATGTTTACTTAACCATTGTGCTGTCCAGCTTTGAAATGGATAGCCATAATCATGAGGACTATGAGTTACCAATTCTTTCAAGCGTTCGATATATTGCTCGTTAACACTTTTTGGCCTGCCTATCTTTTGCTCCTGCCATTGGTGAGCTAACCCAGCTTTTGCTACACTGCTCCAATACCGCGCCATATGGTAAGAACAACCTAATATTTGACAAATTTTGCTTGGAGATTTACCCTGATCAGCTAACAACATAATTTCGATGCGACGACGGTATTCAGGTTGTAAACATGCTTGGAGATTTTTTAACAAAACTTTTTGCTGAAAAGGTGTTAAAAACTTGCTGATATTAACGTTATAGTTTTCAAAATCTTGAAATTGCTTGATTTCATGTGACATAGATCTTACAAACCTCATCCAAATAGAAAAAGCATTCCAAATTGGTGTTTTTGCAATAACATCTGTTAATTTTGTCTGCTTAGCTCAATAGAAAATTTGTTAACTTTATCTTATTAAATTACTTTTATCAATCACAGCCATAAATAGTAGTAAATAGTTTAGTGATTTTTTCTTTAATTTATATCCTGAGAAAGATTTAAATTATCAGTTAATTAGTAAGGTAAATAAAACACTTACTTTCTCGAAAATCCAAAGTTAAACAATTAAAAAAAGCCCTTAGTCTAAGATAAATACTTAAGGCTAAGGACACTTATTAAAGGCTAACAATCATAAATAAATATACAATTAACATTTTTGTGCCTAGGATTTAGTTCAAAAATAAGCTAATTTTAGTTAGTTCGTTCTATTACACCCTAGAATTAGCAGTTTGACACAAAAGATTATAAAGCTAATGGTGTATAAATATCTTGAGAATTGAAATTAAGATAAGGACGTTGCAATTCAATTCTCTGTGAGGCAAATTGTTTAAGCATTAAAGCTACACGATTTTCTTTTGATTCATCTCCTTGTTGCAAAGCTTCTAGTAAAGCATTGGTAACAATTTGGCAACGATTTATGCCAAAACTTTCTCTTTCAGAAAATTTATTATCTGGTTCCTCTGCAAGAGCGACTCCTGGTGCGAGTAACTTTGTAAATAGTGGTATTTCCAATCTAAAATGCAATTTATAGTTTACATAAATATCTTGCAACACTTGTTGAATAATTGGATATTTAGTTTTCTCAAAGTAAAGCACTGCTGTATCGGAGCGTTCGTAGTCTGAAGGATTGTAAAGTGCTTTAAAAGTAAAAGGAATAAACATTGTGTTGAGTTGATGTGTGAGGCTGCTCATAACTGCAACTGCACCTTCAGGACTTAAATTAAAGTAAACACGCACAAGGTGGGAATCGATCGCAGTATCAGCACGTCTTGATACTCCGGCATTGCCAACCGCCATGTAAAAACCGTTCTGCACTAAATTGCGAGGCATCTTGACGGCAACTATATCTCCCGCGATCGCATTTTGTTCTGCATCTCGAAGATGGCGATCGCGTTCTATATGCAAAGTCAAGTCACCTTTTTTCACCGCAACAGTGCGATCGCTTTCTTTTACTAAAACTTGCCAACCGGGGTCAAAGTAGCCTATACCTTTATTGGACAAGTGTAATTGCTCATAAAACTCCACATCTACTCCAAGATAAGTATTGTTCTCTAAATTCTTGGGCATTGTCGAATCCATTGGATTTATATCTAAAGACAGAGCAGTTCTGCCAGCGCCGTTATAGTAAATACTGTAGAGAAAATTGCACAATTGTGAATTAAGAAACTTTTGCTGAAGGTTTAATGGTAATCGCTGAAAACGTAATACTGCCTCATCTGGAAGTTTTAAAGGTTTGTAATTTGGATGGGAAATACAAAAGTTAGATTGAATCTGAACCTTAGTAGCTATATCTTCCAGTGTATTTAGTAATGTTTGGCTCGGAGTATTTGCAGTTGGCAATATCGATGAATTTAGCAATTGCATATTTTTCTGTTTGTAATTAAAGCAGTCGATTATGAATTAGACAGCAAGCTTGAATATCATTGCTCAGTTCTGCGATCGCGATTTAGAACTATCAATAAATAACTTGACTAGTGACACAATATTATGGATAGCAAATCCAACTAACGCATATTCCAATAACTTTCTTTCAAAGCTACTATCCTTAGAATAACCGTTGCTGTTACCTCCATGTATGATGATGGAATCTGTATCAGACAGTTCTTGTAAAAAGTTTTCATAATTATGAAATAATTCAGCACGATTAAATTGGAGTTTAGCTAACATTCTATTCATTGCTTTTGCTCTTTAGATAAAAATTGATTTTATTATTAGACTAATTAATTTGAGCAGGATAAAGAAATTAAAAGCTTAATCCTGCTCATTAGATCATTAGACTAGGATTCAGCAATCACAAGCTGAACTCTATTTAATAGGAAGATTTTAACTATTACTCACCACCACCAGTGCCACCACCAGCGCCGCCACCAGCGCCGCCACCAGGAATACCGCCGCCAGCACCGCTAAATGTCTTAGCTATAGAAACAATATTATTCAGTGCATATACATTTACACCGAATTCTAGCAATTTGTCGATGCCGGGGCCATATCCTCCCTGCAAGTTCATAGCATCTGTATCAGCTAAGTCTTGCACAAAACTTTCAGAATCTACAAATAGTTCAGAACCAGCAGGATTCAATCCCAAATTTTTGGTATTCATGATCAGTTTTTCCTCAAACTAAATTTGGTCAAACGGTTAGTATCTGTTAGAAATTAAGCTTGATTTGCTTAACTTTACACTTGCATTATTAGCCGGAAAAACTTAATTTACAAGCAAGAAAATTTGATTTATTCGACCCAAATTGACTAATTATGTCGAAGTCAACATTTAAATATGTCTTTGGAATTTCTATTCCTGTTTCGGTTTTGAAAAATTTCTTTTAATTAATAGAACTAGAGTTAATTGTGGTATATATACAGGTAAAAAAGTCACAATTTAATCAGGACGCACAGATTAATGTGCGCCCTTATGATAAATCTATCTTTATCAGAGGATGTTTGAAAAGTAATGGGCGAATATAATTCGCTACTACACAAACTCTCGTCCCTGACGCTCGTGCCTCGCTACCGCTACGAAGATCAGGTTCACAGTCGCCTGCGGAGAAGCCAGCGACGGGTACGTAGGGGGTTTCCACGCCACTTCCTTCAACGAGGGGAACCCTCGCAACGGAGTGGCTCCCCATGAGCGACTGGCGTTGGAAACCAAGAGGCAGCGCTGTCTCACCGCCTGCGCGGACTCATAGAATTAAAGTTTTAGAACCCTCGTAGGCGGGTTTTGTCTATGTAGCTGCGACTTCAGTCGCTAAGGCTAGGTATGAAATTAGATTTCTCAGACATCTTTATCAGAGTTTTACAGCAGTGTTATCACTCTCGACGAGTGGAGGCTTTTCTGGAAATGGCGAAGGTATGAGGAATTCAAGACATAATTAGACAAGTTTTGTCTTTAAAAGAGACAAATAAGCTTGCTATTACACGTTTTAGCTAATCAAGTAGAAGCCGAAATAACAGCATATTCGGAGATTTAAGGTTATAAATGCTTGTTTAGCTTGATATATTATGTGTAAGGTCATTGTAATGGCATGACAAGCTGATTAAACAGTTGTTGTTTCCGGCAATTCAAATTTATAACCATAGCCGCGAACCGTTTTAATAAACTCAGGTACATTATGATCAACTTCTAGTTTCTTGCGTAGTTGACCAATGTGTACGTCAACAACTCGTCCATCTCCCACATAGTCACAACCCCAAATTTTTTGGATGAGTTGTGGACGACTCCAAGCTTGCCCAGGATGACTCGCCAAAAAATGTAAAATATTAAATTCCAAAGCCGTTAAATTTAGTGGTTTATCATTTAGTGTGACTTCTCTACCTTCTGGGTTAATTGCTAGTTGCTTAAACACTAAGCGCTGTACCGGAGAAGGATTGATGCAACGTACACGTCTTAAAAGTGCTTGGACTCTAACTTCTACTTCTGCCAAACTAAACGGTTTAGTTAGAAAGTCATCAGCACCCGCAGAAAGAATCTTAATTTTATCTTCTTCCGCATTTCTACTTGTCAGTATCATTACTAATACATTGGTGCGACTCTGCATTTCTTCGCACAAATTGTAGCCGCTGATATCGGGCAAATTCCAATCCAAAATTACTAAAGCAGGATTAAATTGGTCAAACAAAGATAAAGCTGTTTTGCCATCAGCCGCCGACTCTATTTGATATTTCCGACTGAGAAAACGGTAAATAAGATTACGAACACCAAAGTCGTCATCTACAACAAGAATTTTGGGGTTTGTAGCAGGAAGCATAACCATAAAGTTCTAGCCTATTATTTATCTGGCAACTCCCGGTTGAGATAGCTTTTTTGGAATGTGAGAAGCCACTTTAAAGAAGTTTATATTACAAAAATTTTTTAAATTCTCTTGACATTTACTTAAGTTGAGTAATTAGACATAAAACAGCTTTTTGCTAGGCAGTAGCACTACTCTACTGAGATACACTTAATTTTCTATTAAATTTAGGAAAACTTCAGCTATCATAGTGCATACCAAATGTATAAGTTTTGTATGACTTTTGTATGTTTTTGAAAATAGAAGTATAACTTAATACTTTTTCATTGAAAAAAAGTTGAATTACTTGAGTATTTCTAAGAATAAATATCATTCAAACAGAAAGTAAATTGCTCACCAAGCCAGCCCTCAACTGATTCCAGGTATAAATCTGGTAGAATATTTCACTCTAAACTTTCCAAAACTATTTTATTTGGAAAAGTACGGACATTGTTCCAGGGTGTGTCTACGTGCAGCTACATTCCTCTACGTCACCAAAATTACTTAAAACAGCTGATAGTATGACAAGCCAAGGATTAAGAGCTTCTTCAGAAGGCATCAGGGCTGCAAAAACAGCTTTAACTGATAAAACTTTAAGCCAACACAAATTAGCAACAGCTTTAGGTATCACCCGTCAACCAGTATCTAAGTTTTTTGCAGGTGAGCCAGTTTCTCGCAGCTGCTTTGTACAAATTTGTCAACATTTAGGATTATCGTGGCAAAAAATTGCTGGTCTACCGGAAGATGTAACTTCAGAAGCGAATGCTAAATCACACGCTAACAGTAGAGATTTAAATACACTGGTGCAGGAAATTCGTCAAAAGCGCCAAGACAAAATTCAAGACCAATGCGGTACTCTGCAAATGTTGGATGTTGGCCAGGCAATTCCATTGGCCGATATTTATATTACCGTCCACACCTTAGAAAAGATTACTAACCAACGATACTTAGAGACTGGAGATTTATTGAAAGACTTTTGTTTTGAGTCAGGCTTTAAACGCCTCGGACAAGACCAATTTCCAAAAAAATTACCAGGGTTAGAAGCAGCATCGCTTTACTCAAAGTTAATGGTGTTGGGTAAACCTGGTTCAGGTAAAACAACATTTTTAAAATACCTGGCAATTGAGTGTAATAAAGGAGGATTTCAACCAAACCACGTAGCCATTTTTATCAGCCTCAAGAACTTTTCTGAAGATTTTCCAGATAGTAATGACTTCAGTCTGTTGAAATATATTAGCCAAGAACTTCTAATTTGTGGAGTTGAAGTAGAATCAACATTAAGTATATTAATTGAAGGCAAAGCATTGATTTTGCTGGATGGATTAGATGAAGTACAAGCCGAGAATGTAATTCAGGTTAACCGAGAAATTCGGCGATTTTGTCAGAATTATTACAAAAATCAGTTTGTGATTAGCTGTCGAATAGCGGCTCAAAAATATAAGTTTGCAGGATTTACGGAAATTGAAATTGCAGACTTTGACCTACAACAAGCTGAAGCTTTTGTGAAAAACTGGTTTGTTGCAGTTGCTCATGAATCTAAGGAAGATGGAGAAGCTAGAGGAAATTTATTTATTCATCAACTGCATTTACCCGAAAATAAGCAACTCCGGGAATTAGCTGCAACACCAATCTTACTACATCTAATTTGCTTATTCTTTCAAGTAAAATCTGAATTTACCTTTAAACCAGCTAAGTTATATGAGCAAGCATTGAATATTTTACTGAAGCGATGGGATGAAATTAGAGGTATTCAAAGGGTTTCAAATGGCTGGTATTTGGATTTAGCTAATATAAAAAAGCTACTTGCTCAAATTGCGGCTATTACTTTTGAGCAAGGAGATTATTTTTTTGAACAGGAAAAAATTCAAATACTGATAGCTCAGTATTTAAGTAAACATCATTATCTTTTTTCTACATCCTCAGAACTGAAAACTCAGCACTTACAAGATAGCGAAAAAATCCTAAAATTACTTGAGGTGGATTATGGTTTATTGGTAGCGCGATCGCAGGGAATTTATTCTTTTTCACACCTAACTTTACAAGAGTATTTGGCAGCAAAAAATACTGTAGAAAATTATCAAGAGCAGTCTGTCAATCAGCTAATTAATCATCTAACTGAAAAACGATATCAAAATATTTTCTTGCTGACTGTGAGTATGTTATCAAATGCTGATGAAATACTGCGATTAATGAAACAAAAAATTGATTTTTTGGTAGCTAATGACCAGAAAATTCAAGATTTTATACTATGGCTGCATCAAAAATCTAACTCAGTTGCTACTCAATATAAAGCAAGCGCTATTCGGGCTTTTTACCTAGTTTGTATAGGTCGAACACTTGAGGTGTTTCTTAAAGGTAGTAATTTTCCTCAATACCAAGTTTTCTGCCATTCATCTAGCTATGGTCTTGAGCGTGCTATTATCGGCAATTTAGCATTTAATCCTGAACTTGCCATTGATGAATTTCTTACTAGTACTTTTTCCTGTGCTGGTGAACTAGAATTCGCCTGTAATTATATCTTGAATGATGCTATTGTTTTCGACTATGCTCATGCCTTGAATATTGCATTTGATAAAGCTTTGAATTTGGTTGTTGAATCTAAATTTAAACAATTTCTCCACAATCTTAAAAAACAATTACCAAATGAACAAAATCATCCTCATAAATTTCGCAAGTGGTGGATTGAGCATGGTAAATTCTGGAGTGAAAAATTTAGGGAACTGTTAATTAAGTATCGAGATATTTGTCATGATTGGCAGTTTAGCAAACAGCAAATTGAATTAATTCAACAATATTACAATGCTAATAAGTTACTAATAAATTGTCTGAATGTTTCTAATAGTATTACCCCAGCAATTCGGCAAGAAATTGAAGAAACATTGTTGTTGGCGATCGCCGAGATAAAAAATTAAATTATCTATAGTTGTTAATTAAAAAATATTTAGTTTATGAGAAGAATTCAGAACTCAGTCGTCAGAAATCAGTTGTGTATTCTGTACGAGTGGGTGATGAATATTGGTTAAAAGCGAGTGGAATGGTGGGCGAAAAAAATTAAAATATTCTCGCCTTAAAACTAATGCCCTGTCTTGAAAAGTTCAGCTCGCCTCTTCGAGGTTCGGCAGTCGCTCCTCTTGGAGACCCCCAGGAGCGCGCTGCTCACCGTTCGACGGCGCTCCGACTTTTCGCTTTATGGGTAGAATATTCTGAATTCTGAATTCTGTATTCTGACTCCTGTTTTATCCTTCAGATTTAAACACATTTGAAAGTTCCATGAATACTGAAAAATCAGCAAATATGCCAGAAGAAAGACTTTTCTAACATTCATACCAGAGAAAGAGCAATTGAATAGCTTGATCTCGTTAAATTGCTGTTAGGAAGTCAGTTAAGGATATTTTATGAGTAATCTAATAGACAACATTATTCCTTCACAGCCACCCATAGAGCCTCAGTCTGATGTTCATGTTCTCAAATCTCGGTTGGAATGGGGCGAACCAGCTTTTACAATTTTAGATGTGCGCGATCGCCAAACATATAACGAAGGTCATATCATGGGAGCAATGCCCATGCCAATTGATGAATTAGCAGACCGAGCCGTACCAACTATAGATAAAAGCCGTGATATCTACCTTTACGGTGGCAATGACGAAGAATCTGCTCAAGCTGCACAAGTTCTGCGTTCTGCTGGTTTTGAACATGTATCTCAACTCAAGGGTGGTCTAGCAGCATGGAAGGCAATCGGCGGCCCAACAGAAGGTATCGTTGAATCTAGAACTCCCGCAGGTGCAGATGATTACAATATAGTAGCTCGCCTACAAAATCATGCAGAGAATCAGCCAAAGGGAGGCGAAAATACTGCTGAAAGTATTAAAAGGGGAGTAAGCAACCTCAAAGAAAACATTCAAGAAGGAGCTAGCAACCTCAAAGAAGGCATTCAAGAAAAAGCTAGCGAAGTTAAACAAAGCATTAATGAATCTAGAGATTCTAGCCCAGATGATTCTAATGTTGGATCTTAGGCTAAATAATGACCTGAAAAATAAGTCATTAGGCATAGGTTGGGGCAGCCCTATGTTGGACGCGTTCTACGCCTCCTTTAGCAGCGTTTGAGGAACGAAACCCTACATTATCAAACCTTTGTTGTTTCTCATTAGGTAAACCCAACCTATCTTCTAACATCATTCTTGAAGAATTAGATATCCGACTTTTTAAAAAAGTCGGATATCTAAACGTTAGCAATCTTTACAAATTAGATAGGGTTACTATACTGTTTAGAATGCCATATAATTTAATGTTCAAATAAATCTTTGAAGTGTAATAAATCTAATGAAACGATTGTTGGTAGAACTAGAAAGCATTCTTGCGCTAGTTGCCAACGTTCTTCTCGTTTGAGCATTTCACTTAGCTTGTGTTGGACACTGATTAAATAGCGGACATCATTGGCAGCATAACTTAGTTGCACTTCAGTCAAATTAGCAGCATTACCCCAATCAGAACTTTGGGCGCTTTTATCAAGTTCTACTTCTTCTAACTCTTGTACTACCTCTTTTAGTCCGTGACGGTTGGTGTAAGTCCGGGCTAACTTACTAGCGATTTTGGTACAAAAAACAGGCTGAACGTAAATCCCCAAGTTGTAGCGTAAAGTAGCAAGGTCAAAACGAGCAAAGTGAAATATCTTCAGCACATCCTTTGCTTCGAGAAGTTTTTTTAAATTAGGGGCTTCTGTTTGTCCTCTAACGATACGGATCGCTGTAACTTTACCTTCAGTGTTGCACAGCTGAACGAGACACAAGCGATCGCGCTGTGGCAATAACCCCATTGTTTCCGTATCAACAGCAATTGTCTGAGATTTTAAGTACTCACTGAGGGTAGAGTCATTAATGTCGCGATCGCAAACCTGAAAATCTGGTAATGTCATGAATTACTCAATAATAAATGCAGTGTCTTCCACAAAAGAATACCTTTAGACACTACATGATTTCAGCAACTCAATTTATCTAGTCAGCAGGAAAATTTGCGTCAAGTAGACTTCGCCTTGCTGATTAGTAGCCACACCAACCCCAGTCAGGTTGTATTTGCCTTTGATATTTTTCAAATGTCCAGGACTATCTAACCAACCAATGACAGCTTGACTAGCAGGATTGCTGTATCCCTGATTAACTGCAACATTTTCACCTGCACTATTGAAGCGAATCGAAGTAGCTGTAACGCGCTTTTCAAATCCGTTATGGCTAAATGGCACTTTTCCCTTAGCCATGTTTTGACTGTGAATCCTTGCTTGGCGAGAGATATTGGCATTCAGAGTTAACTTTGGCAGTTTTTTAGAAACTCGATAGCGATTTATTTGTTCAAAAACTGATTTCTCTAATGCAGTCGTGTTAAAGGTAGTAGTTGATGAGGCAAGCTGGCTAGAAGCAATCTGTTGAGTTGTTTTGTTGGTAGATGAGTGGCTTGGTATCGGAGTAGTGATAAATCCACTAGCAAGGACAAGCGTACTTAAAGCGATGCCAAAAGCAGGTTGTCGAAACATGAAGAATTACGCAATATAGATGATTTAGACCTATACTCTACCTTCGAGTTCCTAGAATCTGTAACAGGATATTATTGAAAATTGCTCAATCTAAAAAATAGGAGGCTAGAGATTGGGGACTAGGGGCTAGGGAAGAGAGTTTTTTAGCTCGTGAACACTGACAAGCCCATAATTTATAGCTATCCTACCCTCCAAGCTAAAATCAAAACAAACTGCAAATAATCTTGCTATGGTAGCTATCTCCCAACAACCTCAAAAAATGACCATCGAGGAATATCTCGTATGGGAACCCCAGCAAGAGCTTCGTTACGAATATGTCAACGGCGAAGTTTTTGCGATGACAGGTGGTACAATTCCCCACAATGATATTGCACTGAATTTTTACACAGCCTTACGCCCTCATTTACGTGCTAGAGGTTGCCGAATCAATGTGTTGGATGTGAAAGTGCAATTTGATAGTAAAAATATCTATTATTATCCTGATGTGGTCGTCAGTTGCGACCCTCAAGACCTAAATGCTCGTAAATTTATTCAAAATCCTAAGATAATTGCCGAAGTTCTGTCCCCTAGTACAAGCAGCAGAGATCGCGGTGAAAAATTTACTAATTACTTAACAATTCCCTCATTACAAGAATATTTATTGATAGATTCAGAAAAAATCTCCGTCGAACGCTACTCTCGTGGAGAGGAAAGAATGTGGCTTTACTATCCCTACACTGAGGGAGATATGATTACCCTACCTAGTATCGAATTTGAGTTGGCGATCGCACTACTATATGAAGGTGTTATATTTGCAGCAGCAGAATAGCTTGGTAAAATCAGCTTGTTAGCGATCGCTCATAATGCCAGCACTTCATCTAAAATCACGATCAATAAGTTTGTCGCTGTTCGTAGTTGTTGGTCATTGGTGAGAAAATGGGTACAGCGTAATGTTGTAGCCGTTGCAATATGAATGGCATCGGGTGTTCTCAATAGACTTCTTGCATAAATGTTTTTTTGCCTCACGCAGAGGCGCAGAGAGAAAGTCTAAAATTAGGACTTTTGCAAGAGGTCTATTGCATCCAAGTGATTAATTAGGGCTTGCTGAAAAAGAAAAAAAGGTGACAGTTTCTAAATTATGAGAGCCTAAAAATATATTCAGGTGCAAGGGTTGAGGGTAAAATAGTGCAAAATCCTTGCATCACAGTGGTCAAGAGC
>NZ_JAIVFW010000058.1 GCF_020829595.1 Nostoc sp. CHAB 5844
GCTAGAAGTTATCCAGACTTAGCAAAAGCAATTGAAACTGCTTTTAATCAAGTCTCATTAAATGATATTCATAATTGGTTTACCCATTGTTGCTACTGTACCTCACTAGACTGAGAAACGCTATATATTCCCAAACAACGCGATCGCCATCAAATTACAAATCTTGACTTAGATGAAGGTAGCGTTACTCAACTTGCAAGTCTACCTGAATTGCATAAAGATCCCTTTGATAGAATACTTATCTGTCAGGCTTTACAGCATGGCTTAACGATTGCAACAGTTGATTCAGCAATCCGCGCCTACAATATTAGTATCCTTTAATACTGCACTATTACTATTCATCCACACCGTAGATAAAGCACCTAAATCTAACTCCTGACTCTCACCTTCATTTTTATTTTGAAACAGCACAGTAAATGCACCAGCACCTAATCGATTTTGCGGAAACATACGATAACAAGGAATATTTGTCAGGTGTGATTGATACTCTTGTAAATGGCTAACTTTGACTGCTTGAAATTGAGGAAAGCGTGATAAAAACCATTCACAAACTTGCTCATTTTCCTCTAGAGAATAGGTGCATGTCATATAAGCAAGATACCCTTGAGGCGCAACAAGTTGAGCGGAGTTAGCAATGATGCGTTTTTGGCGATTGGCACTTTTATTAATTGCTGTGGGATGAAAACATCCAGGTGCTTTTTCACCCTTAGCTAGTAAAGATTGTCCCGTACAAGGAGCATCAACAATTACTAAATTACTAGATGCAGGTATACTTTCAGCAAAAATACTCGAATCTCTGTTAACTACAATAGATGAGTTAATCTGGCAACGTTTTAAATTAGAAATTAACATACCTAAACGTTTGCCAATCACTTCATTACTAATCAGTAATTCTGGTTGCAAAGCTTTCCAGGCAAATATACTTTTACCGCCTGGAGCCGCACACATATCAAAAATTGTATGGATTGGCTGAGTAATTGCTAACAAAATTGAGGCTGAAAATACAGAAGAAAAATCTAAACAATAGAAATATCCTTGATTATGTAGGGGATGTTGCCCTGGTTTTTCTCCTAAAGCTAATCTGTCAATAAATTGTGGTTGCCAAGTTAAAGGTGTTTCTACTAAAAAAGGTGATATTTCTGGTTTTGATTGACACCAGAGAATAGACGGTGCAAAAGATTGGGGATTAACTAAAGCTGCGATAAATTTTTCTTGTTCATCTAAGCTCTCAAATAAACGTCGTGACAGTTTAAGTAATAAGTTGGAAGGCTTTTCCATTATTGGTGTGAATAATTATACGTATTTTTAATCCTAATAAAACTGTTACACAAGAACAATGCTAGGTAATGCCTTGGCTGCATACTGAAAATACAATAACCGCTATTCTGACGATGACCAATAGTTCCTTAATGGTACAGGTTCCTAGATTTATCTGTGGGGTCAGTCCGAAATCTAAAATTCAAAATCCAAAATCTAAAATTGGTTGACCGTGAAACTACCTCATTGCTTTGGAGATGGTCATGATATTGGATAATTTTCAGCGGAAGTTACGCCGAGAATCACAACTATGGCGAGATGAAGGACTAATTAGTGCTTCGCAGTACCAACAAATAGCAGACCGTTATCAATTTAATAACCTAGAAGCTGCTGCACGCGATCGCTCGATGATGACTGCGGTTATGATTGGCAGTATTCTCCTAACATTAGGCATCATTACCTTTGTTGCCGCTAACTGGCTAGGATGGTCGCGGGATGTCAAATTCATCATTATGATGAGTTTGTTTATGGCAACTACCATCACTGGTTTTTACACCTGGAGACAAGCCACCATTGGCATTCCTGAAGGCAAGAAACCAAAACGTAGCCAACGCCTCTTGGGTGAAGGATTACTAATTTTAGCCGCGATGGTTTTTGGCGCAACCATCGCACTGATGGCTGATGTTTTCAATATTAACGGTTCGACTCCAGAACTGTTTTTTGCCTGGGGTTTTGGCGTTTTGGTGATGGCTTACAGTCTGTCCTTAAATTCCCTGGGAATTATGGGAATTATCCTCATAGAGATTGGGTATTTGATCGGAATTGGAGACTTACGCTATTCGGCAAATGATTGGAATTGGGCGCAACTAGTCATCAAACATATGCCTCTGCTGTCGTGGGTATTGTTTGTACCCTTAGCTTACTTCTGCCGTTCTCGGTGGATTTTTGCGATCGCAGCTTTTATTTTTGCTAGTTCATTACAATTGAACCTCGATCCTTTACCACTGTCAAATTTTGCAGATACTGCACCTTGGGTAGCATCCTTTGCTTTTACTTTGCCGCCTGCATTATTCTGGAGTTATGATGACCTGCTATTTCCTACAATTAATTACAGGCTGTTTCAACCTTTAGCCCGTGATTTGGCTTTGATAGCGTTTGGTCTCGCTTTTTATGTGCTGTCCTTTCGTTGGCTGTGGCAAACTTCCAATTTCTCCTCGCCAACTAGTAACATAGATATATTCATGTATCGCCCAATTATTGATTTGGGAATTCTCAGCGGCTTGGCGGTACTGCAATGGTTGTTTTTAGTCCGCCAACGAAACAACCCCATTCGTCGGGAAGCAGTCTTCAATCTGCCTTTGATTGTTACCTTTCTTGGCTTCACAGCTATAGTACCTTTCTGGCATCAAGCCATCAACCCCATTGATGATTTGGGGGTTTTTGCTTTCAATGTACTTTTCGCCGTGTTAGCTTGGGGACTGATTCGGGAAGGATTGAAGTTTAATGATAGACGCTCTTTTTGGGGCGGTATGCTGTTGTTAAACCTGCAAGTAATTAGCCGAATGCTGGAGTATGACACTGAACTTCTGTTCAAATCACTAGTATTTGTCATGTGTGGTTCGGCGTTAATTAGTGCTGGACTTTGGTTTGAACGCCGTTTAGGAGGTTCCAAATCTTCCAGTAATGTGAAATCCCTCTAACTCTATTCTTTCTTTTGCTTTTTGCCTTTTGACTTTTGCCTTTTTTAAAGTTTCTCTGCGTTAGTCCTAATCATGTTGTTTCACCGTACTACTAGGACTACGCTCATGAAAAGTGACTCCTCGGAATCTACTAAAAAGTCTGAATCTACTAAGAATAAATCATTGTCTCCCGAAGCTGAATTTTCAGAGAAGCTGACTTTTCGGGATTATTTGTTAGCTACAGAACAAAGAGCGAATAAGCCTTTACCAACTGGAAGGTTGGTGCTTCCTTTAGCGATTCAAGCCGGAATTATTTTCGCAGTACCTTTCTTATCAATGTATACTAATCTCACAGGTAAAGAAGTAATTTTGCAAACTGTACCTGTAAATTCTAGAAATGTACTACAAGGTAATTCTTTAGAGCTTGACTACAACATATCTCGGATTTCTACACTCCGAAGATTATCTGGCTGGCAAGAATTACTGCAAAGAAATCGCGGGAGGGATGGACAATTACGCGAAGGGACTGATTTGTATGTGATTTTACAGGAGCAGCCTTCTTTTAGTCGTGGTGTTCCCAGGGCTTGGAGACCAGTACGAGTTACTAGTAATCAACCCAAGTCTCTGGCTAATAATCAAGCAACCCTACAAGGTGTGTATCAAGATGGTTATGTCCAGTATGGTATCGAAAACTATACAGTGCCAGATGAAGAACGCCAACAGATCCGGAACGATGTTGCCCAAGCTGTGCGACAAACTAGAGACGGACAATTGCGGTCAATAGTTGTAAAAGTGAAAGTTGACCCACAGGGTAAAGCTATGCCTGTGAGTCTGTGGGTGCGCGATCGCAACTATCAGTTTTAGTCTTCGTGGCGTATATTCCATGCTACACCGAATGCTGCCCCAGCCCCGGCGATTAACCCAGTACTCATTCCTTGTATCGTTTTTTCAAAGGGGTCTTGGGTCAGACAATCACTTGTAACTTGACTAGCATGTAAACAAAGATTACTCTCTGCCCAGCTGCTAGTGCCACCTAAAATGACACCAGCAATACTACAGGAGGCTACAAGCAGCAGTAAGCGTTTAGTTTTTCTATCCATAGATGGATGCATGAATGTTGGGAAAGGTAAGTAGTCCTCAACTACTTTACACATCTATGCTGTTGTTGTCAGCTCCCCCCCTTGAAAGTGCTGAGTGCTGAGTGTTGGGGATTCCCAGATTACCCGCAGTAGGCACAGTTTTTTCATCACTGAAACTTAAGCAAAAAACTTGTACTTGTTTGACTAATTCACTGACTCGGTGCATTGCGGCTTGTTTATGATCAACAAAGTTGATGCAATTGCGAAGTAGTTCTAGAGCCGCAGTAGCTGGTGAGCATGGTGAAATTTGAGCCAAAGTACCAGGACTATATTTAACAAAGACGATCGCTCCAATTGTCATGGCTTCTCGATAAATGCGATCGCATTCCAGTATCACTTCCAATTTTGGCACTTCGGCTAGGCGATCGCTCGGCACGAGTTTTCCTGAGTTTTGCCGCACTCTGGGCGTTTGGGGAAAAGGCAGAATTTTACCCGTTGTTAAATCAAGGGCAATAACATCATCTGATAAGTAACTCCATCCTTGTTTGTAGAGGTGAGTTACTAACGTGCTTTTGCCACTACCTCCTGCACCTGCGGCTTGTAGAGGGTAAAGTGCCGAACAAGTAGCCATACACTTGGGGGATGAGAGCGGGAATCACGCGATCGCCTTGAATCATCGCCTCTATTTTTTTGGGTAACTTCGCATTCAGCATATCCGAGGCCAAAGCCAAGCCCAACAGTATCATACGACGACTATGAAATTCCTCGGCTCGTTGCAGCACCGCATCTCAATAGAGAGCAGGATTTGTGCGGATTAATTCTGCCACATCGCAAATCCATTTCAGTTTGCCCCAACATTCCTTAGCGCCGTGAACACACAGCGATAGCAGCAAATCTTCCGGGGCGAGGGTGGGAACTGGAACATTCAACAGCGATAACCATTGGCGGCGTTGCCACAAGTCGGCGACGGGTAGTTCAAAAGGGAAAAAGCGGGGTGTGATGCGCCAGTGCAAATGCGTCTGCGGTTGCCAGATTGATCGCAGTCCGAGCGCAATGTAAAAGTAGTTGCACATCTAGTGGCTGTTGAGGCCAACCAGCAGCAGAATGATGAGGTGTAAAAGATGGAGTAGAGATCACACAAAGCAGCGATTTTATTCAGGTCAATTTTGCTCTAACCAATTGGTTAAATCAAGTAGACTGGCAAAGTCTAATAAAGCTTCTCCTAAAGATTCCAGTTGCGGCAGAGATAAACCATCGATGTGCGATCGCACATCCTCCGGCAATTCTCCCACTTTGCGAGTTAACAAGCGCAAAACGAGCGATCGAGAAGCCTGTTTGGCTCCTTGTTCAATGCCTTGTTTCATCCAACTAGTGACAATTTCCATCACATCCTCCTGGTTATTCATTTCCAGTCTACCAATCTCTTCTTGAAACACCTGCTGCTCCTGCTGGTTTAGCTGTAAATAGGTATCGACAAAGCCGGAGATTAAGCGGGTGCGGGCGGGATCTAGCCTTAAGGTTGCCAACAGTCGCAAACATTCAACTTTCACCCTAGGTCTGTCTAGTGCGGCAATCTGCATTTTTGCCATTAAAGCAGCTGCTACTGGATTGGGTTGATTGAGATAATCGCGCCAGTTCAGTCTATTAAGTTGAATCGCTGTGAAATTGAATTCTAGTACCTTCACGTTGGGAAACTCAACTGTGTGACAATGGGGTTCTTCTCGGTATGGCTGATCAAACGAAAATATGACGATGGGATAGACACGTTGCAAATATTTCTGATACAGCCGGGCAAAGTAGAAAAACATCCGACGGGTGAAGTCTTGTTCTACGTAAGATTGCGCTTCGATATGCACCAGAAAGCCAACTTCTTCTCCTGCTTGCTGCACTTCAACCAGCAAGTCCACTACTTTGTCTTCGCCTGCGGTAAGGTCAGCAAAGTATTCTTGGGGTAGAAAGCGGATGGAGCCGCAATCAAGTGTGTTAGCTAGGTCAGGTAGAAATAACTCTAAGAATTCGATGAAAAAAGTCGAAAGTAACTCTTTGAATAGGCGATCGTGTTCTGTCATCTCAACTTCTTGTTATGCTACATCACCTCTCAACGATCCAATGTAGTTTGATAGAACTGCTTTAACCCGATACCATATTACATCCAGGCGCGATCATATTGTACTGGACAGAGTTTCTCGTGTCCGAGTTTTTTGGCGGCTAGATGCGGCCAGTAAGGGTTACGGAGTAGTTCGCGTCCTAGCAAAACTAAGTCTGCTACTTCTGTGTGAATAATTTGGTCGGCTTGTTCTGGAGAGGTAATTAAGCCGACTGCGCCTGTATGGATTTTTGCTTCTCGACGGATACGTTCAGCAAATTGAGTTTGATAACCAGGTTTGACGGGAATGTTAATGCCAGGGATAATCCCGCCAGAGGAACAGTCAATTAAGTCTATACCCAAAGATTTGAGTTTATCGCTCAAGGCAACACTTTGCTCGATGTCCCAACCTTTATCTATCCAGTCGGTGGCGGAGATCCGCACAAATAACGGATAGGTTTCTGGCCAGACTTGTCGTACCGCTGTCACAACTTCTAACAACAGACGAGTTCGATTTTCAAAACTACCACCATAATCATCTTGACGGTGGTTAGCTAAGGGTGAGAGAAATTGGTGCAGTAGGTAGCCGTGGGCTGCATGAATTTCGATGACTTTGAAGCCTGCTTGTAGTGAACGTTTGGCGGCTTGTACAAAAGCTTGAATAATTTGTTGAATTCCGGCAATACTTAAGGCTTCTGGTACTGGACTGTCTTTACTAAATGCGATCGCACTACTGGAAACTACCGGTCGCCAACCTTCTTGTGATTCATCTAAGGCTTTTCCGCCACGGCTAGGTTTGGCGGTGCTGGCTTTTCTCCCTGCATGAGCGAGTTGAATCCCTGCAACTGCACCAAAGTTATGAATTAATTCGACAATTTTGGCTAAACTTTCTATGTGTTCGTCTGACCAAATGCCCAAATCTTGGGGACTAATTCGCCCACATGCTTCTATGGCCGCCGCTTCTGTGAAAACTAAACCAGCACCACCAACTGCACGAGAAGCTAAATGTACCAAGTGCCAGTCGTTAGCATACCCATTTGTACTAGAGTATTGACACATGGGTGAAACAACAATACGGTTGCGAAAGGTGATTTCACGAATCCTAAATGCCTCAAACAAATGTGCCATTGGAATGATTTCCTTCGTTTGCTAGTGTAGAAAAACTTTTGAGGTAAATCCTGAAAAAAAAGCACAAACGCGGGTATAATTTTTCTGCAAGTTTGACTAAAAATATTGTAAATTTATATAAATAAAATCTTACAAATTTATCGAAACAGAATAAAGGTGCGATGCCCTTCGACAAGCTCAGGGAATCGCAGTGCATCGCTGGTGGATGAATAAGCAGCGTTTTTGCACCCCCACCAAATTTTAAGAAAGGTGGTCAACAAGACAGCGAAAAGTTGCGTGGGCGGCTCTGCCACGCCACTTGCTACAACGGAGGGAACCTCCGCAACGCAGTGGCTCGACTTGAGCAAACTTTTCAAGACAGTGGCGGGTCTTTTTCCTCCACTAATTCCCAGCTGAATTCTGTTTTGATAACTGGAATTTTGGTGAGCGATCGCCATCACCTAATCACAAAAAAATATTTATCATGCTCAATAGTATTCATTCAATAATATAGCCAAATTCTGGCTTAATGTTGCAGCTAATTGCCTAAGAAAGTCTATATTATTAGTGAATAGTCAATTAATCTACAGATGGTTCACTACCAAAAACTACTGAGAGTTTCTACTACTGGCAAATCTTTTCATAACATCACTGCCAAAATCGCAGCTATAGTTTCTGAGTCGGGCGTAGAAACTGGTCTTTGTACTTTATTCTTACGCCACACTTCTGCTAGTTTAGTAATACAAGAAAATGCTGATCCCGATGTATTGCTAGATTTAGCTAATTTTATGGCTAAACTAGTCCCAGAATCAAGTGGCTACATCCACGATGCGGAAGGGCCTGATGATATGCCAGCACATATCCGTTCAGCATTGACTCATACTTCTGAACATATACCTATTAATCGTGGTCATTTGGTGTTGGGTACTTGGCAGGGAATTTATGTTTGGGAACACCGTCAACGCAGTCATACGCGAGAGGTAGTTGTTCACATTTCTGGCTAATTAGAATGTAGATTATGAGTTTTTATTCCTAATTTTTTACTTCACCTACAGGCAGACAGAAAAAGTTAAAATTTGAAGCTATCCACAATATATAAAAGTTGCCACTAAAACTGTAGCTTTTTAAGTAATATATAAATTTTAAGATTATTTATATTTAGTTAATATTGTTAGGCATTTTGAGATAAAAGCTAATACAATGAAATACATATTATTTGCTGAGGCTAGTTAAATCTGTATGAAGCTAGACCTATCTTATACTTATAACTTTCAAATTCTTGATGAATTTCTGTCTCAACAGTCTATAAATTTTTTATCACTCAATCCTCAAAAACAGTTAATTACGAGTTTTAGAGAATTGGGAAATTTAATTGCAGAAGAAACAACAGATATTAAACTGATATCCAATTTGGAAAATACATTAGAACGCATACTGGATGCTCAGTTAGAAAACTTTCCTACAAATATTTTTTGGGATTGCGATTTTATGGTAAGTAGTGTTTTGCGACAAGCTGTGGTAATAGGAGATGATGCTGTTGCATTTTTAAAGACTTTTACCAACAAAATGGTTTCTCTGAGCAAGTTATTTGGAATCAAGCAAGAAATTCACTTTTGTTACGTTCATGATTTTATGTATGGTTTTGAGTGGGCAAGATGGGTACAAAAAGAACCACACACCCGCGCACAGTTAGAGCCTTTCAGTCTAATTTTTTTAGATTATTTACTGGCTAAAGGGCAGGAATTAATATATCGTATTAGTCTTGATCAGCCGACAAATTATCAACTGTGTGAATCTGGTTTTCGTAATCCTTTTTCTTTTTCCCGCGAACCAGAAGATGAATATCGTCTATTAACTCATCTTGCTAGAGAAGGACTCATCCCAGTAGCAGCCTGGAATTGGAATACTCAGCCTGTCTGGAATCAACCTTTTCAGGAAATACGTCAGCAGTTAGCATTACAGTTAAATATTCAACCGCAAAGGCGATGAGTGGGAAAAAGTATGAAGTGTGAAGTATGAAGGGTGAAATTTTGTTCTTCTAACTACTGACAATTGACCATTGACAGCCTCAACGAAAAATATATGACACTAATATAAGCTGCATAAATTATGAAAATTGCTGATTTAATAACTTGGTTTGAAGAATGGGCGAATCCAGTTTGGTGTGAAAGCTGGGATAATTGTGGTTGGCAAGTTGAGCCTGGTGTTTTGCAGGAGTCGGCGCGGGTGTTGGTGTGTTTAACGCCGACTTTGGCGGTGATGGAAGAAGCGATCGCTCACCATGCTAATCTAATTTTTGCCCATCATCCTTTGATTTTCACTCCTCCCAAATCTCTCCGGCGTGGTGAGGCGATCGCGGATATGGTACGGTTAGCTTTTACTCACAATATTGGTATATATACTGCTCATACTAATTTTGACCAAGTACAAGATGGTACGGCTGATGTTTTGGCGCAAATTCTCAACCTTCAAGAAGTCACGCCCATAATACCAACTGTCTCCGGCTTGGGTTACGGACGTGTCGGTGTACTCGAAAAATTACTGACACTACAACAGCTACTGGCAGTAATTCAACAGCGACTCTCTCCCCCCGATTTGATTTTTTCCTCAACGGCTGATTTACAACAGAAAATTTCACGGGTGGCTGTTTTGGGTGGTTCGGGTGCGAGTTTCATTTCGGCGGTGGTGAAGACTGGGGCGCAAGTTTATTTAACTTCTGACTGCAAATTTCATCAGTTTCAGGAAAGCCGCGATCGCGGTTTAATTTTAATTGATGCTGGACATTACGCAACAGAACGCCCTGCTTGCGATCGCTTGTCACAAAAATTTATATCTTTAAACCTTGACTGGGTGCAGTTGAGTCAACAGGATGAAGATTTCCGCCAGTTTGTTAGTAAGTATATTTTATAACAAATAAAATATTAATCATTCTTAATTATTAATATGTATATTTTTTATTCAGTAACAACAATGAAATTCCACTAAAATCAAAAAATAGTCGATTTTGTAGTTATAATTTATACTAACTAATTATTGGATAAGTATCACTGCACTTGTATAATACTGTGATTTAAATCATATTTTTTTGTAATTATAATCACTAGTATTTACTGTTTCACATCAATCAGGCTTCAAAATTAATATTCCACACTAGATGTATCAAGTTGCTTATTATGCCCTAATCAAGATGATTCGCGCACTGGTTGAATCTGCTTTTCAAACTGGATATCTTAGTGTTGAATCTGAGGGTCTGCTCCATCAAGTCCTAGCTACTAAGTGCTATCAATCTGAGGATTTGGTGGCTTTGGCGGATCTATATGATGCAGTCACAGCAGGTAAAATCAAACGAGAGGGTTCTTCAGAGCGGCTGATAGAATTTCTTACCCAATACAAATCTAGCTTTGGCAGGGTTTAGGGAAGGGTACAGGAGTATAAGGGTGTAGGGCTTCGGCGTGAGCGCTCAGTCGAACGCTCACGCCGAAGTCCGAACGGTGTAGGTGTTCAAAACCCTTACACCCCTACACCCAACTTCTAGAAATTACTGTCTCAGCCCCCAAACAAACACCCAAAATTTAAAACTCATTAAGATGTTGTTGTTGAAAACCATGAAGGTCAGCAGAATAATGAGTTAAGATCAAATACACAGGGGTAAAAGTACAGCAGAGTCCCCAGACTTCCCAGTAATGCCCATGAATACAAGTAGGCAACTTAAACAACCGCAATCACAGCTTGTTTTGGAGTATTTATTATTACATAATGATAGGAAAGACTCACCAGCAGCTATTAAACTGGTTAGGAAAAATCCCGGATTGTTTGACTTCTATGAAGTAGACATTCGCTCTTACAACCCTGAATAGAGATTGAGTTCAACTGGTGCAATAACCATCAACCGTGAAATTCACCTCTCTAGGGATGTAATCTTATGGGGTAAAACCCAAATTTTTTCAGGTTTAACGTACGTTGTTTAAAAAGGCAGAAGCAGTACATGCTACACCGCAAGATTTATCAATTGTGTTGCGATGGGCGGGAGGTATGTGTTTTCTTGCGGGACCAGCAACGCTGGATAGAACGCGCCCGCATCATCGACATAGAGGGAGATTTGGTGACTTTACGCTACGAAACGGATGAGGAAGACGAAGTTTGTTCTTGGGAAGAAATGGTTCGCCTCGAAAGTATTGGCGCTGTCACTCAAAAATTAGCTTCCGTACCACGAGGTAATGTCGAACCTCTCCTAACTGAAGATTGTCCTGATGCTGAACGCATCCGTAACCGTTTTACCGACTCCAATCCTGATTAACTAAAAGCACTGTGCTGAGTCCTGGGTGAGTGAGACCATCTCTTTACTCAGGACTCAGCTGTTGATGAGCGTTCAAAAGCTGGACAATAACCTTCGAGAGTGACTTTAAAGTTATATAAAGGAGAAGCAGGGTTCCAACAGCGCTGTCCTCTTTGGTGTCGGCAAGTTCCGCAGCAGTCAACATCAGATAAATTATAGCGATCACTATTTTGATTCAGTAATTCTCTTTGAGACAACCCCCGCAAGACAATTTCTTCTCCCTGCCAACGCGCTTCAATTAACCCAGTATCGGCAAACTCCCGCCAGCGTGGGTCTTCTGTAATTGCTTCCGGTAAGGTAATAGTGATGACTGTTGCTAATTCTGTCAGTTCGCCTTCGTAGTTAGTCTCCGGTGCTGCTGGTTGGACAAATGTATCACCAATCGGCAGTTCTACCAAGGTGTTAGCAGCTGGAGAATGGATGTGATAACGGTTTTGCAATTCTTCTAAGCTGGTTAGATCTGCTAAGTAGGCAGAAGAACCGTGAACGAATAAAACGTGCTGAGGACGCAAATTGTGAATTAGTTGCGTCGTACCAGGGCCATCACTGTGTTGGGCAAGCAGGTAGCTTTCTACAGTGATGGGAGCTAAATATTGTTTGTTAACTTTTATATCAATTTTTTCGGGAACGAGAATCAGCCAAGGCCCTGTATTGGGTTGGCTGTATTCGCCTAAATCAGCGGTTGAGTCTGTCAAAACAATACATGGGGTCTGTCCGACAAAAGTACGCTGTTCTGGCTGCAAGCGCCTAACTCTAGGACGCACCCGTTCATCCCAAAACAAGGGTTGATGGCGGGCGAAGTTCTGTACGGATGGCGGGAGATAAGGTAGTAGTTCGAGATAAGCATCGCAGCCTTTAGCCACAGTACCATCCACCCAAATATCTAAATCTCGTCCGGTGAAGTGATGATGACTCCGCAATAGCATCAGTAGTTCTTGTCCCAAACCTAATGCAGGTGTGGGGAGTAATACAGAATGATAGTCAGCGATGGCGCGATTAATTCGTTCGGCTAGTTGATTTTCTTGATTGCGGCGGTGCGGATGACGCGATGTGCCATAAGTGCCTTCGATGATTAGCACATTGACATCTAATCCCCGCAATTCTTCTAAGCGCAAACCTTCGACTAGCCGGGAATTAGATAAGAAAAAGTCGCCTGTGTATAGTACTTTGTAAGAGCGATGCTCGGTTGTATAGGTGAGCAGAATCGCCACTGCCCCTGGTAGGTGTCCGGCGGGAAATAATTCTACTACTAAACCCTCGTGCAATTCTATAGGCGATCGCAACGGTAGGGCATGACATAATTGGGGAATTTCTTTGGCGTTTTGTTCTGGCCAATTCAACGGCAGTAACTTGGTAGTTACCTCACTCGCATAAATAGGTAACAGTGGGAAAGCTTTATGTAATGCCAACACCCCTCTGGCGTGATCTGGGTGAGCATGACTGATCAATACCACATCTGCTGGTAAGGGTGAACTCCCTCGACGTGCCGACTTAGTTAGCCCCTTTTGTAATGAGGAGATATTCTCCATTCCACAATCTAGCAGAATGCGATGCGGCCCCATTTTGACCAGTAAACATACACCCTCATCATTATGCTGGACACTGTAAGGAAAACAGTTCAGTTCAACTCCTGTTTCCTCAGTATCAAAGCGAGAGGATGCCGACAGATTATCCCTCATGCTTTCCCCCCTCCAACCTGATGATCATTCATGTATCGCAAAAGCTATAAGTTTTGGAGATTTTGCTTTTGTGACATAGGGCTAAGTTTTCTACTGCGCCCATACACCCTGATATTGTGGATTTTTGATTGGAGAGAACGCCTTTGACAAACCCGTACTGGTTTTTCAAAGCTGGGCATGATTTACCCTGAAACTTGCCGTTAAGGGAACTGCTTTTATACTGTTGCACGATTAGTGTGCAGAACCATTGCCATGATAGTTCTCTGAATCATAAAATCCATTTTTCGTACCAAAAAACAGGCACGCAACAGTAAATATTACTGTTAATCCCACTAGGATCAGCTTTACATCCATTGTTTACCACCTCTACTAAAGACTTTTTTATCTTAATAGAATGCTTCCACAGGTGAGCGGAATCACCAGAAAATTTTTACTATGCTTGGGTTGATGGAGCAGTAAGTAGATTTACTTTTATGAGTCAGATTGTAGAACTTTTCGGTAAACCTGTCCATCTATTTGCTTGGAAGCAATCAACAGGCTCTTAGGCTAGGGACTAGTATTTTTTACTCAGCACTTTTCTAAGTCAGTTGGCATGAACTGTGTACTGGCGTGTCTAGGCTAAAGTAGTGCATTAGCCGTAGGTTGGGTTGAGCATCAGCGAAACCCAACACCAAGATTAATGTTGGGTTTCCTACGTCAAACGCCACTCGCGTGACTGCCACCGAAACCATGCGCGGCAGTTGCGTGACTGTCGGCAAAGCCGACGACAGTCACCTCAAGTCGGCAGAGCCTTTCGGCAATCGCTCATGGGGGAAACCCCCAAGACCGCGTTGCCTCACCACGGTGCTGTCTCCCCAACGCACTGCCGACGCTCCTACGTCGAAGATCGCTACGCTAACACCACGGTGGTGGCTCCCCAACCTACATTTTTTTGCATCATTTTAGTCTAGACAGTCCAGTACACTAAAGCAAATGAAAAATGATAGTTTAGGCTATAGATATAACTTTTATGCCACAAAACGCTATGCAAATCGTTTTGCCACCTGAAGTAGAAGCTATGGTACAACGCCAAGTTGCCAGTGGCAAATATACCTCGGCGCTTGAAGTCATTCTTGCCGCAGTTAAACTTCTGGAACAGCAAGAAGACACATATCAAGGACGACTACAAGACCTTCAACAAGAAGCGCAGATTGGGTGGGAAGCTTCTTTGCAAGGTAAAGTAGTTGATGGTTCTACTGCAATGGCAAAAATTCGGGCCAACCTGCGCTCTTGTCACAGTACTTCAGAAGCATGACTTTACAATTTCGTCTCACCGAACCTGCCATTCATGATATTGAGGAGATTGCAGATTACATTGCTAAACAAAGTGGTTTAGAGCAATCTGAGCGATTTTTGAGCAGGCTAGAGGCTAAATTTGCTAAAATCACTCAATTTCCCAACCTCGGACGACGACGCGACGAAATTCTATCGGGGTTGCGTAGCCTCACAATCGATAACTATCTCATTCTCTACATGGTCATCGAACAAGATGTGGAGATTTTTCGTGTGATTAGTGGCTATCGAGATGTTTCAAATCTGTTTGCTGAAGAAAGTGAGTAAACCAACTCACTTCCACGATATTTAGCCAAGAAACTGTAATTCTAGAAGAGAAAAGCAGGCGATCGCTCATAATTTGTTAAACTACTTTACAATTCTTATTGACTAGTGCTGTTTATTGCTTTTATCCCTCTATTTACTGAATATTATTAGCACTTTAATAGTTCTTAAGCTAAATATTAATATATCAAACATCTAGATGTTTAAAAATTTAAATGTTCAAATGTTGAAACATATAATAAAATCTGGAAATTATTTCAGAAACCAAAATGATCATCACCGTAGCCGCTTTTAAAGGGGGTGTCGGCAAATCAACGACAGCGTTGCATTTAGCTACGTACTTTCAGAACAAAGCTGACACACTATTAGTAGATGGCGATTTAAACCGTAGTGCTTTAGATTGGTCAAACCGAGGCTGTTTGCCTTTCAAAGTTGCTGATGAAGCGCAGGGAGTAAGTTTAGCAAAACTATATGAACATATAGTAATTGATACACCAGCCCGACCTGATCCAGATGAGTTAAAAACTCTGGCTAAAGGTTGCGATTTGTTAGTTATACCAACAACTCCAGATGCGATCGCTTTAGCTGCAACACTACAAATGGTTGATTCACTGCAACAACTCAAAACTAACTACCGAATTTTGCTGACTCTGATTCCACCATTACCCAACAAGGCAGGAGAAGAAGCAAAAACCACTCTGTTAAGTGCAGGTTTACCAGTATTTCAATCAGGAATTCGGCGGTTAGCTGTATTTCAACGTGCTGCTTTAGAAGGAGTTCCTGTGAATGCGGTAAAAGACCCTTACGCCCAAATTGCTTGGCGGTGTTACGCTGAGGCGGGAAAGGAGATATTGAATTAAGTCAAAAGTTAAAAGTCATACTTCGACAGGCTCAGTAACCAAAAGTCAAAAGAATCAAACTGTTTAATGAATAACAAGAAAAAGACTAGCCGTTTTGATGATTTGATTGATGCTGCACGTAGTCGTCAATTAAGAGATAAACTTCAACCTGTTGACGACAAACCAACTTCTCGCACTAAAAGTACTGACCCAGATTATACCCGGACAACTATTTATTTACCTAAACAATTACATCGCCAACTCAAAGCCGCAGCAGTTTCTCAAGAACGGCAAATGAGTGATATTGTGACGGAATTAATTGAGCAATGGCTGTTAACTCAATTTTAATCTAAATATGGAGGATTTAGATCCCCGACTTCTTTAAAAAGTCGGGGATCTGGGCTGTCTTCTCCCCGAAAATTTACTCAAATAGCCAGAATAACCGATACAATCGTTTGAAAAGACTCTAAATTATATTTAAGCGATTTATATGGTAACGAAATCTAATGTTCAGGTGACAGTTTCCCTGACTGAACTAGGCTTGGATGATGAAGAGTTGCAAGCAGAAGTACAGAATTTGCGTTCTCAGTTGCGAGATGTGGATGGGGTAGAAGACGCAGATTTAGTGCCAGTTACAGATGTACCACAAGGTTCTAAGGCGTTGGGTGGCTTTTTGTTGGGGTTTTTGAATGCAGAAGTTAACCCTGCTAATCTCAAAGCTTTGTTTAATTTTCTGGGCGATCGCTTCGGCAACAAACCAATTAAACTATCACTTAAGGCAAATTCTGATGGCAGTAAAGAACTCAACCTAGAAGCCAGCAGTCGCGAAGAATTTGAATTTGCCTTTCAAAAGGCACAGGAATTTCTCAACAATCAATCAAACAGCGACAATGGCTAAGGTAGCACTGCTAATTGGAATTAGTGAATATCAAGAACCGACATTAGCACCGCTACCCAAGGCTGTAAATGATGTTGAGGCGATGCGGCGAGTTTTGGTTAACCCGGAAATGGGTGATTTTGCTGAGGGAGATGTTACAGTTCTGAAAAATCCTCAACGCCAGGAGATGGAAGATGCTATTTATAACTTATATGCCCATCGTGAAAAAGAAGACTTACTACTTTTTTACTTCTCTGGTCATGGTGTGACAATTGGCAGTGGTGATTTTTACTTTTCGACTTCCATCACCAAGAAAAATCAGGGAACGTTAGTTCTCCCCACAGCTGTAGCTGGGACAATTATACATAGCTGGATGAACCAAAGCAAATCTAAGCGACAAGTAGTAATTTTAGATTGCTGTTTTAGTGGTGCTTTTGCCAAGGGTTTGACAGCCAAAGATAGTGGTACGATTGACCTGCAACAGCAATTAGGCGGTGAAGGTAGAGCAATTCTCACAGCTTCTACATCTACACAATATGCGTTTGCATCTGAAGGTTTAGACTTGTCGATTTACACTCATTATCTCGTAGAAGGCATAGAAAAAGGTGCAGCCGATAAAGACGGCGATGGTTTAATTGCGGTGGATGAGTTGCATGACTTTGCCAAAACCAAAGTGCAAGAAGCATCTCCCGCCATGACACCTGAGTTTTATCCTTTTAAGGATGGTTATCGGATTTTTCTGGCGAAGTCGCCCAAGGATGATCCTAAATTGAAGTATCGTAAGGAAGTAGAGCGACGCATTAATCGTGGCAAGTTTACCATCCCCGCACGCCACCTGTTAAACTCATTACGTCTTCAGTTGAAACTCGACTCTGATGTTGCTGATGCGATTGAAGCTGAGGTTCAACAACCATATCTGGAGTATCAGCGCAAATTAGACGAATATGAAGCAACGCTGGTTGAGACAATTGCAGATGATCCGAAATTGAGTGAAAGAACTCTTAACGACCTCAGAGACTATCAACAGCATTTAGGTTTGCGAGATGAAGATGTTGCACCGATAGAAAAACGAATTATTGGTCAACAAAAACCGTCTCCATCTGTGGAAGAATTACCTGATGCGGTGTACATTCCCTCAAACCTAACCCCCAACCCCTTCCCTACGAGGGAAGGGGAGCAAGATTCAAAGCCTCTCTCCGTTTCGGGGAGAGGTTTGGAGAGGGGTTCTACGTTACCTGAACCCACTCAAACCAATCAATTTGAGTTTGACATAGTAAAGGTGGATGCTCAAGGACAAATCATCAACCGCAGTCGGGGAAGCGCTGAGTTTTTTGCTAGTGATAATCTGCGTTGGGCAAGAAAAAGATTACGGCGAATGCTTCAAGACTATCATGAAGGTAAAATTGAATCTCAAAAATTAATTCAATCAACGCAAAGTTGGGTTAGCCACTTAAAGCACGGTGATACATGGCAATTGCGCCAGCAAATATTAGACATCTCCAGAAATTAAATATGCGTTATCCATAATCCTCGTAGAGACGTAGCAAATACAACTTCTTCTTCAGTTACGGATGCGTGAACTGCTAAACACACCACCTGTTTCTTTGCGTGAATTAATGGATAAAATTGGTGAAGAAGCAGAAGCGAAGGGACTAACCCCAGAGATATTGGAGACTTTATTGAGTGACGAATAACCTTGGTTATTTTCTTGATACCAGTGTTATCGTTAGCGCCATTCTGCTCCCACGTTCTGTACCTCGGCAAGCATTTGATTTAGCTTTTATCCAGGGTAAAGTTTTAGTTTCCGAGACAACTTTAAATGAACTGGATACAGTGTTACGTCGTCCGCGTTTTGATCGCTATGTTTCACAAGAGAAACGTTTACAATTTTTAGCAAAATTTGTGCAAGACTCAATGCTGATTGAGGTAAATGAGATTGTTAGTGATTGTCGAGATTCAAAAGATAATAAGTTTTTGGAACTGGCTGTGAGTGGTGAAGCAAGTTGTATTATTAGTGGTGACAATGATCTTCTCAGTCTTCATCCTTTTCGAGATATATCAATCATTACGCCTCAAGCATTTGTGCATAGTATGGGTATATGAAAACTGGGGCGTTGCTAAATGTGCGATCATCTTTACCAAAAACTACGGCGTTGCTGAATGATGGGATGATTTTTGTCTCACGCAAAGGCGCAAAGTTTCACCCAACCTACTAAACTGGTATTGTAGGGTGTGCGATCGCTCTTGTAATAATGTAGAACTTACTCATGGGTTCCAAGCAGCTTAATTATGACTTATACCAATTCTCTGTGAAGCTGCACATTATTTTTAGCTCTCCCAACCTCCCCTTACCAAGGGGAAGTGCCGCAGGCGGTGGGGTTCTTTCTATGCGTCTTCATCTAAAATTGGTATTAGATGATTAAACACCGTGAGCAAACAATATAAAATCTATCTTGATGCTTGTTGTTTGAATCGTCCGTTTGATGACCAGACACAATCCCGGATTTATTTAGAAGCACAGGCAGTTATGACAATTCTGAGAGAATGTCAATCGGCAAATTGGAAACTTATTAACAGTAGTGCTTTAATCGCCGAATTAAACCAAATGCCTGACTTAGAAAGACTACAAAACGTCAAAAAATTACTCGACATTGCTAAAATCAAAGTTACTAACAGTGCTGTTATTGAAAAGAGAGCCGCAGAACTTCAAAAACTAGGATTCTCCAGCTATGATGCTACCCACATCGCCAGTGCTGAAAGAAGTCAGGCTGATGTATTTCTCACAACAGATGACAGACTTTTCAAAAAAGCTCAAAAAAACTCTCAAATAATTAACGTTTTGATTGGTAATCCCGTTCAATGGCTGGCTGAAGTAATACAAGCCGAGGAAAGTAATGATGAAACCTCAAAATGAAATTATCAAACAAGGCTACGATGCCTTAATCAATTCTTTGGGAGTTGCTGATACTATTCGGTTTATTCAATATTTCAGTCCCGGTAAAGGAGACTACACCAAAGAACGTCACCAATGGTTAGATAAAAAAACTTTGGCGGATGTGTTGCAGGAGATAAAAGAATTACCGCAAGAAGATACCAATCAATATGATGAAATTATTGAGTAACATCTAAACTCTGAAGAAATATGGGAGTGGTGAGTAGGGAAAGAATATGTTTCTTTCATTCGTAGCATTTGTTGGGTTGCACTACCCTACGGGAAGCCACCCTTCGGGTGTCTACGTTTCACCCAACCTACTAAACTGGTATTGTAGGGTGTGCGATCGCTCTAATGATTTAAATTTCACTCATGCAGGAGAGATAAGCTGATGAATCATTCTGAATGGAGAGTGAAGGTTCTAGAAGAAGTGCAGCAAATTCCAGATGCTAAGAATTTGCTGCCCAAAATGTTGTCTTACCTCTTACAGAACAGTCTGTTACTATATCGGCAGAAATCTATGCAGACTTGCGACTCCAAGGGATTCCTATTGATGATATTGACTTACTGATTGCTGGAGTTGCCAGCGCCAATAATCTGGTTTTGATCACTCACAATCAGCGTCATTTTAACAGAATTAAAACGCTGGAGTTTGAGCGCAGATTAACCTTGTAAAATTTGAGTAGCAGTTAATTTTAGCTCAGGAAATACTAGTGATGCGATCGCATTATCCCCCACATACACACGCTCTTCATAAAAACCTTCCACCCATTCCAATACTGTTACCTTTTGGGCGATGGGATCAACAATCCAATACTCAGTAATCCCCCGCGCCCCATATTCAGAGCGCTTGTAGCGATAATCACGACTGCTTTGATTGGGACTTATCACCTCAACTACTAACAACGGTGGCGGCATTTCTGGCATGATTGTAGAGCGTTTAGCACCCTCCATCGCAGTTGCTAACTCCTCAGAAAACACCACTAAATCAGGAACGCGCACCCGCGAACCAGTAGTCACAATTTCCGTTTTCATCGATAGCCGATAAGCAGGAATACCCAATTGCACCAAGCAGACAAGGAGGAACATGGCAATTCGGCGATTGATTTCACTCTCGGCTGTCATCAGCAGCAATTTTCCATCTTCAAACTCATACATTGCATCTGTGCGATCATCATAATTAAAGAACTCCTCAAGAGTCATCTTCTCAGATGCAGCTTTATCAAATGAGATCGCCATAATCACCTACTTTTTCCAGCATTATTAGCTTGATCTATTATTGCAATATCCTTTTTACTTGGAACAGTATAGTAAGGTGGGCGAACTTTGCCCACTTTACGAACTAAAGCACAATTTCTTCACCTTTCTCTGTGAAGCGCACGTCTTTTATTTTCCATTGAGAATTACTCATAAGAGTTTTGCGAAGACTGCCAAATAAAGCAAACTGTTCGCAGCTTGAAAGTGAAGCTATTTGTCGCTTTGACTGGGGAGATAAGCGCAAATCTACTGTAGCTACACCATTTCGCACATTGACTCGATAACCAGACAAACTAAAATCGGCGGTGTCTCTTTCGTCGATGATTTTTCCTACGGCATTTGTCATCGGTTCTTCGGCTGGTACTGAAACTTTTTGGGGAATCAGTTGTTGGCATTGGGTATCGCTGGTGTAGAGGGTAACGTTGACAGTTTTACTTGTCTCGGCTTTGGGTGCTGCTTCCGATGGCTCAACCTTTGTTGGTTTGGCTCGCAGTTGAGCCATACTAAGGCTTTGGCTAGGAGTTGGGGATGAATTGGTGGTAGCTGTAGGTGTGGGGGCTTCGCTGTCAATTCTGCTGGATGTCGATGATGAATTGGTGGTAGCTGTGGGTGCTGGGGCTTCGCTGTTAATTGTGCTGGATGTCGATGTTGGATTAGAATTACAACTGCCAAGGCTGGCTGCGATCGCCACAACGATAAATGGTAATAAATATCTTTTACTCATAGTTGTACTGCCATACTTTCTTGATCAACTTCAGTGTTCTTTGTATCAATTCCGTATAAATTTGGAAATTTTGTACTTTACTTCTTGACTGAAATTAGCTATCTTCAAAACCACGACTAGTGCAATCAAATTAAATAATCATGCCCAGTAACGAAACCAGCACCTACGACCCCCGTAAAGCTGAATGGGATGGTATAACAATTGACCAATGGGAACCATCTAAATGGAAGCAGTGGAAAGCAAAACAGCCTGCATCAGATGAACATGCCAAGATAGAGCGAGAATATCTGAGAATAAAACATACGATTCAGTTAGCTAACTCTGCATTAAGTTTAGAAAAAGTCAAAGTTAAACTGAAACTAACTAGTCATAAAACGATAGGTTTACAAGGGACATTTCCTTGTAGACCAGGTGATATTGGAAAACAAGGCAGTCCCAATAAACAATATACCATTTCCTGTGGTTTTGCTGCTAATGATACTGGCATAAAAATCGCAGTTTTAAAAGCGCGAGAACTAGACCTATTATTAATCACCAAACAATTTCAATGGACTCCAGAATTGCTTGGTAAACAAGCACAAAAAATCGAACCAGCAGATACAGAAAAATCTACCAAACTCATCAGTGAACTAATTCAAGAATATGAACGCCAATTTTGGAAAAATCATGAGCAGAACAGGCAAGGAATCCGCACATGGGAAACTCATTATCTGCGGCATCTGAAAAAATTGCCACCAGATGTACCCATGTCTGCCCAAGCATTAGAAGTGGCGTTAGAGAAAACTAAACCTAATACCTCATCTCGATTTTTTTTAATTTGGCAGTTGAAAAAGTTTTGTGAATTTTGCGGCATTAAAAATTTTCAAACAATTTATAGTTACGCCACGCCTAAACCCAATCCGACAATTCGGAAAGTACCTACCGACGAAGATATTATTCAAGGTTTTATCAAAATAGGCAGTCCATTATCGGTATATGCTAGTCAAGAGAACTTGACGGCACCCGAACAATGGCAATGGGCATTCGGGATGTTAGCTACTTACGGTTTAAGACCCCATGAATTATTTGCTGTTGATATAGACGCTTTTATAAATTCAGCAAACACTTTTCATTTAGTGACTTTAAATCCTAGTCTAACAGAAGGTACTAAAACGGGTGAACGCAGTTGTGGAGTTCCACCTCTACACCCTCATTGGGTAGAATTGTTTGATTTGAAAAAAATTAAATTACCTCGTAACGCAGGAACTCTGAGTAATAAAACTGCAAAATTGCAAGTTAAATTTAGAAACGCTGATATAGGATTTAAACCTTATGACTTGCGTCATGCCTATGCAATTCGTGGTCATCGTTTAAGAGTGCCTATCAAAACAATGGCCGATTACATGGGGCATACAGTACAGGAGCATACTAAAACTTATCAAAGATGGATGAATGAAGATACTAATTTAGCAATTTACAAAGAAGTAGTTATTCATAGACAAGGTACATCTAAAGAGGCTTTACAAGAAAGAATTAAGGAATTAGAAGCAGAAAATATGGCTTTGAAAGCTGAAAGCGCTACTCTCAAAGGATTATTGATTAAACATCAATTAGGTGAATTGCTCAATCAATAAATGTATAGCAAAGTGCTGAGTGCTGAGTATAAACCTAGTTATGTCAAGGCTTTTAGCAATCAACATTGTCCTAACCTATGTGGCTACGGCTATAATATTAGGGAGTAGGGAGTAGATTAGTTGATAATTCCTACACGAACTCCTGGATATGTTGTTGTTGACCTGAGATTGGGAAACATATACTTCAGTTCCCCAATAGGCAAGCAACAAGACTATGGTCGGTAATCTGATTACTGTAGATAAAAATAGTTACGACTCTCTGCAAAAAGAACTAATGCAGTTGCGTCAGGTAGTTGTCGAGTATCAGCAAGCCGAGTCATCAAGCAACTCAGAGCAAATAGGTTTATTTATTGAATATGCACCTGCGGCGATCGCTATACTGGATCATCAAATGTGCTACCTCTTGGCTAGTCGGCGCTGGCGAGAAAATTATGGTTTGAGCAATGAAAGTCTTATTGGTCGCTCTCACTATGAAATTTTTCCAGAAGTTTCCCAGCAGTGGCGGGAAATTCACCAACGCTGTCTAGCAGGAGCAATTGAGAAATGTGAAGAAGATGCTTTTCCTCGTGCCGATGGAACTATTGATTGGGTGAAGTGGGAAATACACCCTTGGTACAACCACTCTGGTGAAATTGGCGGCATTATTATTTTTAGCGAAGTGATTACCCATCGTAAACAGGCAGAAATCGCCCTAGCAAATAGCGAAAGGCGTTTAGGAGATATAGCAGTTAATCTACTTGGAGCAATTTTTCAGTTCACCAACCGGAATGGTGTTTGGACAGTAGACTACATCAGCGATTTTATTTGGCAGCTTGCCGGCATCACAGCAGCCGAAATGATGCAAGATTTAAATAGCTTTTTTGTCCGTGTCCATCCAGAGGATTTTGATAGTTATGTTGCTTCGGTAGTAGAAGCAGTGGAAAATTCTACTCCTTGGCATTATGAAGGACGTTTAGTAAAACCCAACGGTGAAATTCGCTGGTGGCAAGGCGACTCCATACCCACACGAAATGCCCAAGGGGAGATTATCTTCTGTGGTGTACTTTTGGATATCACAGAACGCAAACAAGCAGAAGCTGCCCTCAAACAACTGAATGAGGAGTTAGAAGCGAAAGTAGAAGAACGTACCGCAGCCTTACGCCAAAGTGAAGCACGGTTCCAGAAGTTAGCAGATAACGTACCGGGGATGCTTTATGAATTCTGTCTCAACCCTGATGGCTCAATGTTTTTTCCCTATGTTTCTTCGGGATCTCTAGAAGTTACAGGAGTAAAAGCAGAAGACTTACAAAATGATGCGTCCCTGACGTTTGTAAATGTTCACCCTGAAGATATACCCAGGTTACAACAAGCAATTGCTCGTTCTGCTGAAACTCTGCAAAACTTTGAGGATGAGTGGCGGTTAATTACTTCCTCCGGTCAGCAGAAATGGGTTAAGGGGATCTCCCGGCCGGAACGCCAACCAGGAGGTGAAATTATCTGGTATGGATGTTTAATTGATATTAGCGAACAGCAAGCTGTACTATGCGATCGTCAACAAGCAGAAGCTCAATTACAAGAACAAGAGCAATTCTTACGCACCATTTATGATGGATTTCCCCAATTAATATTTGTCGTCAACGTTCTAGAAAATGGGGAATTTCGTTTTGCTGGTTGCAACTCAGCATTAGAACAAATTATCGGGATCAATCATGCAACAATTTTTGGTAAAACTCCCAAAGAATTGCATGGTGAAGTTGAAGGTGCAGAGGTAATTCGACGCTATCAAAACTGCGTAGATACTGGCACTAGTATTAATTATGAAGAGCCTTTAACTTTTAATAGTGAAGAAACTTGGTGGTTGACTACTCTTAATCCTTTGAAAAATAGCGAAGGTAAAACTTATCGGCTTGTCGGCTCAACGTTAGATATTACAGCCCGCAAAAAAGCAGAAGCAGAACTCCAAGCCAGCCAACACTTCATTCAACGCATTGCCGATTCTTCTCCTAATTTACTCTACATTTTTGATTTAGAAGAACAGCGCAATGTTTATGCCAATCAAGAAATTGCGGTTCTGCTTGGTTACTCTATCGAAATTATTCAAGAAATGGGAGAAAATTTCATACCTAATATTATTCATCCAGATGATTTAGCGACAATCAGACATAATCAGCAAAAATTACTGGCTGCTAATGATGGTGATATTGTTGAGTTTGAATTTCGGGTAAGACAAGCAAATGGTCAATGGCGTTGGTTGTACAATCGAGAAACACCCTTTAACCGCACTGCTGATGGTAAAGTTAAGCAAATGTTGGGTGTGTCAACTGATATTACGGAACGCAAACAAACTGAAATTCAATTACAAGAACAAGCCGAAAATTTAGAAAATACTTTATTAGAACTGCAACGGACTCAATCTCAACTCATCCAGAGTGAGAAAATGTCTTCATTAGGTAACATGGTTGCAGGTGTAGCTCATGAAATTAACAATCCAGTTAACTTTATTCACGGTAATCTTATCCCTGCCAGCGAATATACCGAAGACTTGTTGCACCTAGTAGAACTTTATCAGCAATATTTTCCAGACCCCCCAGAAGAAATTCAAACGGAAATTGCAGCTATTGACCTTGAATTCCTTAAAGAAGACTTAATTAAACTTCTTGAGTCTATGCGAGTGGGAACTCAACGCATCCGTGAAATTGTCTTATCATTGCGTAACTTCTCACGTTTAGATGAAGCCGAATTTAAGCAAGTAGATATTCACGAAGGTATAGACAGTACCTTAATGATTCTACATAACCGTCTCAAATGTAAACCAGATCATTCCGAAATCGAAGTGATTAAAGAATATGGGAAATTACCTCTTGTTGAGTGTTATCCTGGTCAACTGAATCAGGTATTCATGAACATTTTGAGTAATGCTATTGATGCTTTAGGTGAAGCTTTTGTAGGCGAACATGGACAAATTCGTATCTGCACTGAAGTTATCCATAGTAACCGAATAGCAATCAAAATATCAGATAATGGTATGGGAATGCCTGAATATGTGCTTTCTAAACTATTTGACCCTTTCTTTACTACTAAAGATGTCGGTAAAGGGACTGGATTAGGTCTATCAATTAGTTACCAAATTGTAGTAGATAGGCATGGTGGAAAGTTATCCTGCAATTCTGAACCTGGCCAAGGTGCAGAGTTTATCATTGAAATTCCTATTACCCAACCCTAACCCTCTTTAATCACTCTCGCTAGATAAAAATTCAAAATCCTTATTTTTTTGGACTTTTATGAATTTAGGAGTAGGTTGGGTTGAGGAACGAAACCCAACCGCCAAAAACCTTGATATAGTTGGGTTTCACTTCGTTCAAACGCCAATGCAGCTCAAGTCGGGAAACCCGCCCACGCAAGTGGCTCCCCAACCTACATTTATTTTTCTCTTTCCAGAGTGATAGAACAGGGCTAATTCCAGACTATCGCCAAATCTAAAATAAATCCTGGTAATATATCTTCACCCGATAATTGTGTAGGCGAATTTAGCACTTCTACTGGTTTACCTGGACGATAAATTTCAACTTGCTTGGCTTTCGGATTAATTAACCAACCAAGTTTGACTTGGTTATCCATATATTCTTGCATTTTGGCTTGGGTGTCTGCCAAGTCATCACTAGGCGACATTAACTCTAAAACAAAATCTGGTGCTATTGGCGGAAATTTGGCTTTTTCTTGTGGTGTGAGTGCATCCCATCTGTCTTGTTTTATCCAAGCAACATCCGGAGAACGATTTGCACCATTGGCTAGTTTGAAACAGGTGGAAGAATCAAAGCACACGCCTAATTTTGCTTGGCGATTCCATATCACAAAATCAGATGCTATTTCAACATTATACTTTCCCGTTTCTCCGCCTGTGGGTGGCATAACAATTATTTCTCCTTGAGCATTGCGTTCAAACTTGACATCAGGATTTTCTCGACACAGTTGATAAAATTGCTCATCGGTGAATTGAACTATGGAGTTGAGGTTGAATGTAATAGCTGTCATAGTTAGAAAATTATAGACTGCTTATATTGATTTTAAAGTGTTTTTTAGTTTGCTGATAAGACAAATATGTTTTGCTCACTTAGTATTGTTGAGCGTTAACAGCGATCGCTCTTTTTCATTCCCCATTTATTAATTACAAATTATCTCTTAAAACTTGGGAATTATTAACAATAATTTTTGCATTGATAGTTAACGAGTATAAAATTATACTTTAATATAAGGACATGATAAAGGCGATCGCACACATCTTGGCCGGAGGGCGATCGCCTTTATCTAAACCCACTATCGGAGTCCAAATATAATGATGGCACAATCAAAGTTAGAACAGTACCCAAACGAAGATTCAACTACACCCACCCGCAATCCCCACAGAGAACCAGTAAAGCATCTGTTGATTGGTTCTCCCAAAGCCGTTACCCGCACTATTCACCGCTTGCAGGTAATTGGCTACGCCAGTGTGGGAGATTGGAGTCCACTGCTACCCACCGGCAACCCAGATGAGGTAATGAGTATTTTAATCCGACAAATATTGATGCAATAACCTAGATTTGGAGACGTTGCATTGCAACGTCTCTACTACTCCAATGTGTTCAACCAATTTTCTAAATCTGCAATGCCCTGAAAATCTAACAAGGCTTCCCCTAGATTTTCTAATTCTTCTAAAGAGAGCATTTCAATTCGTCCTATTAATGGTAAAGATAATTCTCCCACACGACGGCTGATATCATGTCTGGGTAATTAGTTATAATTCCCGAATCTATGCAGAGAACCCAAAAACCCCTCCCCTCTGCTCCCCTGCTCCTCTGCTCCTCTGCACCTGAAGCTGCCTTAATGATCAGTCTTTCACCGGACATGATATGATGCGGTACTTCGTAGACTACGATAACGTAGATGCGACAACAATTTAAGGTAAAGTATGCTGGAACTCCGCCCTATCCGAACCGAAGCTGATTATCGTGCGGCGCTTGCTGAAATTGAACGGTTATTTGATGCAGAACAGAATACACCGGAATGCGATCGCTTGGAAGTTTTAACAACGTTGGTGGAATTGTATGAACAGCAGCATTATCCTATCGTTCCACCAGATCCAATTGAAGCAATCTTATACTATCTCGAATCCCGTGGGCTACCTTGGCAGGATTTAGAGTCTGTTATTGGAACTCGTGGGGAAGTTACTCTTGTTTTGCATCGCCAGCAAGCACTAACACTAGATATGATTCGGCGTTTGCATTCCCATTTGGGAATTCCGGCGGAGGTGTTGATTCAACCATACTCTCTCCACAAAAATTCAGCTTAGTTCAGTTAAAATCATCTCGTAGCGACTGTCTTAAAAGTCAAGCGATCGCTCCATCATTCATCTTCACCATATCAAAAAGCAGTGTACGCTCGATAAATTCCCATTTACCGACTCTGACTTTGAGGAGTACTCACGCCACAGCCCCCGCAACCACACGAAAACCCACATTGTTGTTCCGATTCTCGCGCGTATTCCTGTTCCGGTTGGCAGACCGACAGTTCCTGGCATTGTTGTTCCCCGAACCGCCACGCAGCATCTAAAATCACCTGCCCCATGCCCAAATTCTCAACAAAGTGAGAAATTTGAGTTAAATGTAGTGTATGATATTTTAGGTAACGAGATACCAGAAGAAAGTAAAAATTAATTTTTGTAGTAGCGCGTCTAGTCTAATTTGTTGGGTTGAGTCATCATGATGACGATGAAATTTTGGTTTTTAACAGTTTTTTGAACCCAACATTTTAAGCTTGCCGCACTAGTAGGTTGTGTTGACGTAAGGAAACCCAACATAATTGTTCGCATTAAAAGTGTTGGGTTTCGCCAAGCCTCAACCCAACCTACAGGAAACATTGAAAAAAATTTTTCGCCTGACGGCGGGGAAGAAGGGAAAAGAATAAGAAGTGTAAAGGGCAAGGAATCCTCACCCCACAGCCCCCGCAACCACACGAACACCCACATTGCTGCCCCGATACTCGCGCGTATTCCAGTACCGGATGGCAGACCGAAAGTACCTGGCATTGAAGTTCCACGAACCGCCACGCAGCAACTTTATGTTATTATCGCTACCTGTTAACCACGGACTACCATCCGTCGGAGCGTTTTCGTAACTACTATTATAAACATCTTGACACCATTCATATACATTACCATACATATCGTATAAACCAAAGGGGTTGGCAGGAAATTTTCCAACATCGGTTGTTTTTTCACGATATTCACCTTTGGGTGCAGAGCCGTAGGGATAGTTACCGTTATAGTTGACTAAATCTGTAGTAATGGTTTCGCCAAAATAAAACGGTGTGGTTGTGCCGGCACGACAAGCGTATTCCCATTCTGCCTCACTAGGTAGTCTATATTTACGTCCTGTCTTTTGGCTGAGTTTGTTACAAAACTCTACCGCATCATCCCAACTCACATTTTCTACAGGTCGTTTATCACCTTTGAAATAGGAAGGATTATTCCCCATGAGTGCTTGATACTGCTCTTGGGTAACTTCATGTTTCCCCATGAAAAAGCCAGAAACTTTTACCTCATGTTGAGGACTTTCATCTGAACCTCTGTCTTTTTCTGCTTCCGGTGAACCCATCTTAAAAGTTCCCCCTGGTATCTGCACCATTTCTAAGGTGATACCATTGCCTAAATCTTCTACAAACTGTTTTCCTTGCAGGTTGGGGCGACTGATAACATTCCCTTTTGCATTTACCTTTGCAGTCTGAAATGGAAAGGTTTTTAAGCTAACAGGGCTTTTTTCTGAATTATCTGGAAACAAAAGACGCGGTACTAAAATTACTAAACCAAAACCAGCACCCGCAACGCTAACAGTTTGAATCACTCTGCGCCGTGTCAAGTTAATTGCTGGTGACGATGGAGAGGCTGTTGAAGGTTTTGGCGCGATAGTTCTAGAATTTGCAGGAGTACTGCTAGGATTTGGCGAAACTGACTTTGGAGATGATTTATTTACAGATGAAATTGGTTGTTGAGGAATGTCAGAATTAGCAGAAGTCCGCAACCGTTCAATTCTTTGCAATCCTTTGACAGCATCCATATCTTGTCCCGAAGCCGCAGCTAAAACCCGTATCCACAATTGTTCTGCTAAATCTAGATTTCTGCTGACTTCTGCTTGGTAAGCGTCATTTTTCAAAGTTGCGATATCCGCCAAGGTTGCATATCGCGGTACGAGAATCAGGTGAGATTTATTTACAGGCTCGGCAATTATATATGGTGTTTGCCTCGCATTTTTATGCTGATGCACAATTTCCGGCACACGATGATTAAGATACTGATTCAACCTTTCAACGGTGGCGCATTGTCCTCGAACTCCCAACCCTTCTAATAACGCCGTAGTAAAAGCACCTTGTTGTAAAGCTTCAATTTCATAAGAATATTCTTGTGGACTACAGGAAAATATACTAATCACGCCTTGCTGACGTGCTTCCTCAGCCGTCTGTCTCCCAATACCTTCACCCGCACGAGTTCCCAAACTGCGACAAGCATCCAAAATCAACACAACGTTATCTGCACCACAACGCCGCAACCGTTCCGTCACAAAGTTAATGGCAATGGCTGTATTTTCAATATCTTCTGGGTCGCCATCCAAAGGCATGAGATAATCACGGTTAGCGTGTCTGATTCCATGTCCACTGAAGAAGAACCAAAAGTTATCTCCTGCACCCATGAAAGAAGTGTCAAATAACTGTCGTAAAACTCGCAGTAAGTTGGTGCGAGTGGGACGAGTTGATTTTCCGCCAATGTCAGGGGAGTCATCGGTGAAGAAAAATATTCTCTCAAACCCGGCTTCGTTGCGAAGAAACTGCTGAATTAATTCTGCATCCCGCTTGGCATAGTTTAGCGGTTGCAAATTATCATACCTGTTAATGCCAACTGCGATCGCCCAATTTTTCGCCATCTCATTTTGGTTCTTGTCGCCTAAATGTCATTTTGATGGCTCCTTTTCCACTGGCTTTTGCACCACTACCAATTAACTTGACTTCGCCTTCGCCGCTAATTTCTACTGATAGTTCAATTTCTTCTAGCTGCATTTTGGAACTTGCTTGTTGTTCGGCGCGACTAAACAAGCGTCCTACTACTTGTAGGAAGTGAGTCATGTTCTGCTCTAATTTTTGTGCGCTGACTTTGACAGCATCGCTTTTACTATCAGTAGGTTCGTTGTCGGTTTCTTCTCGCCAACTGCGTGTGTTACCAGTTACAATTTTTGCACCGTCAGGAATGGAAATTTGCGGCGTGTCATCGGTGACAATCCATAAGCTATCTGGTGGTGTGTCTGTCATAGTATACTCGGTGTTTACTTAGCATTCTCGCATAAATATTTTGTTTCGCGCATTCGCCGTGTAGGTGCAGAGGCGCGGAGAGATTTTGTCTTGACACTCAGCCAAAATCTGCCAATATGAAATTATATGTAAATTTCATGTTATGGTAGAACAATGCTAGATATTCGTAACATCCATGCTCTTTCTGAATTCCAACGCAACACTAAATATTATGTACAGCAGTTGCAAGAGACGCACAAACCTTTGGTGTTGACAGTCAACGGCGAGGCTGCTTTGGTTGTGCAGGATGCAGAGTCCTATCAGCAATTATTAGATGAGTTGGAATTAATTCGTTCTGTGCTGGCTATTAAGCAGTCTCAAGAAGAGTTTGCGGCTGGAAAAGATAGGGATGCAAGAGAAGCCCTACAAGAATTACGGGCAAAGTAGAGACGTAGCAATGCTACGTCTCTACTTTGCCGCCCGTTGAACAAGACGCTACGCGATCGCAATGACAGATTTCCAAAGCGTCGCAAAACTTAGAGTTTGTCAACAAGCAAGTCTTTTTCTAAGCTCTGCTTCTAGTTGTTCTGGAGTGCTGACTACTACACGCCCCGGTTTCGCTCTCATAATGCTCAGATAGTGCTGAAATGCTTCTTCATCTGCTGGGTGAGCAATCACGTATTTTCGCAGTTCTGACTCACTAAGGCTTAAATAATCGCTCATCCGATGATGTTCTCCCCATTACTCAGAATTTCTATTTGGATAGTTTCGCCTATTAAAATTACGATTCTGCTTGTTCTTTGATCAAATCTAACCAATGCTATATCTCTAATACCAATTTAATGTGAAGTTGCACATATCTTGATCCCCCTAAATCCCCCTTCAAAAGGTGGACTTGAAGAATTTTCCCCCCTTTTTAAGGGGGGCTAGGGGGGATCGAATTCTATGCAGCTTTATAAAAAATTGGTATATAGCGTTTCCAACTCCAGTGAGGTACAAGATAACCCCTCCCCAACCCTCCCCTTGGTAAGGGGAGGGTGCCGTTAGGCGGGTGGGGTGTATTTCATAAGCTTGAGAATTGCTATAAGTAAATTACTAGCTCGAACACAAAAGTCAAAGAATGCTTTAAGTTGTTCTATGGTCGGTTCCATGTCTAATGATTGTTTGGTAGCATACAGCAGCATGATAGAAAGTAATTGCCCATTTTTCTGAACGCAGATTTAGCTAAACTAGATTATGCGCTTTTACGATTTCGGTGAGGTAATACGATGGTCATCGCCGATAAAAACCTGACTTTACCAGATCACACTCAGTTACCAGAGTCCGACGGTACGTTTGTGAAGAATTTCCAAGAACATCCCCAAAGTATTTTATTAACTGATTCTATTCTGCCACGATTACAAGAAATTCATCCCGATGGATATTATTGCATTGGTCAAGATTCTGGTATCTATTGGCGGTTAACAGATCCTCCAGAAAAGGGTGCGGAAGCACCAGATTGGTTTTATGTTCCGAATGTTCCTCCATCTCTCAATGGTGAATTCCGTCGTTCTTATGTATTTTGGCAAGAATTAATTGCGCCATTAATTGTTTTAGAATTTGTGTCGGGAAATGGAGACGAAGAACGAGATGAAACTCCTTACAAAGGGAAATTTTGGATATACGAAAATATTATCCGTCCTCCTTACTATGGTATTTACGAAGTTAAAAAAGCATCGGTGGAAGTTTATCAATTAGTTGCTAATCATTATGAAAAAATGCTTCCTAATGATAGAGGACGTTATGCAATTGCACCTATGGGTGTGGAGTTAGGTATTTGGCAAGGTCGTTATCAAAATGTAGAATTACCTTGGTTGCGTTGGTGGGATGAACAAGGTAATTTACTGTTGACGGGAGATGAACGCGCGGAAGTTGAACGTCAACGTGCGGAAGTTGAACGCCAAATTGCGGAGACTGAACGCCAACGCGCGGAAATGGCTGAACAAGAAAATGCTCGTTTGCGCGAACGTTTACGTGCATTGGGTATTGACCCTGATACGCTGGATTAGTTTATGATAGGCGATCGCAACTTCTCTCCACTAATTGCGATCGCTTCTAATTTATCTCACGCAAAGGCGTGGAGATACAACAGATGTTTACAATTAAATAATGAGCAATGAGCGCTGCAATTTTCTGTAAGGTGAATCATCAAGTAACTTGTTCTTTGCGTGTAAATTTCAGTATGCTATTCAAATCTTCTTCTTCCTCTTTAAAGACGTGATAGAGTTCCCAATTTTGTTGTAGATTCAACCAAAACTCTGCACTATTTCCCAAAAATTTGGCTAACCGCAAGGCAGTGCTTGGTGTTACTCCGCGTTTTCCATTTACTAGTTCATTTATACGTTGATAAGGAACGTGAATTGCTTGAGCCAGTTCTGCTTGAGATATTGCCAAAGGTTCTAGAAAGTCTTTAAGTAAAATTTCTCCAGGATGAGTAGGAGGACGATATTTAGGCATTCTCATTACAATGTACCTCAATCATGATAATCTACTATTTCTACTATTTCTACTTCACAAGCTCCTTCATGTGTCCACACAAAACATATTCGATATTGCTTGTTAAGCCTAATACTATGCTGCCCTTCTCTGTCACCTTTTAATGCTTCTAATTTATTACCAGGCGGTATTTTTATATCATCTAAAGAAATTGCAGCATTCAGTTGGTCTAGTTTTCTGCGTGCAACATCCCAAAGGTTTATCGGACAAGTTTTTCTAGCTTCTTTTGAATCGCTACCATCAAAAATATTTTCAGTTCCTTTGTCTTTAAATGAGACTATCATAAGTAACATGATAACACAGATATTATGCTATCACGATTCTGCTTTATATATCATATAAAGTATATAACGTCAATATAAAATTGGCTAAAAACCCTTGAAAATGGATACTTAAAAGTAAGCAAAAAGTAAGAAATGAATTTTTTGATAAAAGCTGAAATCGTTATAGTGAAGGAGAAATAGATGGTACGACCGCGCAGGTTCTTTGCTCAGCATTGGCTCAAAAGTGAAAAGGCACTCAACGCAATTGTGCAGGCGGCAGAGTGTAGTATAAATGACCGCATCCTGGAAATTGGGCCAGGTACAGGCATTTTGACTCGTCGTTTACTACCTTTGGTACAGTCTTTGGTAGCAGTAGAAATAGACCGGGATTTATGTAAGTTATTAGTAAAAGAATTGGGAAATAAAGAAAATTTTTTGCTATTACAAGGTGACTTTTTGACATTAGATTTAGAAACGAATTTAGCAGCATTTCCTAAGTTGCAAAACTTCAATAAAGTGGTGGCAAATATCCCCTACAATATCACTGGGCCAATCATTGAAAAACTATTAGGAACCATCGCTAAACCTAACCCCAAACCATTCGATTCGATAGTGCTATTAATTCAAAAAGAAGTAGCGGAAAGATTATATGCAAAACCAAGTTCCAAAACTTTTGGTGCGTTATCGGTAAGGGTGCAGTATTTGGCAGAATGTGAGTTAATTTGTACAGTTCCCGCAGGTGCATTTTACCCACCACCAAAAGTAGACTCAGCTGTTGTGCGGTTGCGTCCTCGTCAGTTAGAAATTCTCGCTAATGACCCGCGAAGATTAGAGAATCTGGTAAAGTTAGGTTTTGGGTCAAAGCGTAAAATGTTGCGGAATAATTTGCAATCTGTAATTGACCGCGATCGCCTGACCCACTTACTGGAACAATTAGAAATAAATTCCCAAGCAAGAGCTGAAGACATCAGCACTCAGCAATGGGTAACTCTCGCTAATGAAGTAGGAAGTGTGAAGTCTGAAGTCTGAAATTAATACTTCAGAATTCAGACTTCACACTTCATCCTTTATCCTTAATTTTTTTGAACATGCGTTCCTACAGTTTAATTGCTCCTGCCAAAATCAACTTATATCTGGAAATCATCGGCGATCGCCCTGATGGTTATCATGAGTTAGTGATGATTTTGCAAAGTATCGACCTCGCCGACAAAATTCATGTCCGCGCCATCAGTGACGCAACCATCCGCATCCACTGCAACCACCCGCAAGTACCCACAGATAAAACTAATCTGATATATCGCGCCGCAGAATTGATGGCGAAACAATTTCCGGAAGCTGCGGCTAAATATGGCGGAGTAGAAATTACACTTGAGAAAAACATCCCTGTAGCAGCTGGGTTAGCAGGAGGTTCGACAAACGCCGCAGCGGTATTGGTAGGGATAGATTTACTGTGGAACTTGGGACTCACCCAAACAGAAATTGAAGAATTGGGAGCTAGTCTAGGTTCAGATATACCATTTTGTGTGGCTGGTGGTACAGCGATCGCCACAGGTAGAGGTGAACAACTTGCGCCACTGCCAAGTTTAGATCATATATATATAGTATTGGCGAAATATCGTAGTCTAGAAGTTTCTACTGCTTGGGCATACAAAACCTATTGTCAAGAATTTGGCAGTACCTATATTAGAAACACCGAAGATTTAGCAGCGCGTGCTGCGGCCGTTCATTCTGGTGAGATAGTCAAAGCAATCATCCATAAAGATGCAACAGAAATTTCCCAAAAATTGCATAATGATTTAGAGCGTGTTGTCTTAAGCGCTCATCCTCAAGTCATGCAACTGCGCGAACTCTTTGCAACTCAACCAGGAGTTCTAGGAACAATGATGTCTGGTTCCGGGCCAAGTGTCTTTGCAATAGTCGAGTCTGAACAACAAGCCCAAGCAGTGACACAACAAATCAGACAAGCAATACCCGATGAAGATTTAGAATTGTTTGTGACTCGCACCATCACACACGGCATTCAGATAGCATCTTCAGTCTAAGTCAAACTTGTGACTGAATTTTGCCAGCAGCGAAAATAATTAACCCCTTCAAATAGTTCCAGCCAAGCCCAAGTAAATAAGGAGCCAGTTGCCATGGTCTCAAACACTATAATTACTTCTCTCTCAGTTGTTTATCGTTACTCCAAAGAAAGGACTTTGAAAATGAACAAACTTTCAGTGATGATTCCCTTATCTGTCTTAGCTTTTGGCAGTGTATTTGTTAATCACCAGGCAAGCTCCTCACCCAATACTTATACTCAATTTGTTACCCGTGAAGTTTTGGCTAGTGGCTATCCTACCCCAGATAAAAAGCAGATTCTTGAACTTGTGCGCTATACCATTGCACCAAAAACAAAACTTCCGACGCATACTCATCCGGGGATGCAAATCGAAAAAGTAGAGGCGGGAACTTTAACTTATACTGTTGTAAAAGGAGAAGCGAAAGTAACCAAAGCCGATAGCACAGAATTAGTTCTTCAACAAGGTCAAACTACAAAGCTGACAGTGGGAGATTCTTTAGTTGAACCTGCCAATATGGTTCATTATGGAGAAAACCAAACAAATAAACCTGTTATTCTTTTGTCTGCTTCTCTATTTAATGCAAATCAACCAAAAGCTATTTTATTCAGACCAGAAAACCGATAAAATTTACCCCAATTGCGTGAGTGCTTCTCTGATAGAGTTAGCAAATGTACCATCTGGTATGGCATCAGGAAGCTGCTGACCTTGTAAAGTCAGCAGTTGTTTGAAAATCGAATCTTTCTCTGCCTCACTTAAAAGCACTTGCTTAATTAGTTCCGCCTGAGTTTCTGTTGTTGTAGCTACATTTTTTCCCTGTAATTTAGTTCTCAGATTTCCCAGAGTAGTTGTTACCTCCACTGGGTTAGAACTATTAGCAACGATATTGCGAACTTGCTGTGCGGCTTCACGGTACTCTATTTGTCCAGAACCAGCCAGGTTAGTAATGGTGCTACCAGTGATGGTGAAACTATTACCAAATGAACGTTTACTCAATTCTTTAATTGCCTCTGCATGATTTTCAGCAATGCCTAATAGCTGGTTAATTTGTTGTTCTTTAGATGCCAGCAGTTGTTGTAAATAGGAATCATTCAGGTGTTTCTCTACTTCATAGGTAGGAACATTCTGATTATGAGTTACCTTAACAACCCACAAATCTCCGCGTTTCTCAATTCCCTGAAGTTGTAATCCTAAACCCTCATCTTCTAATTGAAGTTTTTGCCAGGTGAAGGCGAAGGCACGCCAATTTAATCCTTCTTTGAAAACTAATTCGACAACATTACCAACTTCTTGATAGAGAGATTCAAATTCGCCGGGTTCAAAGTTGCGATTTATAGGAAAGCGATCGCATGGCTTGCCTTTATTATCTAATTTACGATAAATATAATCACACTGGACATTAGTAAAACAAGTTTGCTCGGTGACACTCCAATTTTGAATGCAGATTCCAGTTAACTTCGCACCTGTGAAGTCAACGTTTACACATTGAGCGTGGACTAAAATTGCATCTCGTAAATCTGCACCACTTAAATCTGCGCCATTGAGGTTCGTATAAGTAAAGTTGAAATCTCGCAAATTCGCCTCTTTTAAATATGCTCCTTGCAAGTTTAAATAACTAAAATCAGTATCATTGCTACATCCATCTACCAACAGCTTTTGCACCTTGGGATTATCTAAATCTAGATAACGATTATTTAGTCTGGCTCTATTTAATCCTTTTACACATCTTAAACAAGTTCTGTAAAATTTTTTGCCTCTGAAGTCAGTATTTGCTAATATAGCATCAGTAAAATCTATACCGCTCAAATCTAAATTATAAAAAGAGGTACTCCCCCAAGTGCTGAGAGCGATCGCCCAAGATTTAAAAAACAAAAAATTAGCCTTTGGCTTATTACTAAAATTGGTAACTGCGAAACTCGCTTTTATAATGGACAAACTCACAACCAACCCTGTCAATAGTTTACTGACAGTGAGGAGTTCTGTAGAAGGATTAGCAACTAAGTAGGCAACAAAAACAGACAAAAGAATAATTAGAAGTGCTACGCATACTTTTATATATTGATAGCGATTATTCCACAAAATATAAATTAGTGCAAAAGATAGGCTAGTAGCTAAAAAACTTAAAAAAGCTATAGCTAAATAAGGTATTGTAAAAATCAAAAAAATATAATCTATACTTTTGAAGATTATTAAAGAGATAATCAATAATATCAAAGTGCTAAGAGTAGCTTTCCATAAACCACTTATCAGACTAACACGACTCGTCTCAATTAACCAAATACTTAATACTATAATCGTATATATAATAAATATAACACTCTTATCTCCAAGCAATAATAAACCTAAAGAACGACCAATATAAGCACTTACTGCACCTATAAGGCTTCCCACCAAAATTGCCACAATAATTATGATTAATAAAAATATCACTTTGAATATGGGTTTATGCCCACAAACAATACCTTTAAGATTAGGATTTAACGATGCTTGGGTGAATTTTTTGCCAAGATAGCTGTTATTAGATTGAGCCATATTAAACTTCTACGCTTAAAAAGAAATTCAGGAGTAGTAAATATGCCTTTATACAGGGTGATGAATAAAATTTTTACAGATGAAAAAACTGTAAAAACTATTTGTAAAGTGGTCAATGATCAAGGTATTTGTACAGTAATTACTAGTAATATACCTCAAACAGGAACAATATTAGATTTTACCCAAGAAAAAACAAAAATAGACGGTAACAAACTCGCTGCAATTATTAAACTACGTAAACCCGGAACCAAACCATTTCGTTATTTATCGGTTGGCGATCCTGATTATTTACCATTCTCATTTTTAGAGCGTGGTTGGAGGTGTGGTAAATCAGTGTGTTTATTAACACGTTTCTACTTTCCTCAAGAAGTGATGGATATCATAGGAGATTATAGTATTGATGAATATCCGAGAATAATTAATATTCTTTCGCAGGAACTTTCTCTTGAGCAAGGATTCTGGGAGAAGCTTACAAAAGTATCAGACGCTTGGAAAGATGATATTTTCAAAACCTGTATGGAGAAAAATCGTAATAAACGAATTTTAGTACCCATTGCTACAGGTTTTCTCGTTGGGAGAAATTATCTATTAACTAATCATCACGTTTTATCTAGTCAAGAAGAAGCAAAAGATTTTGTGGCTCAATTTCAATATGAAACAGATGAATTAGATAAAGACAAAAATTGTATTAACTATAAACTTGATCCAAGTTTTTTCAAGAGCAATGAAGCCTTAGACTATACTCTAGTCAAACTTCATAGTCTAACTGAAGCAGAAAGGGAAGAAAATAAGCTAGCTTTCTTAGAAGCAGGCGATAATTTTGGGTGGTTGCAAATGTTAAGAGAAGATACATCCATTGCACCCACTCTCAGCATAGATGACGCTCAACGTATCCAAGAAACATTGCCAGAAGCATGGGCAAATATTCCACAAGAGTTACAAAAAAAAGCACTTATATCTGGTTTATCAGGGGAACCTGTGAATATTGTTCAGCATCCACGAGGTAGAGCTAAAGAAATAGTCCTGTCTGACAATAGAGTGCAATTCATCTATGATAATTATTTAGAATATGCGGCTGATGCTGACTTTGGTTCATCTGGTAGCCCAGTATTTAACGTCCAATGGCAGTTAATTGCCTTGCATCATGCAGCTTTGATTGAGTCAAACGACGAAGAAAAGCAAATTAAAGTTAGGGGAAATGTCGGCATCCGAATTCACCAAATTATAGCAGACTTAGAAAACAATCAAGCAGGGACAACAGATTTTATAAATGAATTTATTGACAAGAAAGTAAGACAAAACAAAAGAGTGTATATTTTAGCAGGGCGGCAGAGAAACCAGGTATTTGAAAGAACAGAAGATGTAGAATTAGAAGCTAAAATTACAAAAGATATCGGTAAAGAAATTGTCAAAATTCTGCAACTTCCTGGCTTTGATCCTCAACTTGTACCAGACGAACATCTCAACACTCAAGAAGATGCGATCGCCTGGATTAATCAAAAAACCAAACAAGACTATCAAATTGGGGATGTAGCAATAGAAATATTGACTAACTATTCTTCTCAACCCCAAATTAAACCTGTATATTATGCAAAATCTGCGGGAGTAAATTCTGAAGCAAGAGGAGCAACAGTTTTCTATATTCAGTTTAAAAAGGAACGAAAAATCCATGCAGAAATGTTGTTAAACTCACTGCTGAAGATAGTACCTGAACTACCAAGTCGAGGAGCGCAGCCAGATACAGCAGCTATTAATCAAGGGTTAGATTTCTGCCGTAATATCAAAATGCCTTCTCTGGATTTATTCGTAGGATATTTAAGTAGTTCCCAGGATGTAGAATTACTGCAAAATAGAACTCATGATTTAGCTTCAGGCATAGCTAATGGAATTGTTGAGTGGAGTCAGAATCTATGTCCACAACCACAAAAGCCATAATTGTTAGACTTAAAGGAATACCAAATTTCTCAAAAAAATCCTTGAATCTATTAATAAATATATGACAAATAACAAGATTAAAATTCTGATTTTGACCGCAAATCCAAAAAATACAAATAGGTTACGTTTAGATGAAGAAGTGCGAGAAATTCACGAAGCATTAGAACGAGCCAAAATGCGAGAGCAATTTGAATTGATCTCACAGTGGGCAGTACGTCCTAACGATTTAGTGTATGCGATCGTCAAACATAAACCGCAGATTGTACATTTTTCCGGACATGGTGCAGGCAGTGAAGGATTAGCCTTAGAAAATGAATTAGGAGAAGGACAACTTGTGAGTACGGAAGCTTTAGCACAGCTATTTAAACTTTTCCAAGACAAAATTCAGTGTGTTTTGCTCAACGCCTGTTATAGTGAAGCGCAAGCAGAGGCAATTCAACAGCATATTGATTATGTGATTGGGATGAATCAGGCAATTGGCGATCGCGCAGCAATTAGATTTGCCCAATCATTTTATCAGGGATTGGGTAATGAACTCTCTATTCAAGATGCTTATGAACTTGGACGCATTGCCATTCAGCTAGAAGGTATTCCTGAGCATATTACTCCGATTTTGAAAATGAAACCGAAACCTGCTGAAATTTCCGCCACTTCTCAGCCACAGGAAAAACCAGATAAACCACCAGAAATTATCCCCTATAGTAACGTATTTAACATATCAGATAGTAATATCAAAAACGTTAGCGGCTCAGGAACAATTAATTACCAAGAATCCTCTGGTTAATCAAAACAATGACTGCAAAATTACCACACTCAACACATAATCCAATGCCAAATTTAGGTGGTTTTCCCTTACATCTAAGCGAGATACAATTGTGGACATAGCTAAGACGCTATTGAATGTTTCTTGTTATTCCAGTCTCATACCAATTCTCTGTGAAGTTGCACATTATTTTCACCCCTCCCAACCTCCCCTTGCTAAGGGGAGGTGCCGCAGGCGGTGGGGTTCTTTCTATGCGTCTTCATATGGAAATGGTATCAGCTTTTTTTCGTCCTTTTTTCAACCAATCGAACTCAAGTTAAATTGTATGAGTGAAAACATTACACCACAAGAAAATGCAACACCCTCTCAAGTATCACCACTGCGTTGCATCACAGGCGCAATAATTTCTAGTGGGTTAGCCTATGCTTTATATTCGCTGATGATTGCGATCGCTACTACCTTTGCCAGCAAACCTGTCCATTCTCATAATGAACTAGTCATCAAGATTACCTCTGCGGTACGTACCTTAGTTGTCGGTATAGTTGCCTTGGGCAGTGGAATATTTGGGATAGTAGCGATCGGTTTGATAGCTTTGGCTGTGCAACTATTAATACAGCAGTTTTCTCAGCCAAAAAGTAATTAAAATTCTAGTACAGCAGGGCGTAAATAGACATACCATTCAAAATGGCGCAAAAGCCCAGAATACAATTCTTTTGACTTTTGACTTCCGCGCAGCGGTACTAGCCTGCCTTTTTATCTCTGAGCAACAGGTATGCACTTTTCCAATTGAGTGCAAGCATTAAGAAATTGCTGCTTTTTTCGCCAATGTTTCGGAGGTATGCCATGGTGCTGTCGAAATTGGCGGGAGAAGTGACAAGCATTTTGATAACCTAAAGCCAGAGCAATTTGCTCAATGGTTTGGTTAGTATCCTTCAGCAAAGAACGCGCTGCCATCATCCGCCGTTTGAGAATCCAGCCGTTAACGGTTTCTCCGGTTTGCTTGGCGACTCTGTTAGTTAAATAAGCGCGTGAATAACCCACCGCCTCAGCTACTTTAGCTAAAGTAATGCCTTGGTGATAATTGGCTTCAATGTAGTCGAAAACTTCTTTGAGTTGGGGAACCGATGGAAAGATTGACTTAGGAGTTTCTGATACAGTAATGTTTGCAGGTATCGGTTCCGATATTTGATGCGATTGAGTAGCATACCAATATCTAAGCAAAGCTTGTTTTTCTAATCGGGTAGCGATCGCTTTCAACAATTGGTCAACTGTCGAAGGTTTGGTAAGATAATCATCTGCACCCAACTCCATGCCTTTACGTAAAGCATCCTTAGTATCACTACCAGTCAGAAAAATAAACGGAATAATTGCTGTCAGAGGATCTTGACGCAGAGCATTTAAAACATCGTAACCATCCATATCTGGCATCACAATATCGCAAATAACCAAATCTGGTAAATGCTCTTGTGCTTCTTGAATACCAATGCGGCCATTTTCCGCCTCTATTGTGTCATAACCCTCAGCTTGTAGACTGTCTAAGAAGAGATTGCGGGTAACAGCATCATCTTCAATGACGAGAATTGTTTTCGACGATGTGTGCATCATTGTTCTATAACTAGGATTTGTGGCAGGTTTAAAAAAACTCATTCAACACTCTTCATTTCACTGATGGCAGCATAATAGTAAAAGTTGTGCCTACACCAACTTCACTTTTCATGTCAATATGACCACCGTGTAAGTCAACAAGAGTTTTCACAATTGACAGTCCTAGTCCAGTACCAGGTAGACTCGCAATATTGCTACCTCGATAAAATGGCTCAAATAGTCGCTGTTGATCTCCTATAGGAATGCCAATACCTCTATCTATAACTTGGAAAATCACAGTCTCTTGTTCGGATGAAAGTTTTAAATCCACCACAGCGTCAGATGGAGAATACTTAATCGCATTGTCGAGCAAGTTCTTCAATATCGGCTCTAGCAATTTTTTATCGATAAAGGCAGTGACACAGCTATCTTGACTGACAAAATTAATCCTGTTTTGGCTACTGCATGTATGGATTTGTGCCACTATCTCATGGCAAAACCGCACTAGATTCAGTGGTTTAGCCTCAAAGTGGAGTTTAGCCGCTTCTGCTTTCGCAAAAAACAAAATGTCGTCTAACATCTTGCTGAGTTGTTCTACAGCTGTTTGAATGCGCTCTAGTAATGGCCTAGTTTTCTCTCCTGTCCAACTATTAATGTGTCTCTTGAGTACGCTATTCGAGAATGAAATGACATTCAGCGGTGTACGCAATTGATGCGAAAGCATAGATACAAATTGCGCTCTCAATTCGCTGAGTTGTTTTGACTGTTCTAAAGCTTGGCTCAGTTCGGAAATATCCCAAATACTCCAGACTCTACCAATAATTTTCTCATCTAGCCACTGCGGTCTAGAGTATTGGGCGAAGACTCTGCCATCCTTCAACTCTAAAATATCGTAGCGATCGCTGTGCAAATCACACTTCACCTCCCACATCGAATCACGAAATAGTTGCGGCTGTTTGAGTTGATTCTCGAAGAAGACTTGGCATTGAAAACTTTTTCTAGATATTGCCAAAGAGTTGGGGAGCTGCCACATATCCACAAATTGTTGATTAAAACTGATAATATCTCCCTCCAAACTAACTGCAATCATCCCATTAGCCGCTGATTCCTGGATAGAACGCAGCAAAGCAACAGACTTTTCTAAATCTGCCTCCTTCTGTTTTAGCTCTACAACTTCTTGCTGTAAATTTTTGTTAACCTCTTTTAATTCCTCAATCCAAGTTTGCATATTTAACTCTACTAGTTCATCACTCTGACACCTAAAAACGTAGTTAAATCTCCGGCAGTGATCTATGGCATGAGCAAATGTCAACTCAGCTTGTGGCTTTAGTACCAATTTAGAGATGGAACGAACTAACGTGTAGTCGTCAGTATTCATATCCCGCACTCCTTTTAACTAGTTGACACTAAAGCCATATAGCTGAGAATTAGCAATTTCTCCAGTCTGAGTCTGACCGTTAATCATTAATGGCGATAGCAAAGTGAAATTAAAAAGTAATTAAAATTGCTGATTTATTTAAAAATATTCTACCAATAAAAAGATATCACTTTAATTTTATTTCGAGCCGAAACAATTTTTGTTAAAGAGTAAATTTTTTATATAGACAATATAAAGATAACTTCACTTTCAACTCTGATTCAGCAGCAATTATTAGGAAAAATTTTCCTTTATTTATCAATAAGAATCTATATCTTTAAGCTCTCTCATCCAACAAATAATTAGTATTAGACTATATGTGAAATAGTATAAATATATATAGCAATTTTGAACCATTTATGAATAATGGCAGTATGACTAATGTGCTGTAAACTGGCATAAGTTTGCTAACTTTCTGGCTTATCCACCAAAGACTATTTTTGACAAAAATATTTAAATTTTATTGTTTTGCTTTTTTTCATATAATATTTAATTTTTTAAACTTTACTCCCTATGGGATTTAACTATAAAATCATAGTCTTAATCATCTGTCTTAGGGTATAAATAATTGAAAAATAAAGATAAATATATAGATAAAATAACTTACTTAATTAATGATACATCTGTATTAAGTAAGATAAAATATTAAGTTATGATGTATTTTACAATACAATAAATAAGTTTTAGCGACAAAAAAAACACAGTTAGACAGGCACATTTGTCGTTTTCTAGAGGGTGTTATGTTTCTAAACTAATTTGCATTGGTCGCATTTTTGCAAACAAGCATATAGTTGAGATATTGGATATTTAGTCTTGACAAAATTTAATCAAAGACAAGAGCGAAAAAACAGATAGGTCTAGCAAAACAATGATCATATATCTGCGACCTAATATTCAGTAGTCTTAACAAAGAAGCAGCTTCTGCAACACGGTTTATTCATAGGGGCAGGATTATTTAGACATCCACTAAGCAGATCACAATGCTAGTTGATTCAATCCACCCCTATTTTCAAATTTCATTCTTGTTTTGTGCTGATTGATCTCTTGCTGTAGTGTCATTGTCTTGTTGAGGCAGCGAGATTGGTTGGAAATTCAGGCGATCGCGCTATACTCCCTGCAACAGTTTTAAAAAAATGCCAATGATTTGTGATTCCTTCACTTACACCACCTTTGGCGATGTTCGGATATCGCGCACTATCACTGAAGTAAAAATGGATACTGCCCTGGCAGACATCCTCTTTCATCTGGATTCCCAGCGTGGAGGCTTATTTACCAGCAGTTACGAATACCCAGGACGATATAAAAGATGGGCAATTGGCTTTATCAATCCCCCACTGGAACTAACCACCAGGGAAAGAGCTTTCACCCTCTCAGCACTGAATGATCGCGGTCAAGTATTATTACCACTGTTATGGCAGCGTTTATCCCGCAACCCCCAACTTTTGGCAATCACCCGCAATCAGCAACACATTACAGGTTACATTCAGCCCAGCACAGAATTCTTTGCAGAAGAAGAACGCAGCAAGCAACCGTCAGCGTTTACAGTCATCCGCGAGATTCTCCATACCTTTGCTAGTGACGAAGACGAGCATTTGGGATTGTATGGAGCATTAGGTTACGACTTAGTGTTCCAGTTTGAACCAATTGTGCAGCAAATATCCCGCCCCACCGACCAACGGGATTTAGTGCTTTACCTACCGGATGAATTAGTTGTTGTTGACTATTATCTCCAGCGGGCATTTCGTCTCCAGTATGAATTTGCCACCACACATGGCAGCACTCTTCATCTACCACGCACAGGCCAATCCATAGACTACAGGGGTCAACGTCTTCTACCAACACAAAGTGCTGACCATGAAACAGGTGAGTATGCCAAATTAGTTGAGGTGGCACTCGACTACTTCCGCCGAGGTGATTTATTTGAAGTAGTTCCGAGTCAAAACTTTTTTCGTGCCTGTGAACAGCCACCTAGTCAGCTATTCCAAACCTTAAAACAAATAAATCCTAGCCCTTATGGGTTTATGTTGAATCTGGGAGGGGAATATCTCATTGGGGCATCCCCAGAGATGTTCGTGCGCGTTGATGGCAAACGTGTCGAAACTTGTCCAATTAGTGGCACAATTAGCCGGGGAACAGATGCCCTCAGCGATGCTGTTCAAATTCGCTCCTTACTCAACTCCCATAAAGATGAAGCTGAGTTGACTATGTGTACTGACGTAGACCGCAACGATAAGTCCAGAATTTGCGAACCAGGTTCAGTACGAGTGATTGGCCGTCGCCAAATTGAATTGTACAGCCACTTAATTCATACAGTGGATCATGTCGAGGGTTTACTGCGACCAGAATTTGATGCCTTAGATGCTTTCTTAAGTCATACTTGGGCAGTCACAGTCACTGGCGCACCCAAAAAAGCAGCCATGCAGTTTCTCGAACAGCACGAACGTAGCGCCCGACGTTGGTATGGTGGGGCGGTAGGCTACTTAAGGTTCAACGGTAATTTAAATACCGGATTAATCTTGCGGACAATTCGCCTGCAAGACTCGATCGCCGAAGTCCGAGTCGGTGCTACCGTCCTTTATGATTCTGTACCAGAAGCCGAAGCACAAGAAACCATCACCAAAGCGGCGGCACTGTTTGAAACAATTCGCCGTACCCAACAAACCCAAGAAAAAAATAGTAGTGAACAAGTAAGACAAACAAGCGATCGCATCTTTGATGTGACCCAACACAAACGCATCTTACTCATTGACCATGAAGATTCATTTGTCCACACACTAGCCAATTACTTCCGCACCACTGGTGCAAATGTCACCACACTACGTCACGGCTTTGCAGAAACACTGCTTGATACAGAACGCCCAGACTTAGTAGTTTTATCTCCTGGGCCTGGTAGACCAAGCGACTTTCACCTGCAACAAACCATCGCCGCCATTCTCCAGCGTCAAATCCCTATATTTGGAGTTTGCCTTGGATTGCAGGGGATCGTTGAAGCCTTTGGGGGAGAATTAGGAGTTCTCAACTATCCCCAACATGGTAAATCTGCACGAATTGTTGTTACTGATCCCAACTCCATTCTCTTTCAAGGATTACCAGAATCCTTTGTCGTCGGGAGATATCATTCATTATTTGCCCAAGCAGATAAAATGCCCAGCGAACTCAAAGTAACAGCAATTTCTGAAGATGAGGTAATTATGGCGATCGAACATCAAACACTGCCTATAGCCGCCGTGCAATTTCATCCAGAATCAATTATGACCTTAGCCGGAGAAATTGGTCTGGAAATTATTAAAAATGTAGTGCGTTATCCACAAACATTGCAATCCCTAGTGTGATTTAAGAAGTTTTCAATTAAATTTTATCGATATCTGTCTAATTTTTGGGGGCAAATATTTAGGCATATATCGATAGCCCAGCCTATTATTATCCGTCCTATTTATATCCGTGAAACAATAGGCGGATACCCTGAACAGAGTTTTTGGTGTTAGATACAATCCAAACTATAAAATCTGGGGCTTAAAGCCAAAAAGAGGGTTTTATGCATCAATTAGACAGAGACTATAACTTACAGAACGCCAAAAAAATTAATACAGAACAAGTTGAACAAATTGTGAAAGCAATTATTGCAGGTAAGTATTCTTGGGCATGTGTTTTAATGCTCCGATTCTCTGGTTATAACCCAATAGACTATATTCCATACCGCACCTACATTCGTCTCTTAAAAAATAACTACTTACTCAAAGGTGCAAAACAAAAGGAAGCTGAAGATTCTGAAAAAAAATTAGATGTTTTTGACATAAAATCAAATTGGGTACGCTCCTAAAAACTACACTTTCTATCAGCAATTACACAGCCTTAACTACCCAGAATAAAATTCTAGCATTGGCCGGATTGTTCTGGCTAATTTTTCTATTTTGAATCAGCAATATTTTGGTATTTATAGCCTAATACAGTTCAGTTAAGATCCCCCCGCCTACGGCAACCCCCTTCAAAAGGGGGTAAACGAGAATTATCAGCCCCCCTTTTAAAGGGGGGTTGGGGGGATCTTCAAAAGATTAAAGCGTTAACTGAACCGTATTACAGCAATTTTCAGGTAATTGAACCACAAACTACGATAACCTAAATATGAAGTAATTGTTTGATTCGATGCCAGTATCTTACTCCGAGGATTTGCGTCGTCGCGTGATTGCAGCTTGGTTAGCA
>NZ_JAIVFW010000059.1 GCF_020829595.1 Nostoc sp. CHAB 5844
TTCCTGTGAGGCGCGTACTTCTGAATCGCTCAATCAAGCAATGGCTGAAGTTGTAAATTCTATTACCGAGGATGATACTTTCGGTTGGTTCAATCACTGTGGTCTATTTACCTGAAAACTGCTGTAATTTATAGCCTAAAGCTATAAACAAGATATACAGTCTGTTTGATGGTTGTAAATACCCAAAATTCAGTTTTTCAAAATTTGTGAAAAAATTTTTACTCAGCACTATTTGCTTGGCTGAGGTGAATGCTTCATAGTTTCTGATTCAGTTCATCTCCCAATTTTTTACAACTTATGATTTACCCGATTACTACTGTGAATTCTCCTCTGCAACCTATGTTAAGAGAAATTGTGTGGCAGAAAAAGCAAGAAGTAACACAGATTCAGCAACATATGTCTTTAGCTTCTTTGCAACGTCAGTTAACAGCAGCGCCAACAGTACGAGATTTCGTAACTGCTTTACAACAGAGTCGTTACCGTCCTAGTTTAATTGCCGAAATTCAAAAAGTTTCTCCTGGTTATGGCATGATTCGTGCAGACTTTGATGCTGTGGCGATCGCTAAAGCATATGAACGTGCTGGCGCAGCTTGTATTTCTGTCTTCACTGAAAGAAGCTTTTTTCAAGGTAGTTTTGAAAGTCTGCGGATAATTCGCCACAAAGTATCAGTACCACTGCTTTGCAAAGAGTTTATTATTGATCCCTGCCAAATTTATTTAGCAAGAGCCGCAGGTGCAGATGCAGTCCTACTAATTGCAGCGATTTTGACAGATAGACAGCTGCAAGATTTTCAGCGCATTATTCACTATTTGGGGATGAATGCCTTAATAGAAGTGCATACCTTAGCTGAACTTGATCGGGTATTGCTGTTAGATGATGTTCGCTTGATTGGCATTAACAATCAGAGTTTAGTAGACTTCACCATCGACATCAACACCACTCAAAAACTACTAGCAGCCAAGCGATCGCAACTCCAAGACTTGGGTGCGATCGTCGTTAGTGAATCAGGGTTGTATACATACGCTGATTTATCCCTCATGGCTGAAGCTGGGACAAACGCCGTTTTAATCGGGGAATCTTTAATCAAAGAAACAGATATAGAACAAGCTGTACGCCGTTTGCTGAATATTGATTCTTCTGTTTTTAAAGAGTAGTAGCGCGGCAAAACTACAGTAGCTAGGACTCTACCAGTAAAACGAAAAATCAAGGGTTTAAGAAGGATGCAGGGGTTTAGGGGTGTAGGTGTCCAAAACCCATTAACCTGACACCCTTTCACCCAGAAGTCCTGTTAAACATATGTTGGGTTTCGTATTGCTTAACCCAACCATTTGAAATAAATATTTATACAACTCTATTGATTGATGACTATTGATACACAAGTAAGTTACTCTTAAGAAAAATTAACATTTAAATTTCGCCGATGCTAAGACTATTTACCGACTTTGACGGCCCCATTGTTGATGTTTCTGAACGGTACTATCGTGTTTATCAATATTGTTTAGAGAAAACTAAACGTCCAGGACAAGCAGTACGAAAACTGAATAAAGCTGAATTTTGGCAACAGAAGCGATCGCGCATTCCCGAAATACAAATTGCTTTAAATTCTGGCCTTGATGCAGCGCAAGCACAAGAATTTTCTCAACTGCGGCGAAAAACAGTACATACAGAACCTTATTTTGACTATGACACCTTAGTACCGGGTGCTGTAGAAGCACTGTTAAAAATTCAAGAAGCTGGAATTGATTTAGCAGTCATGACAATGCGACGAGTCTGGGAATTAGACTTCGCCTTCCAAAAATTTGATTTAGGTAGATTTTTTCCAGAAAACCGCTGTTATTGTCTGAGTAACGATTATGTTAAGACTCGTGACATCGACGATAAGCCATTATTAATGACAAAAGCATTAAAAGAACTATCTCCCGTTGCTGATACATGGATGGTGGGAGATACAGAAGCCGATATTACTGCTGCGAAAAAACACAATATTAAAGTTATGGCTGTGGAGTCTGGTATCCGCGATCGCGCTCAACTAGAACTCTATCACCCCGACTTAGTTGTGCCAAATTTAAGTTCAGCGGTCAGTCTCATCTTAGAGAATAGAACTCTAGTTCTCAGATAACACAACTTTTACGCAAAAAATGGGTAACAGCATAAATTATCTGTTACCCATAATAAATTTAAACCTTTACCCCTTACCGCAAAAAACTACTAATCAACCACAATAATATAAATGTGAATACTGTAGAAAATTGCTCAGTATTCACCCTACCCAAACTTATTTGTGGTAACAGCCAGCTTGCAACCAGTCCGCCAACAATCAAGCCTAAGATCAGACCAATCAGCGTCAACAAAACGGCTCTACCGAACCTACCTTCTTTACGATTGAGAAAGTAAACACTGATACCTACCCCAACCACTAACGCTAACTGTAAAACTTGATCACCTGCGGCAGGATAAAAAATACCGATAGCACTCAAACCTAAATACCAAACACCAGGTAACAGTACATCTGCCGTTGTTGGCTGATCAATTATTCTTTGTAGCCATGCAGGCGACTGTTCACGAGGAGTGGAAACTTCTTTAGGAGAAAATTGCACTCGTAATTCTGGAAACCGGATTCGTTCAGGCACTTTGATTTTGCCTTCCTGACGCATCCGTAACCGATCCATTAAAATCGCATCATAAGACGCTTCAATGAGTTCCAGACTTTTAGCATCGCCACTGTGTTGCTCCAATAGGCGATTGCGAGCATCCTGAATTTCATCAAAGCTTGCATCTTCGGACACCCCAAGTTTTTCGTAGGGATTTTGATCGCTCATGGGAGTTTACACTTCAGCCTTAGTCAGCAGCGGTATTTTGCTTTTCGGAAAAACAACTTTAGGTTTTGCCTAGATTTAAACAAACGTTGCAAGCAACTTATATGCTCTACCAGGATAGTAGCACGGGTAAGTTAGACTGACCCAGGAATTTTAACTATAGCAACTTTAACATATTGCTAGAACTCCGTGTATCCCCTCATGTCGTTGACCAGCGGGGGCTTTACTCTAGAATTTGAACTAAGACTGCTTAAATCTTATTTTTTCATGAAAAAATTAATTTTTATGTTTCAAATTTGGCAATTTACCGTCCCTTGAGACAATTTTAGATGAATTAGCTTCACAATCACTAGTGGTGTCTATAAGCATATCGATATTAAAATTGAAAAGCTTTAAATAACCACGTAATTGGGAGTAGGAAATTTTCCTAAGTTACAGAACTGCTCTGGCTAATGCTAAACTATCTAGCGGCTTGACATCAAGTTGACAATTAAAATACCTGCATCTAAAGTGCGGGTAAAACCAGCAAAATCTTCTGGCTTTGATTGTTCAAAAACTTGATTACACTATATATTTTGGATAACCAGGAAATTTACTACATAGCCTTGTAAATTCTGAAACAATTTCCAAATACGCAATTCTCCTGTTAATCTTACGAATTTTTGTGCAAAGTGATGGTCATGGCTCCTGCCAAGATTCTTGTAGTTGATGACGACCCTGCGGTTCGCAACTTAATCCAACGCTTTTTGATTAAGCAGAACTATCAGGTGGAGGCGGCTGAGGATGGTAAAACAGCCTTAGCGCTATTCGAGCAATTTAACCCTGACTTGGTAATTTTAGATGTAAATTTACCAGACGTTATCGGGTTCAACCTCTGCCAAGAGATGCAAAGTCGTAATGGTGTGTTTGTTCTTATGCTCACTAGCCGTGCGGATGAAGCTGACAAGATTCGCGGCTTTGCTAAAGGTGCTGATGACTATCTCACCAAGCCATTTGGTCTAGGAGAGTTAGAAGTCAGAGTCGCAGCAATTTTGCGGCGACAGCGGGTTGTGACTACGGCAGAACAAAAACGCCTAGTTTTTGAAAAACTGATGATTGATCCTGTCCGGCGGGAAGTGACATTAAACAATCTACCAGTACCCCTAACAGCATTAGAATTTGACTTGTTGCATTTTTTAGCCAGCCATCCTGGCCGCGTTTGGCGACGAGCCGAATTGATCCAAGAGGTTTGGGACTATGAATATGTTGGCGACCAGCGGGTTGTAGATGTACATATCGGTCAAATTCGCAAGAAAATTGAAATTGATGCCAGTCAACCAGCATTAATTCAGACTGTACGCGGCGTAGGTTATAAGTTTGAATGTCCTACTCATTCTCCGCAATTGGAAACCAACCCTTGAATTAATTGTTTCTTCCAACTAATAGTTACACGCCACTTGCTTCCAAGTAGTCAGGGTGAACAGATGTTCACCCTGACTACAAATTTATTTGCGGTATTCTGTTTTCAAATGAGTGTATGGCAGATTAGGTTACTCCTGCTCCTGGTTATTGAGGGAAACCGAAGTGTGCCTCCTGCTACAACTAGCAATTGTAGAATAAAGTTTCTAAATAAACACGAGCAGCACGGCGATCGCTATCCCCATTTTGGAGTAAAAAAAGTGACAATGCTGCTGTTAACACACGGGTTTGATCCCAATCAGGGTGAGTTGCCAAATAACTTTTGAGGGATTCATGGAGTGTTTCGGGAATTTCCGTAAAAATGCTCACCGTTGCGTTCATGAGATTTTCCTTCTCTGAGGTCGATCAAGCGAAGTTGCTGGCACTACAGAAGCAACAATTCCATTTTGTGCTTCTTTCGTCTCCAAACATCTGAGGGATTTTTGATTTCCACAGATGAATGGCTAGGAAAAAAATGCCAGTCGCATCATTGTGCGCCAAGAGGGGGTGGGTTTGTCAATGCTGCGAAATGTTAAAAACGATTCTTTAGAAAAGAAAAATTGACGAAATCATCAGGGTTAAAGCCAAGTTTTTGTTACTTTAATTTACAAAAACTCAGTCACTGAACGAAGCTACAGGTACAAAGTCATAATCCCCAGTAACCCAGCAAGTGCCGATCATCTCGTAGTGTAACTGTGGAAAACTACTCAAACCCCTGTGGAAAGCCTGTGGAATCAGTGAGGAAAATTTCAGCTAATGATAAGAATTACAAAAAGTCTGAAGTGTGTAGACGCGGAGCGGCTTGCCGCAGGCTAGTATGAAGTATGAATAATTACTTTTATGTCCAATTCTCTACTGCCTAATCCCTCATTCTTCAGCGCCGACGTTCTTGCAGCTTGCGATATACAGCCTTCAAATCAATTTGATGATGAGCTAACGCCACCAGAGTGTGATAGAGTAAATCCGCAACTTCACCTGCAATAGCATCTGCCTCATCATCTTTAAAAGCCATGACGACCTCAGCAGTTTCCTCACCAATCTTTTTCAAAATCTTGTTATCGCCGCATGCTATTAACTTAGAGGTGTATGAATTTTCTGTCGGGTTGTCACGGCGATCGCAAATCACTTGAAACACCTGCGATAATGTATCTGCGGGTGGTGGAGTAATTGTGCCTTCAACTTGATGAAAACAACTGCGCTCACCAGTGTGGCAAGCAATATCTCCGATTTGCTCCACACCAACTAACAAAGCATCACTATCACAGTCATAGCGAATACTCTGCACTTTTTGAATATGTCCCGAAGTCCCTCCCTTATGCCATAACTCTTGACGGGAACGGCTCCAAAACCAAGTTTCTCCAGTTTCCAAAGTCTTTTGTAACGACTCCCGATTCATCCACGCCATCATCAAGACCGTGCCATCTAAATAGTCTTGAACAATTGCCGCTACCAAACCCCGTTCGTCGTAGCGAATTTTCTCAACGGGAATAGCGTAACGTAATGAATTTGGTTCGGTAGAAAACATACCAGCTTATTTGCTCTCACAACAATGATTAATGGATTCACGATACCATTCTCAATATGACAGCTGGCATATTTTATGAAAATGAAAATTTATTATCTAGCCTGAAACAACAACATTTCTGTCCATTGCAGACTGCATTTTAACCGCACTTAACGCAACTTGGTGAGCTTTCGACGCTTCACCATACCAATGGAGAGCCGAGTTAAAAGCTGCACGGTAAAGCTCCTGGTATGCCTCAGATAATCGAGTCCGGATCTCTAAAGGCAAGTCTTCATTGGACTTGTACAACATGATTGTTATTTTCCTGGTTCAGCTATTTCTATAGGATAGAAATTATGTGCAGTTTTTAACCCTATCCTAAGATAGAGCTTTTTTTATTTCTCACTTTGAGGAGAGAGCCTTGGTAAACACCACAATTAAAACCACAAAATCACAAGAAATTTTCGCCGCTGCCCAAAATCTCATGCCAGGTGGAGTTAGTTCTCCTGTAAGAGCATTTAAATCTGTAGGCGGACAACCCATAGTTTTTGATCGCGTTAAAGGTGCATACATCTGGGATGTTGATGCCAACCAATATATCGACTATGTAGGCACTTGGGGGCCAGCAATTTGCGGTCATGCTCATCCAGAAGTCATCTCAGCCCTTCATGAAGCTTTAGAAAAAGGTACTAGTTTTGGCGCACCTTCATATCTAGAAAATGTCCTCGCAGAGATGGTCATTGATGCTGTTCCTAGCATCGAAATGGTCAGATTTGTGAACTCTGGGACAGAAGCTTGTATGGCAGTTTTACGGCTAATGCGAGCTTTTACCAACCGTGAGAAAATCATCAAATTTGAAGGCTGCTACCACGGACATGCTGATATGTTCTTGGTGAAGGCTGGTTCGGGTGTAGCGACCCTTGGTTTACCCGACTCTCCAGGAGTACCAAAATCAGCAACTAGCAATACCCTAACAGCTCCATTCAATGACTTGGAAGCAGTCAAAGCCTTGTTTGAAGAAAACCGCGACCAGATTGCAGGTGTAATTCTAGAGCCAGTTGTTGGTAATGCTGGGTTTATTCCTCCTGATGCTGGGTTTTTAGAAGGACTACAAGAACTCACTCATGAGCATGGGGCTTTATTAGTTTTTGATGAAGTCATGACAGGCTTCCGCATTGCCTACGGTGGCGCTCAAGAGAAATTTGGCATTACTCCCGATTTGACAACACTAGGTAAAGTCATCGGTGGTGGTTTGCCTGTAGGAGCCTACGGCGGGCGGCGAGATATTATGTCCATGATTGCTCCCGCAGGCCCTGTGTATCAAGCAGGCACTCTTTCGGGAAATCCTTTGGCAATGACAGCTGGCATTAAAACCTTAGAATTGCTTCAAAAACCTGGTACTTATGAGTATCTTGACCAAATTACTCAAAAGCTATCAGACGGTTTACTGCGAATTGCCCAAGAAACTGGTCATGCGGCTTGCGGTGGTCACATTAGCGCCATGTTTGGCTTATTTTTCACCTCTGGGTCTGTTCATAACTACGAAGATGCCAAAAAGTCAGATACCGCCAAATTTGGACGTTTTCATCGTGGGATGTTAGAACGTGGTGTTTATTTAGCACCTTCTCAGTTTGAGGCTGGGTTTACTTCTTTTGCTCATACTGAAGCAGATATTGAGCAAACTCTAGAAGTTGCACGGGAAGTCATGTCTAACCTTTAAGTGCTGAGTGCTGAGTCACCGAAGTTTGCCCGGAGGGAGACCACGCCAGTTCCTTCAACGGGGGATACCCCCGCAACGGACTGGCTCCTCCTTGGAACTTCTCGCTGAGTACTGAGTACTAACCCACAAAGCCATTTATATTTATTAGCGCCTGCGGCGCTATTTCAACTCAGCACTCAGCACTACTCAACAGCCACAGCCACTGTGACCACAACCTTTTTGGCTTGTATGGCCTTCAGAGCAATAGTATTTGCCAAGCACATTTCATTTGGGTTACAGCTGTCATAGTTTTCTCCACTTACTCTTGAGATAGTTTTATAACATATGAATATATGTTCAGTTATTAATTAATATAACAAATTCCAAGAGCTTTACTTACGTGGCTGTAAAAACACGCAGAAGTTTTAGCTCAAAATTACTTATTACACAAATAGCTTGATAACTACTGACGATCGCGCCGCAAATCAGCTATCTTGTTGTGATGATCGCTTAGGTAACATAGTGAAACTTTAGGAACTCTTCAAAGGATTTCCAGCATAAATTACCTGCCAAGAGTCGATTTTGGTCTAAATAATTGAAACTAGAGCGTAACGCTCCTAGCCATTATTCGCGCAGCGAGTTGACAGTGCATGAGCTACTGCTTAAATCCGACCTGTCCCAATCCAGAAAATGTGGCATATAGCCAAAGGTGTCAGTCTTGTGGCTCGCGCCTACTGCTGCGCGATCGCTATCGGGTGAGTAAACCATTAGGTCAAGGTGGCTTTGGAGCAACCTTTTTAGCTCAAGATGAAGCTTTGCCAGGAGAACCGAGTTGTGTAATCAAACAACTACGCCCATCAGGAAACGCACCATATGTTTTGCAAATGGCGCGAGAACTATTTGAGCGAGAAGCCAGAACTCTCGGTAAGATTGGCAATCATCCTCAAGTCCCAAGGCTACTCGACTATTTTGAAGAGCAGGAACAATTCTATCTAGTTCAAGAATATATTAGCGGCGCTACCTTGCAACAGGAAGTTAAAGCCAATGGAGTGTTGAGTGAAGTTGGTGTTAAACAATTCTTGAGCGAGATTTTACCTTTACTGGAATACATTCACGAGCAAAAGGTAATTCATCGTGATATCAAACCAGCCAACCTAATTCGCCGTAGTCAAGATGCCAGAATGGTCTTGATTGACTTTGGTGCTGTCAAAAACCAAGTTACGCAAGCTGCACCTAACCAATCAGGACAGACAGCATTAACTGCTTATGCAATTGGTACACCTGGTTTTGCACCTCCCGAACAAATGGCGATGCGTCCAGTCTACGCTAGTGACATCTATGCTTTAGGAGTCACATGTATTTATTTGCTAACTGGCAAAACTCCTAAAGATTTAGATTACAATCCCACAACAGGTGAAATGATGTGGGAGCAGTTAGTGCATGTGAGCGATCACTTAACCAGTGTACTGCGAAAAATGTTAGATGTTTCTGTTCGCAATCGTTACCAGTCAGCAGCAGAAGTCTTGAGAGCATTAGAGATGGAGCCTTACTTAGATAGTTTGGCTAAAGGCTTATTAGTGAAAACCGATACTACCACTAAAGAAAAAACATCGCACCGTGGAGACAATTCTGCTATTTTATGCAGCAATCCTTCTGCGGTAGCAGCTACTAATACAGGAGTAGCACAGGTAGCAGCAGCAATTCGCGCTAGACGAGCCAAAATTGCCGAAGCAGCTGGGTCTGAAATGGTAGGAACACACCAAGCACCAATAGGTAAATCAGCCACTTTATCTAACAGTAATAGTCATGGTGCAAACACTCAACATTCTAAGATGGGACGTAGATTAGACAGCCAAACTTTATTAACAGCCTATCTCAAGGGGAGACGAGATTTTGCCTTACACAATTTAAACTTCCTAAATCTACAAGGTAGTGAATTGTCAGAAACCAATTTTCATTCGGCTCAACTACAAAGCACTAATCTCCAAGGAGCAAATCTTCACAATAGCGATTTTGGTAGGGCTAGTCTGACTCGCGCCAATCTCAGAGATGCTAATTTAAGCAAAGCTTATTTCAACCATGCTGATTTAGAAGGAGCAGACCTACGCGGTGCAGATCTTAGCTATGCCCATCTGAGTAATGCTAACCTTAGAGGAGCTAATTTGTGTGGTGCTAATCTGACTGGTGCCAAAATTTTAGATGAGCAACTGGCACTAGCAAAAACTAATTGGATGACAGTACGCCCCAATGGTAAACGAGGTCTATTGTAATTAAAGTTGATAAAATTTAAAAAGTAAATATTGGACTTTAATACCTTGAGTTAATTAAGGCCAGATTAAGTAGTGAGATTCATTTCACCACTTAATGCTTGCTTTTGAATTAACCTGAGAATTAGTAGTGGAAAATTGAATCTTTCTAAGATTACTTATAAATAGTTTAAAATAATTTTAATGATTACTATCTGTTAAAATCAGACTATAGTAATTTACAATATAAAATAAAGTTAAACAATAATTTTTTAAAATTAAAGTTGCACGATATTTATACGGAGTACCCTAATATAATTAGAAATTCTTAGTTAAGTATCGTAAGACTTAATTTTTACTTGCTAAATTTTTAAAATAGCAGCAAGGACTAAATATGCAATTGTTTTTGATTGTAGGCTGAGAAAAAAGTTCATGACCGATATCAGCAAATCACATCTATTTACACTAAAAAGCTCAAGCAAAATCGCTGAGTTCCAGGGTAAGGAAATAGAACGGCGATTGAGTTTATATCAGGTATTTGTTAAATTATACGAACACCACAGTGGGCTTATAGAAGAAATTCTTCAGCTAGAAAACTTATCTTTGTCTGGTGTGACAGGATTAAAATCAAGTTACGTACAGGGTGTAGTGGATGATGGTAAGATTTACTTAGTAACTAACTTGAGCGAAAATCAAACCCAAACTTTAGTACAACCACAACAAATTTGGACAATTGGGCGCGATCGCCACTGTGGTATTTGTATTGGTGATAAATATCTGTCTCGTCGCCATGCCGCCATCCAATATATAGATAAAGACGATAAACCTAGTTTTTACTTAATCGATTTTAAAAGTACTAATGGTTCCTTTGTGAATGGCGAACGTGTCTATCAGCGAATTAGACTCAAAGAAGGCGATCGCATCCGCATAGGTAGTCTGACTTTTAATTTTTACTACAACCAGACCTGTCGCATCTTACCAACAGTAGCGATGGAGTTACTTATGCAACTTTCATCTCGCAAGGGCTGCAATGTAGATGATACATGGAGTAACTTTGTCCCGGAAAAATACCTACCTGAAATTCCAGATAAAGCTGTTCCATTTAGCAAAAATTTTGGCTTAGACCATCAAAATGGTAATGATGAGTTCAGCACAGAGCAAAAGTCAGATATTTTAGACCGATTTTTTAACAAAGTCACACCTTCGCCAATATGAAGGGTTTGAGGGAGTAAGGGTATAGGGGTGTAAGGATTTTGCTCTCTCATACACCACAGCCCTATACGTATTCCATAATCACTTCATGGGGTTGTTGACTGTTGACAGTTAGCAGTCAACGGTCAACACTATTAAATTTGTAAGCTTTATCTTGAACAGCTTATTCTTCTTCGTATTCTTCTTCCTCGTCTTCACTAACCTTAGATACAGAATTAGCAGAAACAACAGCACCCATATCAAGTTTTTGGCGCACTTGCTGTTTAATTTGTTCAGCGAACTCTGGCTTTTCTTCTAAGTATTTAATCGCGTTATCTCTACCTTGAGAAATGTTGTCGCCGTTGTAGCTATACCAAGCGCCCTTGCGGGTTAAAACACCTGTTTCTTCAGCTATATCGACCAAACAACCTAAAATTGACACTCCCTTACCAAAAATAATGTCAAATTCTGCCACTCTAAAAGGTGGTGCTACTTTGTTTTTGGCAACTTTTACCTTAACGCGATTACCAAATTCATCTGTACCTTTTTTCAAGGTTTGAATGCGGCGAATATCCAAACGCACAGAAGCATAAAACTTCAAGGCGTTACCACCAGTGGTGGTTTCTGGGCTACCGTAGGTAACACCGATTTTTTGCCGCAACTGGTTGATGAAAATTACTGTACAACCAGATTTACCAATGTTACCAGTAATTTTACGGAGAGCTTGGCTCATTAACCGTGCTTGTAAACCGACATGAGCATCTCCCATATCGCCTTCAATTTCAGCGCGGGGAACTAATGCTGCTACCGAGTCGATAACTACAATATCAACGGCAGAAGAGCGCACTAGCTGATCAACAATTTCTAAAGCAGCTTCTCCTGTATCAGGTTGAGAAACCAGTAAATTTTCGATGTCTACACCTAATGCGGCTGCATAAGTAGGATCAAGGGCATGTTCAGCATCCACAAAAGCAGCAATTCCACCTTGTCTTTGGACTTCGGCGAGAGCGTGTAGTGCGACTGTTGTTTTACCAGAACTTTCTGGGCCATAAATCTCAATTACCCGTCCTTTGGGTAAACCACCACCTAGTGCTAAATCTAAGGTGAGCGCTCCAGTGGAAATTGTCTCCACTCGCATCCGGGTTGCATCGCCCAGGCGCATAATTGCTCCTTTACCGAAGCTGCGCTCAATCTGGTTGAGTACCATATTCAAGGCTTTTTGCTTGCCGGAAGTGTCAGTGTTGATAGCCATTACTGCCTCTATCTATATATATGGATTTAGGGAGTGTGAGATTTGGATTTGAAGTAGAACAGATATACTATTTTAGCCAGAAAATGCCGGAATAGGATTTCTTAGAGAAATAAACGTGACAACATCGTAACGCGATCGCTACTAGATGTGACTAGTACAAAACAATCTGAGTGGAGTTTTAGTTGCTAGTTATCCCAAACGCCACCGTATCCAATATAAATGTATGGCTCTATCAAGAGCCAGTTATACAGAAATTTTTATTGGTATTGTAGTAAAGATTACTCACAGCTAAACTTCTGAATCAAGTTTGTTGCTGTGCCATCTTTCTCACAGTCTCAAGATTAATTTGTAACTGTTCGGCTATTTCCTCCACACTGATTCCTGCTTTCAGCAGCAGTGGAACAGCAGCTAACTTACCTTCTTCGAGTGCTTCTTGATAAACTCTAGTTTGTTTGAGGGCGCTCAATTTTAGCATATCTTCTACTTCTTCGCGGCTAAAATTAGGAAACTTGTAAACTATGATTGTCTCGATTAAATCTATTATTGCTTGACTAGATAAAGGGTTGGTGATTTCTTGCCTTGTTTGTGATGCTGGAGGACTAAAAAAGACGTTATGTTGATTTTAAGTGCAGAGTGGTTTGAAGCAAAATGAATTGCGAGTTTCCTGATACTGCCATCTCCGTAGCAGGTATCACCAACTACATTCAATCTTTATTAGAAGAAGATAAAATACTACGGCAAGTTTGGATCACAGGGGAAGTTTCCAGCGCTAATCACCATCGGAGTGGTTTATTTTTTACCCTCCAAGATCCAGATGGCACAGCAGCAATTAAGTGCGTGGCGTGGAACACTCAAGTGGCAAAACTAATGCAAATTCCTGCGGTTGGCGAACAGCTGATCATTTTGGGTAGTATTCGCCTGTATCCGCAAAGGGGAGAGTATCAGTTAACAGTTTGGCAAGCTTTACCTGCGGGTGTGGGTTTACAAGCACTACGCTATCAACAATTACGCAACCGCTTGCTGTCGGAAGGTTTATTTGACGAGGAAAGAAAGCGACCACTTCCTGTGCATCCCCAAACAATTGCCGTTGTAACTTCACCCACCGCTGCGGCTTGGGGTGATATTCAAAAAACCCTCAAGCATAGATATCCTGGTTTACAAGTATTATTTTCGCCTGCAACGGTACAAGGTGAACAAGCCCCAGAGTCAATAGTCAAAGCGATCGCACGGGTAGAAAAAGATGGTCGCGCTGAGGTGCTAATTTTATCGCGGGGTGGTGGTGCAGTTGAGGAATTAGCTTGCTTTAACGATGAGCGAGTTGTTAGATCTGTGGCTGAGTGTTCTATCCCAGTAATTACTGGCATTGGTCATCAACGAGATGAATCTTTAGTAGATTTAGTGGCTGATGTCTGCGTACATACACCGACCGCAGCCGCAGAATTGGTTGTGCCTGCGTTGTCAGAATTGTATGCTCAACATCAGCAGCGAATTGATGCTTTATATGATGCAGTGTATGAGGTGAAAATAACCGCTACAAATCAACTGCAAACATTACGTAATCGGTTGCAACGTGTCGGGTTAGATAGACAAGTAAAACAAGAAATGCAAAAGTTGGGCTGGAAGCGTCAGCAACTAGTGCAAGTCACTAGCAGGCGATCGCAACAAGCAACACAGCACTTAGAAATGTTGCGCCAAAAGTTGGCTACCCTTGACCCGAAAGCAGTGCTACAGAGGGGTTATGCAGTGGTACGTCAAGAAAATGGTGCGATCGCACGGACTGCAACTCAGTTAACTGTCGGGCAAGATTTGTTGGTTCAGTTAGGACAGGGAGAAGTTAAAGTTAAGGTTGTGGAAGTGACAAAAACTCAAAAAGATTGATGGTTAAACGTAAGAGTTCGTCGAATTCTGAAGCGATCGCCAGTGTGAATTACGAGACGAAGGTGGTGGAAATCGAAAAAATTATTGCCCGGATTGAGGCGGGTGAATTGGATTTGGAAGAAGTATTTGAACAGTTTGCGACTGCTGTTGAGTATTTACGTCAGTGTGAAAGCTTTTTGCAACAGCGACAAAAGCAAGTAGATTTACTGATGGAAACTTTAAATGATGAGTAATACTAATTCGTTCTTCATCGCTACGAGATATCATTTTGGCTTCTGCAACACTTATTACATCTACACCACGCGCACGCAAAGCTTGCAACAGTCCGTTACTCTCGGCATCTTCATCTAAATATAAACGAATAATACTCATTTTTTAGTTGCAGCTTTGTGTAGTGCAACTAGTCTTTCATATTCTGCCTGTTCTTCTGCCAAATCTGTATCAATTTCTTCTCGGTTAGCGTGATAGTAAGTTAAAGCTGCATAAATTTGGACTAGCGTTAAGTGGGGTTTATCAGCAGCAATTTCTTCAGCACTGTAACCTTGCTTGTATAAAGCTGCAATGCGGCGTACACTTGAGCCTGTTCCTGCAATGATGGGACGACCACCATGCAGTTTAGGATCTTTTGTGATTAGTGTACCGATATCAATGCTAGTTACCAAAGGTGTTTTCCTTCTATAGCGTTTCCTAAGCAACTGAGGTACACCCAAACCTTGTTTACCAAGGTTAGTAGCTTTGAAAACGTACCTCACTAGGTCGGGAACCGCTATATATTTTGTCCTTACATGAACTAGGTTAGCATTGCGATCGCCTGATTCCGTCAACAAGAGAGCGATCGCTCCGGTAATCCAGATGAAGTGATGAGTATTTTAACCCGTCAAATTTTGATCCAGTAATTTTTAGATGTAGAGACGTTGCATTGCAACGTCTTTTTTTCTTTTGCCTTTTTACTTTTGCCTTTTTGTATTAGCCCCTAAATTTCACCTGAAGAATAATTCTCCCATTAGTAATAATACACAAGAGCCAAAATTCTGGTAGAGTAACTCGGAACGTAAGCTGAAAATCCGTTTCCGCAGAATTTTCAGGTGTTTAGGCAACTACTAACTGGGAAAAAATCATGAAACCTTTTCTCTTTGTCACTGACTTGGATCACACCCTTGTAGGTAATGACGAAGCTTTAGTAGAACTAAATCAAATACTGAGTCAACATCGCCAGGAATACGGCACAAAAATAGTTTATGCCACAGGGCGATCGCCGGTGCTTTACCGCGAATTGCAAGTTGAAAAAAATCTCATAGAACCAGATGCGCTGGTTTGTTCTGTAGGTACAGAGATTTACCTCAATAACAGCGATACCCCAGATGCAGGTTGGTCTGATATTCTCTCGCCTGGATGGAACCGTGAATTAGTATTTTCAGTAGCTAAGTCTTTTCCTGAGTTAGAACCACAGCCGGACTCTGAACAACGTCCTTTTAAGGTAAGTTTTTTTGTCAAACAAGAATTTGCAGATAAAATTTTACCAGAAATTGAGACAAAATTACAAAAATATGGTTTAAATATAAAGTTAATCTATAGCAGCGGGATTGACCTCGACATTGTACCGCGCTCAAGCGATAAAGGTCAGGCAATGCAGTTCCTTCGGCAAAAATGGCAATTTGCAGCCGAACAAACAGTTGTCTGCGGTGATTCAGGTAATGATATTGCTTTGTTCGCTGTAGGCAATGAACGGGGAATCATAGTCGGTAATGCCAGACCAGAGTTACTCCAATGGCATACTGAGTATCCGACTGACTATCGATACTTGGCACAAGGTGATTGTGCTGGGGGAATTCTAGAAGGTTTGAAATATTTTGGATTCTTATGATTAGCTATCTCAAAGGTATTATTGCTGGTGTCCAGACAAATAGCGGTAATCGCGTCATTCTGACTCTGGAAGTCAATGGCATCGGGTACGATTTGCAAGTTCCTCAAAGGTTGGCACAGCAGTTGCCAGAATCGGGAGGAGTGGCGCAAATTTTCACCCATTACCAAATTCGGGAAGAAGTGCCTTTACTCTACGGCTTTGCTTCACCAGCAGAACGTGATTTATTTCGTCACTTGCTAACTGTGAGTGGTATTGGTGCAGCTTTAGCGATCGCCCTCTTAGACACTTTGGAATTACCCGATTTAGTCCAAGCAATCATCGCTGGCAATACCCAAATCTTAATTCAAGCCCCTGGTGTCGGCAAAAAAACCGCAGAACGCATCTGTTTGGAACTGAAAAGCAAGTTGATTGAATGGCGCAAATCAGCAGGCTTCTTCGTCGCTACAGGTGGCCCAGCACCAGGGATTTTGGAAGAAGTACAAATGACACTGTTTGCCTTGGGTTACACAGCCCATGAAGTCAGCCACGCCTTACACGTCGTGAGTGAAGACATTGGACTGCCAAAAGATGCCTATGTGGAAGATTGGATTAAACAAGCTATCGCTCACCTCAGCAGCGAACAAGTTCAATAGGGATTAGGGGCTAGAGGCTAGGGGCTAGTATTTTTACTCAGCATTTTTAACAAATGACAAATGACTATTGACCATTGACCATTGACTAATTATCAATGAGTTTAAAAACGTCCACAACTGCAAGTCAGTAAAATCTGGAATTGCCATAAATGCACCGACTGCTTGGAGGATTTGGGGATTGTGGGTGGAGGCGATGCCGATGGTAGGAATATCAGCAGCAACCGCCGCGCGAATGCCAGAGGGAGAGTCTTCTAATGCGATCGCATTCTCTGCGTTAATCTCCAATTTGTTTAGGGCAACTTGATAAGGTGCAGGATCAGGTTTACCAGCGGTGCAATCCTCTGCCAAAATCACTGTATGAAAAACTTCTTTAACGCCCAAAACCTCTAGCATAAATTCTGCATTTAACCTAGGGGCGTTGGTTACTAATGCACGTTTTAGTTGATGTGTGTCTGTCCAAGCTATAAGTTCAGCAAATCCACTCAACGGTTGCAGATGGGAAGCTAGTTGGCGAAAAAGCGCTTCTTTGTCGTCAGCAAATTTTTGCCCTTCTGCTACTGATAATTGTGGCAAAATATCTTTGACAATTTCCGGATTCAAGCGGCCGCTAATCCGAGACTTGTAGAATGTTTCATCAATCTCTATGCTGTAGCTAGACAACATCTGTTGCCAAGCTTTGTAGTGAATCGGGTCAGTGTTGACAATAGTGCCGTCTAAGTCAAAGAGAATTGCTGCCAGCATAATTCTTTAATTGTAAATAAATATTAAGTTTATTTACATAGTTTACCGCGTTTGCTTCTCTTGAGAGTGATTGTTCTTGAGTAATCACAAGTTTTGAACTCAAAATTATTGATGAAAGTTAGGAAATCTATACTGGAAATTAGATTTCATACTTCAAACTTTACACTTCATACTTCACAAATGGTAGCTGCCAAAAATTTTTTTCGCGTTAATGATTTATCAGTACAGATTTACAACTCCGAAGCTGAAATGGCTGTAGATGTTGCACAAATCGTCCGCAAGTATTTAGAGGAAGTTCTGAAAAAACAGGACACAGCAGCTGTTTTATTAGCAACAGGTAACTCTCAGCTAAAATTTCTTGATGCATTAATAGACTTGGGTGGCGTAGATTGGTCAAGAATTACTTTGTTTCATCTAGATGAATATTTAGGAATAACTGCCGATCATCCTGCTAGTTTTCGTCATTACTTGCGGGAACGTGTAGAAAAGAAACTTTATCCGCAGCAATTTCATTACATAGAAGGTGATACATTGGAGCCTATGGCAGAATGCGATCGCTACACTCAACTACTGCAAGCACAGCCAATTGATTTATGCTGTTTAGGTGTTGGCGAAAACGGACACTTGGCTTTTAACGATCCTGCTGTCGCCAATTTTCAAGATCCTTATAGTGTAAAGTTAGTGAAATTAGATATAGTAAATCGCCAGCAACAAGTTAATACTGGTCACTTCCCCAATATTGATAGTGTGCCGCAGTATGCTTTTACTGTCACTCTCCCTTTAATTTGTTCAGCTAAAAAAATTATCTGCCTAGCACCAGAAAAACGTAAAGCCCAAATAGTACAACAGATACTACAGCAAAACATCAGTACCGATTGTCCAGCTTCTATTCTATGTCGTCAATCACAAGCAACGTTATTTTTGGATATAAATTCTGCTAGTTTGTTGTAGAAAAAAGGTCTATTGTCCCTACACCCCGTCAGCCTTTACACCCATTCTCTAGCTTAATACTAGATAAACAAGCCTCAAGATAAGGACAATCTTCGCACTTAAGTTCTTTCCCTGGATTAGCACATCCACAGGGAGGTTCAATGAAACATTCAGTAAGTTTTTTAGGTGTTGAAGAATGTTGAAATATTATCTCAGAAGCAGCTTCTTGTAGACAGAAAATAACATCCCGCACCATAAGATTCAACCTTTTTTTATCTAGGCAAACTAACACAATAAGTTTCAATGTGATTTCTAACATATCGATGGAAGACTGTAAGAATTCAAAATCCAGAAGTCAGAACTACTCAGAGTTTGACCATCAATATCATCTTATAGATTCCTAATTTTTTATGATTCTGAATTCTGAGTGCTGACTCTTGAATTCTTACGGAAGTTTTATGCTACAGACCACCTTACCCAAGCTGAAACTTGATCCTCGAATACAAACTCTCTTCTCTGAGAATTAGCCGTCTCAGCTACTAGCACTTTGAGAGTTACGGTCTGCATATTATGATTAATAATTTGCTGTCCGTAACCAATAACTTTCCCTAGATGACCTGTTTGTTGATTTAGCACATAATCACCAATGGTGAACATAGTGGCACTTTCAACTTCTATAAATACATGATTTTTTATCAATTCTCTCTGACAAGAAAAATATCAACATCATTCTCATAGCATGATTTAATTTCTGCTAAAGAAATATATTCAATGTATTTAGTTTCTGACTATAGATAGATGTCAGGAGCCAAAAATAAAAATTTATATATAGTTAGCAAAACCCGATTTAATGACTCAATTCCGGTCAAAATCGGGTTTTTTGCGCTTTGATATTAAATATTCATCCTCATCTGTTAAATGCTAACTCTTTTTTTTGCTTCATAATGGTTAAATACTCATTGCGAGTTCCATCTACACGGTAGTGGTCGCAGATGCGGCAGAGTTTGAGGAGATCCAATCGACTAAATACTTTTTGTCGTTCAATTCCGTTATCGTTTCTCCAACGCCAAAAAGTTGTACGGTCAATGCGGCGATCGCTCTCAGGCCATCTTCTGCGAGACAAAAAATCTACCAGTTCTTCTTCGTAAAATAAGTACCCTTTCGGTAACTTCAGAAGTTCTTTTCTTAAATCATTTAGTGGGATGAGTGGATCTAGCTCAGATAGTCTCATACCAGCAAGCCCTTATAATTTCGTGTACGTCCAATTAAACAGAACGCCTCTGCAACACGGTTTTATCACTTTCAGTTGAATTGTAATATTGTACAGTTAAGTTGAATAGAGTAATAAGATAGTAGGGTGAACTGAGATATTTATTCTCCCTACCACTCTATTTACCCGCTTTTTTCAACAAACAGTACAAATTTACGTGATTTAATCAAACACAATAAACTGATTGATACTTAATTGCAACCCTTATGCAACAAATGTAATGCTAAAAAATTAGCAATTCTATCTACATAAACTATGCAACTACTTAAAAATACTAGATTTTCATAGCAACCGCGATCGCCAAGAATTAGTAATTTTCTATTAAAGTTATTTGAAATAACTAATAAAAATCTACTTTTAGATAGATGTAAATTGCAGGTTAGATAAATATGTAGAAGCTCGCGTCTGGTCAACCTCGGATATCAGGCTAGTAAGACTTGCATAAGCGATCGCAAAACTTATACTACATTTACCCAAAAATCGGCTGTGTCAACTTTACCATTGCGCTGGAACTGCATCCAAAGTTTATAAGTTCCTGGCTGAGGAAAGTTCGTGATAAATTCTATCTGTCCATCTGCGCTATTTTTGAGAGCATGGGCATGGATATAATCGGAGACAGTCAGCGGTGATGAACTTTTTAGGATGACTAAATGCCCCCTTTCGCCTAAATAAGGTTGTAAATCTTTAATTGGCTGATTATTTCCTACATCTTTGACATCAAAATTTAAGGTTATTTCTTTACCAGCTTGAATATTTTTATTGGCTACATTGAGATTAACTTTAGTATTCGATAAAACTTTGGTTTTCTCAAACTTTTCTAAATTTTTAGGTAATGGAACTGAACCGGGAATTTTGACTTGCATTAATGACACTGCTTCTTGTTGTCCAGAAGGTTTGTAATCACTAAACAAGCTATAGTCACCAGGACTAGAAAAATTAGCACTCACTTCAAAACGACCATTACCTTTGTAACTCGGATGAATGTGATCATAAGTTGCTAGGTCATCCCTGACAATAATTAAGTGCATCAGTTTTTCTTGAAAAGTATCAAACTTGTCGATAGATTTTCCCGCAGTATCTTGAATATTAATAACTAAATTCACAGGCTGATTCGATGTCAGATTTTTAGGCACAGTCAGTTTAGCTTGGGTAGTAATTTTTGTATTAGCTTCATGACTCATGTGTTCCGTCGAGTGTCCATGATGGTCACTCGACATATTGTGCGGAGAATCAGTATGATGTGATTCACTACCAGATACCTGCGCTTCCCCAGATTTTGTTACCGATGAGCAACCAGGAACTATTAATAGAGTAGTTAATACAACAATTCCAGTCAAAAAACGCTTCATTTTGCTCTTATCCTCAATTTAAACCTAACGCTTCAATGAAAATGTAGCGTAACTGCATCCAGAATTACTAACCAATTCGTATTTTTTAACCAGATATTAACAGTCTATTAGATAGTTACTATTAATACTGACTTATGTAAATTTTGTCTAAACATTAATTTATCATTAAAACTATAGGCAAAATTATCATAGTAATAAGTTATATTTATTATACGCATGAATACTAATTTCAGAATATTTACGGTAACAATGAACTAGTTTTTGAGATAATTTAATGTCAATCAATATTTATTACATTACTTAATTAAAAAGTTAATTATTATGCAGTATGAAGGATATGGGTACTTTGTCGGCCTCTGTATACGGAGGCAGTAGAAAACTCTGAGGCAACCTTGACAATCTAGTAAAGACTTTTACAATAAATAGGTTTTGAGGATGGCGTTCTTAGATAATTTTTTTTTCCTAACCAGTTTATTCCTCACGGACATTGCTATCTCTGGAAGCCGGAATTAGTCTGGTTGCATATTGTTGCAGACTCGCTAATTGCACTAGCTTATTATTCAATTCCAGTCATGCTGGTGTATTTCGTCCGCAAACGAAGAGATGTGCCTTTCGACTGGATATTTTTAATGTTTGGTGCATTTATTATTGCTTGCGGCACAACCCACGTCATGGATGTATGGACACTGTGGCATCCAACCTATTGGTTATCAGGATTGATTAAAGCAATCACAGCTTTTGTCTCGGTAACTACAGCGATAGAACTTTTGCCTTTGATACCTCAAGCACTAACTTTGCCTAGTCCGGCGCAACTAGAGGCCGCAAACTCTCAACTAGCAGCAGAAATTGCCGAACGCAAACGTACCGAAGAAGTACTAAGAGAAAGTGAACAACGTTGGCAGTTAGCTTTACGTGGCAATAATGACGGTATTTGGGATTGGAATATCAAAACGAATCAAGTTTTTTTCTCCTCTCGTTGGAAAGAAATGCTTGGTTATGAAGACCATGAGATTACCAATCATCTTCAAGAAATCTGGATACGAGTCCATCCAGAGGATTTAGATTCTGTAGTGAAAGCAGTTCAGAATCACTTTGCCAAAGTTACACCGTTTTACGCTACTGAATTTCGAGTTCTGTGTAAAGACGGGACGTATAAATGGATATTAGACCGGGGTCAAGCTTTGTGGGATGAAACTGGTAATGTAGTCCGAATGGTAGGTTCTCATACTGACATTACTGAGCGCAAGCAAGCAGAAGAAACTCTCAGTAAAATACTCGCGCAACTAGAAATTAAGGTAGAGGAACGAACAGCCGAGTTAAAAAGAATTAACCAATCACTAGAGGCGGAAATATCTAAACGTAAACAGATAGAAAAGGCATTACGAGATAGTGAAGAGCGATTCCGTACAGCATTTCATCAAGCAGCCGTTGGCATTGCACATGTAGGTTTAGATGGAAGATGGTTATTAGTTAACCAAAGACTTTGTGATATTGTTGGTTACACAGCAGAAGAACTAGAGTTACGCACTTTCCAGGAAATTACTCACCCAGAAGATTTAACTGCATCTTTGAAATATGTTGATGAAATATTAATAGGTAATATTCAAACCTATACAATGGAAAAACGCTATTTTCGCAAAGATGGTTCTATCATTTGGATTAATTTTACTGTATCTTTAACACACAAGACTTCTGGAGAACCAAAGTATTTTATTGCGGTTATTGAAGATATTAGCGATCGCAAACATTCCCAAGCACAAATTCAAGCATCACTTCGAGAAAAAGAAGTTTTACTGAAAGAAATTTACCATCGAGTCAAAAATAATTTACAGGTAATTTCTAGTCTGCTCAATTTGCAATCTGAGTATATCAAAGACAAACAAGATATGGTAATCTTTCAACAAAGTCAGCAGCGCATTGCTTCAATGGCTTTGATTCATGAAAAGATGTATCAATCTCCTGACTTAGCTCGGATTGATTTTGGTGAATATATTCAAGATTTAGTTGCCAGTTTGTTTAGTTCTTACGAAGTTAATGAAGGTGCAATCTCTTTGAATATCAATGTTGATAGTCATGTTTTACTCGGCTTAGATTTAGCAATTCCCTGTGGTTTAATTATTCATGAACTGGTTTCTAACTCCTTAAAATATGGCTTTCCTCACGGTGGAGAAGGAGAAATTTATATTGCGATCGCCGAAAACCTCGACCAGCAATTTACCATCACTATTAGCGATAACGGTGTTGGCTTACCACCTAATTTCAATTTCAAAAATACAGCATCGTTAGGTTGGCAGTTAGTAGATGCTTTAACTCAACAAATAGCAGGCGATATCAATATTAAAAGTCATACTGGTGTAGAATTCCAGATAACATTCCCTTTAATATAATTAAACAATTATAAATATCTATTAATATAACAGGAGGCAGAAAAAAGAGAATTTTCATTTCATTGAATTTTATTTACATGATTATTATTATCTGTAATTTATTACTTTTTACAATACACATACATGACAGACGCAAATATTTTAGTTGTAGAAGACGAATCTATTGTTGCTAAAGATTTACAAAATAGATTAAGAAAATTTGGTTATACAGTGCCTGCCATTGCTTCTTCAGGACAAGAAGCGATTAATAAAGCTGTAGAAATTAGCCCTGATTTAGTGCTAATGGACATTAGATTAAAAGGGCAAATGGATGGTATACAAGCTGCGGAAGAGATTCATAAACATTTAGATATTCCCATAATTTATTTAACTGCATATGCAGATGAACATACTCTAGAAAGAGCCAAAATTACTGAACCATTTGGCTACTTATTAAAACCTTTTAAAGAAAGAGAACTACAAACAAATATTGAAATAGCTCTCACCAAGCACAGACTAGAAAAACAATTAAAAACCAACCAAAAATGTTTATCTACACTGCTGAACAGTATCAGTGATGGTGTGATAGCCAGCGATATCAAACAACTAGTAACTTTTATGAATCCGGTAGCGGAAAAGTTGACAGGATGGACACAAGCAGAAGCTAGTGAAAAAAATATATCTGAAATATTTCTGATTATTGATATAACAACTCGTCAACCCTTAGAAAATCCGCTCAAAAAGGTTCTACAAACAGGTGCGATCGCGCCTCTATCGGCAACAACTATACTGATTGCCAAAAATGGTACCGAAACACCAATTGATGACAGCGCCGCACCAATCAAAGATGACAAAGATAATATTACAGGTGCGGTGTTAGTGTTTCGGGATGTGACTGAACGCCTACAAGCAATGGAAGCTCGGCAAAAGCAAATCAAACAAGAGCAACTTGTAGCGCAATGGCAACAGCTGAATCAACTCAAAAATGACTTTTTAAATTTAGTTTCTCATGAATTGCGATCGCCCCTCTGCCATATGAAAGGGATGATTCAAATGTTACAGATGTCAACAGCTATCCAAGAACAGAAGTACTTTTTGAATGCTTTGGAAGCAGAATGCGATCGAGAAATGGAACTAATCAACGACTTACTAGACTTACAACGCCTAGAAAATTCATCTTATCTCCTGCTTGCTCCTGATTTGTTACTTTTGCAGCAATGGTTGCCTTGGGTAATTGAGCCATTTCAAATCCGCACTCAAGAACATCAACAAACCTTGCAGCTCAATCTACCTGTCAATCTACCTGCACTATTCTCCGACCGTAGTAACTTAGAACGCATTTTAGTAGAATTACTTAATAATGCTTGTAAATATACCCCTGCTGGCGGCGAAATTATTTTGAATGTTAGCCATGAAGTTAATGAAGTTCCAGGCAAAACTATCATTACCATCACTAACTCAGCAGAAATTCCCACCGCTGAATTACCAAGGATTTTTGAAAAATTCTACCGCGTCCCTGATGCAGATTTTTGGAAGCAAGGTGGTACAGGCTTAGGTTTAGCGATCGTGCAGAAGTTAGTAGAACAACTGCGCGGTAGCATTCAAGCAGAAAGCAACCAAGGATGGACGACGTTTACTTTAACGTTGAGTGATCTGGAATTGACTAGCTGAAGTGTGAAGTGTGAAGTGTGAAGTCTGAAATGAAGAATTCTGTATAGTGTGCTTTTCAGCGCCTGAAAAAGGGATATCCCTACTCCCGACTCACCACTGCCTTTTTCCACCCAGATGACAAAATGCTAAACCGGAAAGTCAAGACTGTAGCCGCACTAGCTAAACCAATTGCTAACCCCCACCAAAGGCCAATAGCACCATAACCGAACCAAATTCCTAAAGCGTAACCAGTCAATAAACCAACACACCAGTAAGCAAAAATTCCAATCAACATAGGGATTCGAGTATCTTTTAGCCCTCGTAATGCACCGGCAGCGGTGACTTGTACTCCATCAACAATTTGAAAAATCGCTGCTATTGCCAGCAATTTCACTGCCAAGGCAACCACATCTTGATTATTTGGATTGTCGATGTCCAGGTAAAGAGAAACAACCAACTTCGGCACTAGCCAAAATATTATCCCGGCGATCGCCATAGATAAAGCTCCCAGGGCAATTCCCACATATCCAGCTAGACGCATACTCTGCAAGTTTTGCTCTCCAGCTAACTGCCCGACACGTACTGTTGTCGCTAAAGAAATCCCTAGAGCAAACTGAAATGACATAGAAGCTGTTTGCAAAGCAATTTGATGGGCAGCTAGGGGTGTTGTCCCCATTTGTCCCATAATAAACGTGACAACAGTGAACAATCCCGCTTCTACGGCAATTAATCCGCCAATGGGCAAGCCAACCTGAAAAATCTCCCAAAAAATGCGGCGATTCTGTTGGTTGAAACTGTAGTTAGATGAAAACTGAAAGGTTTTGTAAACTGCAAAGCGACGTTGACTCAATATATAAATAGCTAAGGCAATAAACATACTCCACAGTGACAGGGTGCTTGCCCAACCAATACCAGCTAGTCCTAGGGCAGGTAAACCTAATTTGCCAAACATTAAAACATAGTTAGCTGCAATATTTAAGAGCGTACCCAAGACAACAGTTACCATGACTAACTGCGGTTGTGAGAGGGCAGAAAGAAAGCTTTTAAGCACCGCAAAACCCAAACCGGGAATAAAACCCCACGCGATCGCTCTTAAATAAGTTTGTGCTAATGCTGCTGTATCGGCATTCTGTCCCAACAGCACCAGTAAAGCCCCTCCATGCCAAAGCAGTATTGTAATCGGTATCCCTAACAGCAGAGATATCCCTAACCCTTGTTGCACAATCTTGCCAACTTCTTCAGGTTTTCCGGCTCCGTATGCTTCTGCCACCAAGGGACTAACAGCAGAAATAATCGCCGCAGTGATGAACAAAAAAAACGAAAAGATTGCCGCACCCAAACCTCCAGATGCGATCGTCTGACTTCCTAGCCAACCCATCATCACTGTATCTACAAAACCAGTTGCCGATTGAGCCAGTTGTGCTGCGGCTAATGGAACAGCTAACAGCAGACATTGTTTAACTTCCAAAATCAATCTGGAGCTGCTGGCGTTGTCATTCATCATCAGATTTTAAGATTCCTTGAGGAAAGCAGAATTTATGGCAGGAGGCAGAAGAAAGTTAACCACCAACAGCAGTTTATGTTGTTGGTGGTTCATTTCATTCCTCTAAATGGTCGATTTCTTCTGTTTCATATTCATTGATCAGCTCTACCACTTCCTCGTCTTCCTCATCTTCGTAATAGTTTTCCACAAATACGTAAGGTTCTAATCTTCCAGTACTAGCTAACCAATCAAGCAAAGATTGCTCTTGCTTGAGAGGAATGATAGCTGCTGGCTGATAACGGGGTTCTTCGTGGAGAGCAGGGTTAGACAGCTTAACCATTGTGATTTACCCCCGCAGAATCTATCTGCCCCAAGTTGCTTTCTGGGATAGCAACTCGGTATGATTAACAGTTTGCTGCGTGTAATCTCAAAAGCCTCTGACTTTTGGCAGATGTTCTTCTTTCCACAGGAATGATTGTGATGTGCGATCACTACACTAATAGTTGCAATATTGAAAAATTCCGAAGTCAGAATCAATACAGTGGCGGCTTTAAACCTCTTACTAATTTAAAATCACTACATAGAAGATTTAGTAGTTTTAAATCTATTTATCCAACAGCCAGACTTCAAATCAATTCTAAATTCTGACTCCTGCCTTCTGTTTTGATAAACACAACAACCAAGCAAAGCCTGATTGTTGTGTAAGGGTGTGGCACTTACTGTTATGCTCTGCTTAGGAAGTCAGAGCTTGGGGTTACTTGTAAAGTTCTGTTGCTAAACGCCAAGCCAGAACACCTGGAATTAGCGCCACAACTAGAGCAATGTAAACTTGGGTATCTGAGATGGGCATGGTTGAAAACCTCCTAAGCTCAAATCAATTTTCGACAGTTCGTTTACTACTTTTCCTTGTTTTGCCAGTTTTGGGGAATATCTTGTTACAAGATGCAACAAAAGCCGCCATCAGTCAGTAGTCTATAGTTATCTTTCATCATAAAAATTTATAAAAATATGGATTTGTATTTAGGAATCGACTATGGCACTTCTGGCGCACGCGGTGTGGTAATTGATGAGCAAGGGAATATGCAAACCGAGGTGCGCTATCCTGAGCAAAAGCTGACAGCTAAAGACTGGGGCAATGCCTTATGGAGCTTATTAGCAGCTATTCCTGAACAATTGCGACGAGAAATCAAAGCGATCGCCATTAACGGTACTTCTTCCACTGTTTTGCTGTGCGATGCAGCTGGTGAGCCTGTAGATGCACCTTTACTTTACAACGATGCGCGGGGAGCAGTTGTACTAGAGCAGTTGCGGAAAGTTGCACCACCTAACCATACGGTATTAAGTGCTACATCTAGTCTTGCCAAACTTATGTGGATGTTACAGCAATCATTTTTGCCAGAAGCTAGATATTTTCTGCATCAGGCGGATTGGTTAGCATTTTTGATGCATGGGAAATTGGGTATAAGCGATTACCACAATGCTTTAAAGCTAGGTTATGACGTGGAAGCTTTGAAATATCCAGAATGGTTGGAGAAGCTAGAAATACCTATTCAGTTACCTCAAGTTTTACCACCAGGGACTCCCATAGCCGAAATCCGCCGCGATGTGGCGATTAAATTTCGTTTTCGCCATGATTGCTTAGTATGTGCAGGTACAACTGATAGTATCGCCGCTTTTATTGCCAGTGGTGCAAAATCTCCAGGGGAGGCGGTGACATCTCTTGGTTCAACCTTGGTACTCAAATTATTAAGTCGTACCCGTGTAGAAGATGCACGATATGGTATTTACAGTCATCGTTTCGGTGATTTGTGGCTGACTGGCGGTGCTTCTAATACTGGTGGTGCAGTGTTGCGGGAATTTTTTCCGAATGCAGAGTTAGAAAGTTTGAGTCGTGAGATTGATCCGGCAAAAGCCAGCGACTTAGATTATTATCCTTTGTTGAAAGCAGGCGATCGCTTTCCCATTAACGACCCCAATTTACCACCACGATTGACACCACGCCCAGATGAACCAAGGGAATTTTTACACGGTTTGCTAGAAAGTATTGCCCGTATAGAAGCACGAGGTTATGAATTACTGCAAAACTTGGGTGCAGAACAGGTGCAATATGTGTATACAGCAGGCGGTGGTGCGGCAAATTCGACTTGGACTGCTATTCGTCAACGGCATTTAAAAGTGCCTGTAGTTGCGTCAGTCAACACCGAAGCCGCTTATGGCACAGCAATTTTAGCTAAAACAAATGAGTTTATTTAATTTTGTTGAAAAATGTATATTTTTAACAATTAAGATTTTATTTAAACGTATATAAATTAAAAATTTTAATTAATTTAGAAAATTTAAGTGTGCATTAAATGATGAATATAAAAGGATTAAAAACCATACTAACAACTGTCTTCATTTTTGGCTCTGCATTTTCAACAAAAGCATTAGCTGATCCAGTTTTAGTAAATTTTCCGGCTACTCCCACTCCTCCAACAATCGCTATTCCTAGTGGTGGTTTCACAATAGGTCAAACTTTTCAATTCAACCATATTTGGGATAACACCTGGGATAGACCAGTACAGGTAACATTGGGTTTCAATTTAATTGAGGACGATCCAGTTTTTAGTGAGGTGTTTCCTTTTCAGTCAACTTTCGTCATCCCAGCCAACACAAATAACTTCTCCGTAACTAGCAATCCCACACTGACAGCAGCCCAACTCAACTCAGCAAATGATTTTCCTGAATTCGATCAATTAGAGTTTAGTCTTCAACGGGGTACGTTTACTTTTACCCATGTTCCTGAACCAACAACAATTCTCAGTTCAGTTGTCGCATTAGGATTTGGGATAGCTACTAAAAAACTGAAGTCAAAAAAACAAAAGTTGAATTAACAGCAAAGTCCCAAAAGATTGTCAGCGATTCGGTTCTCTCAGCCTTTTCAAAGAAAAACTACAGAACTATTCACCTTACATACACGCAGGGGATATCCGCTCCTGCGTTTTTATATTGAGAAAACTTTACATAAAAAAACAAGAGTGTCTGTGTTTTTTCGGAATTTTTTGGGAATGCTAATGAGGAAGCAATTTCCAGCATCCGAGATTGCTTTTTGAAGCAGTATCAAACTTTTACAGGATTTTTATGTCTAGACGTTTGCCTAGAGGCCGTAGCGCCAGTTCAGTTGCTTTAGAACCAGAAGTTGCGATCGCTATTATCGGACTATTTTCCGCAGCAGCTGATGGTGAAGGCATTACCTCAACAGAACAATACGCGTTGAGTGAAATGCTGGGCGAAATTGGCCAATTTGAAGATTACTCTGAAGAAGACTTTGAAGAGTTAGGCGAAAAAGTAGCCATCCTCATAGAAGAAGAAGATCCAGAAGAATTAGTTGCCCAAGCAGTTAATTCCTTACCCAACAGAGGTTATCGTGAAGCCGCATACATCACCGCTATTTTGGTGGTAGGCATCGATGAAGAAGTACCTGATAGCGAACAAGATTATATTTCTGAGTTGCAAGAAGCCTTGAATATTTCCAACGAACGCGCACAAGAACTGATAGATGAAGTTTTTGGAGTAGAGGAAGACGAAGAATGTGAAGATGACGAAGAGGAATAGTTGTTCGTCTTACTGAATTTTTAATATTACTGGGAATGGGTTAGCGATCGCTAACCCACCCGAAAACAAAGTTAAAATCCTATCATCCACTATCTTCAGGGTGCTTGCTACCTTTTTTTCGACTATTGCGTTACAGCTGGTTTAGAACGCTGCTGCTGGTAAAAACCAACAACTTTCTTGACATAAGCAGCAGTAAAACCACCATTGCAACCTGTATAATTGCCAGTCATCCACCAACAAGCTACACCACTTACAGCCAAAGTTTCATTATTTTTGGTGGCACGTAAGTGTTTGTCTAACTCCCGACGCGTGATGCAAGAAACAACTTGGCGTGCAGTCGCAGGACTATTTTCAAATTGCGTTGGTGAGAGTTCTTTTTTAAGGCAAAATTTCGACCAAGCTTTGACAGTACCAGGTTGGACTTGCCAATCACTATAAAGCCCATCGTTGACTTTACCAGTTTGGGGTGCAGCCCGTCGCAGTGCTTCTACCATTGCTGCTACTTGAGTATCAGAAACAGACTGTTGTGCTTGAACAGCTAATGAAGTCAGTCCAAAACTGAAACTGGCAAGTAATGTACTAATTAATAATCGCATCAACTTTCTCCTCATCACTCTGGACTTAAGTTTAAGACCAAAATGTAGGATAGTACATTTTCACGACATCACCTCAAACTCATCTTTGATAAGTCAACTTTATGAAAGCTATCAAACTTTTTTTGTCAAGCCCAGTTGACAGTTTGTAACAATTCTGTTAAATTTATTTACATAAGTTAACAAACAAGGAAAAAAACTATGTATACCACTGTTAATGAAGACGGCGTTCTGAACAACTACGCAACTGAACCCCAAATGTACTACTCTGAGTACCCAGCAATTTGGGAACAGCGCCGCTACGTTATCCAAGGCGCAGTAGCAACTGTACTTGTAACAGCTTTAGTTTTGTTTGCTGTTGTTGTTAGCTAAGATTTTTTGACTTCGGTATCGGCATCTCCCATCGACATTTAGATTTCTCCTTTTACCTCGGTGAGTTTCACCGGGGTTTTTTGTTGCGAGAAACCTATTCACTGCCAAGACTATGGAAAAATTCGACTCAAATCCAAGACGGCATTTTCAAAGCCAGGAATTGCAACTGACTGATGCGCTAAAGAAATCTGCTTGCTGAGATAGTTAAATTTACCTTGAGCATTTTGATATGGTTGAGTGTAACGCTCAAGCTGACGAGCGTTTAAATTGACAATCCAATAATCAGAAATTCTGGCTTCTGCGTAGATTTCTAGTTTTGTTGTTTGGTCGTAATCTAAAGTTTTGTCAGAAATTTCAATTACTAAAAAAATATCTTCGGGATAGGGATGATGCGCGAGATAATCTTCATCAATTCCGCGTGCGATCGCTACATCTGGTTGCGGTTCACTTTGATTTGGCAAAGTAATTGGATCTTGTCCCCGAATAACTGCGCGATCGCCTAAGAGTCGATCCAGTTGCCGACATAAGATAGAACCACAGACAGTGTGAGGTGTTCCCTTGGCTACCATTTGGATCAATTCTCCACGAATTAATTCAATGCGATCGCCCTCCTGCAAGAATCCTAGTTCAATCAGCCGATGATACTCATCAATAGAGAATCGCTTGGTTGTCACAACATTCATCGCACATCACTGATTTTAGTTTTACTTGTACCCTACCTCAGATTAAACAGACTGCGAACTCAAAGCTTCAAACTGCTGCCAGCACAGGTACAAAGCACGAGGCACATGAAAACATCCCTTCCATTTGCCACCTTTAAGATTTAATAGCACTTCCCCACGGCGATTTAGGTAGCCAAACCACTCACCATATTCGGGATCTGCAAAGTACTTCCAGGCGTAATCGTGCATTTTTTGATACCATTCCCAACAGGCTTCACGTTTAGTCAGGCGATAGCCCATTGCTAATGCAACTAAAGACTCTAAATGTACCCACCATAACTTTTGATCCCATTCCAATTGTTGTGGCGGATGTCCATCTGCGTCCATAAAGTAATACAAGCCACCGTATTCTTGATCCCAGGCAAAATTCAAGATATTTAGTACCACATCAACAGCTTGATTAATCGTTTGACTATCATTTTTCCGGCAGGCGATGTCCATAATAAACCACATGGCTTCGATACCGTGACCAGGGTTAATTAACCGTCCCTCAAAACAATCCATGTGGGAACCATCAGGGGCAACATTTTCGTACATCAGTCCTCGTTCTTGGGCAAGAAAATCACTCATCACTTCCTGAACAGTTGTAGCCAAAACACTCTCCAAAGTTTCACTCGGTAGTAACCATTCCATTTCCAGAGTCAGGTTGGCTAAAATCATCGGCACAGCCAAAGCTTTCATCGGGCGTGTGCCAGGATAAGTTTTGGTGTATTTACCTTTAGGATGATCTTTGCGGCGCAAAACATTGTTGTATGCTTGCATAGCCACATCTTTCGCCCACTCTTCACCAGAAGCTAAAGCATATTGGCTAAATGCCATCGCCGCAAAACAATCAGAAAAAATATTGTAAGGCTGTACAAGTGGCTGACCTTCACGGGTGAGGGCAAAATACCAATTTCCTTCGGCATCTCTGCCATGTTGGGCGAGAAACTTAGCGCCGTTACTGGCGATTTTGAGCCAGTTTTCCCGTTTTTCTAGCTGGTTGCACAGCATAGAAAAAGTCCAGACTTGGCGGTTTTGCAACCAGATAAATTTGTCAGTATCGTAAACTTGTCCTTCACGATTCAAGCAGGTGAAGTAACCGCCTTCCGAGTCCAAGGAGTGCTGTTCCCAAAATGGGAGTACGTCATTGAGGAGTGCGTTTTTGTAAAGTTCCGCCAGTTCTTTCAAGTCGTACCCCATAAATTCCTACTTTTGTATCAACACCAACAGGGTTAATTATCACTTAATACGGTTAGTTACGCAGTGAGACTAAAAATCAAAGGATGATACCAATTTCCGAAAATAATGAGACAAGGGGTTTAGAGGTATAGGAGTGTGTAGATGAACAAAACCCTTACACCCATACACTAAGCTGTTGATTTTGAAGCTGCGGGACGAAGAAAAGTTCATGCAACTTCTTTGTCGAATGTATATTCGGTAATGGCTTATAACAGTCGCATTATTAAGCTTATAAAGCTTTATCCCACTCTAATTGATGAGCTAAATCATACTTGATAAAATCTTCGTCCTTAGCTTTATCACTCTTACCAAACACACCTAAACTGTAAGGATTATCTTGCATACGTTGTGTGACTTGCTCTTTTTCAAATCCTATTACTTCCTCTCTCGGTTTATCGGGTTTAAAAAAGTCTACAACTAAGACAGTTCTATCATAATTGGTGTAATTGTGAGGACAGTGTGGATAGCTGTGATCTAATATTAAGAATTTTCCTTCATACCAATAAAGCTGTTCATGACATATTTTCATAGCCACATCACCCTCTGGCACAATCAATCCTAAATAACCTCGATTCATGTGTGGGTTATAGTTTATATGCAGCTTGATATCTAAGCCTGGATGAAATGTACCAAAATAAACATTTCTCAGGATGTTATCATCGCTAAAGTTAACTTTATCTATGGCATTAGCCAAATTTGTAAAATATTTATTTCTTAAGGCTAATGCTTTTTTTGATGCCTCATCTATTCCATAATTTGGATATTGTATTTGATGTAATTGAATATATTCTTCAATAAATAAACCTTGGAATAAAATCCCAAACGCACTATATTTTGAATTACCTTTGGTTTTAATTGTTTTACTTTTAGGACCTAAAACATCGTAAGCAAATTTTAACTCCTCATTTGATGCTTGCTGAAGAAAGTTAGTAAACTCATCTCTAATTCCTTGCCAGTGTTCTTGAAGACTTTTGAGAAAAGGAAATTGTTCTGGGTTGAGATGATACTCATTAAAATTTTCCATTGTTTTTATCCTAAAGATGATTGAATAAAAAACTGTTACATAATAATGGGTTTGAGCTTGGGTTCCGGTACGATGTTGGAATTCCTGGTTATACCAGAACTTTAGCTTCTGTACTCATTCTAGTGTGAGGTCTACTGTGTCTGAACCTCCTTTATTAGATAAAATTATCAAAAATGTGCGGGTTGTTCGTCCTCATGATGATGCTGTCGAACTACTTGATTTAGGCATTAAAGATGGGAAATTTGCGGAAATTGCTCCTAATATTAGCGCCAACCAAGCCATAGAACTATTTGATGCCAAAAACTTGCTGGGCTTTCCTGGGGTTGTGGATGCTCATATGCACATCGGTATTTATCAACCCCTCGACAAAGATGCGGTGACAGAAAGCAAAGCCGCTGCAATGGGGGGAGTAACAACTAGTCTCAATTACATTCGCACAGGACAATATTATCTAAATAAAGGCGGTTCTTACCGCGATTTTTTTCCAAAAGTATTGGCGTTATCTGCTGGGAATTTTTTTGTCGATTACAGCTATCACATTGCACCTATAGCTAGTCAACATATCGACGAAATACCTTTTTTGTTTAAAGAACATGGTGTATCTTCATTTAAAATCTTCATGTTTTATGGCGGGTACGGGTTGCATGGTTTATCAGACCAGCAAAACCTGTTTTTGATGATAAAAAAAGAGGAACGCTACGATTTTGCCCATTTTGAATTTATTATGCGCGGTATAACTCGCTTGATGGCTGAATATCCAAAAGCGCGAGATACTATAAGCTTGAGTTTACATTGCGAAGTTGCAGAAATTCTCAACGCCTATACCAAAATAGTCGAAAACGATTCCAGCTTAAATGGTCTGCACGCTTACAGTGCAGCGCGTCCGCCTCACTCTGAAGGTTTAGCAATTTGCATTGCTTCTTATTTGGCACATGAAACTAACTGTGCAAATATCAATTTGTTGCATTTAAGTTCGCGCAAAGCAATGGAAGCAGCTTTGACGATGCAAACGGCTTTTCCACATATCAATTTTCGCCGAGAAGTGACCGTGGGACATTTACTATTAGATGTTGATGCTTCTAATGGTACTTGGGCAAAAGTCAATCCCCCTATTCGCCCCCGCACTGATGTGGAATACTTATGGCAAACGGTACTAAATAATCAAGTAGATTGGATAGTTAGTGACCATGCTTGTTGTGCTGCGGAACAAAAACGCAGTGCGAAAGACCCGAATAATATTTGGTTAGCAAAGTCTGGTTTTGGCGGTACAGAATATTTACTTTCGGGTGTATTAAGTGAAGGTAGTAAACGAGGGATGTCTTACAACCACATGGCTAAGTTGCTATCTTGGAACCCATCGCGGCGCTTTGGCTTGTTAGAAAAAGGGGATATTGCTATTGGTTATGATGCTGATTTGGTGTTGGTAGACCCTAATGAAAGCTTTGTGGTACGTGCGGCTGAGTCGGAGTCACAACAAGGTTACACACCGTTTGAAGGCATGGAATTAACTGGACGGGTGAAGAGTACGTTTTTGCGGGGAAGTTTGATTTATAACAACGGACAAGTTGTGGGTTCACCGACTGGACGTTATTTAAAAAGATTTTAGAATAATTAACTTGATGGTGCGATCGCACTCAAATAAACGAGTATTTTTTGAATCTAATCATTTGCTGGGTAAAGTAAGTGATCGGGATCTAACCAAACGATATAGAAAATCTCATCAATGAAGAAGCCATGAACTCTGCCATGTTCGTTTGATGAGAGAGAAAACTGATATGGGGTGTCTACTAACTGCTCCTCATTCGGTAATCCAAATCCATTTTCACTTGTGTCTTCCCATTTAATTGGATGGCATCTAAGCGCACTACTACGATTCATGAATAATTCTTGAGCAGATAAACCTGAGAGAGCCTTTAAACGGTCAAACAGAGTTAGCCAATATTTAGCTGCTTTTTCATTACAAGAGAATTTATTGTTACCATCTTGATAGTACTTAAACGAAAAGCTGATGCCTTGTGACTTCAGCTTTGTTGGTTTAATACCAGATGTACTATCCTTGGATACCTTAGTCTTCTTGATCTTCTTCGGCACGCGCTCCGTAATACTCCTTCATCCATTCCTTCTTGATAACTTCGTTAGAAGGTGCATCCGGTGGCAGATACCCTCTAGCCAAATTCCAAGGATCTTCAACATGAGTCATTTGCTCTAGCTCATAGGCATCACAAGCAAAATATTCTTCGGCTACTTTATCTAGAAACTCAACGACATCTCTAGGAAGTTGCGGATCAACGTCTTTGAGAATTGGCTGCCATCCAAAAGTTTTGTAATGCTGGTAAAGATTTGGAATTACTGGCCCATGCACCCAAGCCTGAAAATCTTCTTCAAAAAGAGGAGTTTCATAAAGTGCCAAGTACCAAGCTTGAGCATAGTAAACTAGCTTTTGAAGCTTCAGATTACTTATAAAGGAACCAGTCTCATTTGCCAGCCGAATAAAATAATCTGCTATATCAAAGCAGGACAGCACTAAAATCACCTCTTGGCTTCCAATGGTTTAGAAATACCTGTAAATGTACATAGTTTTTGCAACAAACACTACGTAAAATTTCCCCACTTTTAGTCTATTTGTACTATTATAGCTTTTTGCTAAGAATCTTGATTTAAATTTTATTCCTTATCTACCAGGACTTACGCAAAAATGGACAAAAAGCTTGAATTATCGAACCGCCAAGTCGAGCCAGTGCGTTGGGCGGCTCTGCCGACTTGAAGCAACTGGCGTGCCAAGAACGCCAAGAAATCGTAGAGTCTGCGTAAGTCCTATCTACATCTCACATTTCTAAATTTTTCTTTGCCAGTCTTTAAGTAACTCTACATGTGTAGCAAGTATTGAGGCTGGCCAAAGACCGAAGTGACCAGTACCACCAAAGTCTGGTTTGTGTAATGTACCACCTCCAACGACACGTTTACCATTTCACCTGCTAAGTACAGGTTCATTGAAGCGAAAAGCACCAATTCCCACATCGAGCCAAATACTTGAGTTCTCACGATGTTCTGCTTTTGGCCAGTGGCTAACACACATATTTTCAAACTCAAATGTTAGAAGCCCTTCAAGATACAAATATTTAGCGTTGAGAGTATCTAAATAATCAATTGCATTATTGACTGTTATGAGTTGCATACATCAGCAGTCTAATAACCCGATTTGGTACGTAAGTCTTCTAACATATTATTTTACGTAGTCAAGCAAAAGTAAAAAATGACAGACGCGTTAGGATGGCGAAAAAAATTTGGGGTGCTTGCGCCTAGCACAAATACGATTGTTGAACCCGATTTTCACGTGATGGCTGTACCGGGTGTTACTTCTCATATGTCACGGATTCATGTTCGAGATCAGGACTTGAGTAGTGATGAAAAAATGGTACGTCTGTTGGAGGCGATCGCTGAAGAAACTTTCTTTGCAATTGATCGGGTAATGACGGCTGGTGTGGATTACCTCATCACGGCAATGAGTTCCGAAACTTTTTGGGAAGGGATGGAAGGGAATAGAGCGTTTGTAAAACGGATTGAGGATTATGCTGGTGTTAGGGTGGCTTCCTGTGCTTCGGCGTGTCAGGCAGCACTTGAAGCGTTTAAAGTCAACAAAATTGCGGTAATCAACCCTTATCAGGCTATGGCTGACGAGAAAATCCGGCGCTTTTTTAGTGACGTTGGGGTAGAAGTTGTTCGCCTCAAAGGTCTCCGTTGTCCAACTGCAATCTCAAGTGCTGAGATTTCGGAAGATACTTTACGCCACCATCTTCAAGAAATTGATGGTGATAATATAGATGCGATCGCGCAGATGGGTACTAATTTAAGTATGCTCCGGCTGGCTGATGAAGCAGAGCGGTGGCTTGGCAAGCCGGTAATTGCAGTCAATGCAGCAACTTGGTGGTATGCTTTACGCCAAAATGACATCTGCGATCGCGTTTATGGATGTGGCAGACTTTTAAGAGAATTTTAAATGGCAGAATTTATGGATGCGATCGCCTACATTAGGGCGAAGCCCGATCAATTTTGAATTTACATCAGCCTGCGTTTCACTTCCTTTGCTAAATCTGCTAATGCTACTTCTATTTGTTCGCCTGTTTGCAAATCTTTGAGTGATGATTTTTGGGCGGCGGCTTCGTCAGCACCGATAATTACACAAAATCTAATTCCTTGTTTATCTGCTGCTTGGAATTGTTTACCTAAAGGGCGTTTTTCAAAGTTGGTAATTACATTAATGCCTGCTTGACGTAACTGTTGGGATACTTTTAAATAAGTCGGCATTAAATCTTCTTGCATATTTACTACTACTACCTGGGCTGGTGTCGCAGGTAAAGTATTTAAAATACCTGCTTTGAGTAATCTGCTAATTAAGCGAGTTAAACCAATAGAAATGCCAACCCCAGGCATTTTTTCACCGATAAATATGCCAACTAATTCTTCATATCTGCCACCAGAGCAAATACTACCCAAAGCTTCATGGCCGATGAGAGTGGTTTCGTACACTGTGCCTGTATAATAGTTTAGGCCACGGGCGATCGCTAAATCAATACAAAAACGTTTCTCGGCAACTCCTAAGTTACGCACACCTCCAATTACTGTTTCTAGTTCAGTCACGCCTAAACTAAATTGCTCGGCTTCTGGTAAGTTTTGTGACAGGTGTTTGAGTTTATCTAATACTTCATTAACACTGCCATCGATTTTGATAAAATCAATAATTTTTTGTGTTTGCTCTAGATTGATACCTTCTTTTTCTAATTCTTGCTTTACTTTAGTTTCGCCAATTTTTTCGAGGTTATCAATAATGCTAATACAAGTTTTAATTTGATTTTCGTCAATTCCTAATAACTGAAAAAAGCCCGTCAATATTTTGCGGTTATTGATGCGGATTAAAAAGTCGCCGATATTAACTGCCTCAAATATTTCCGTGATAATTGCAGGCATTTGAGCATCATATAATAAGCTGAGTTCGCGTCGCCCAACTACATCAATATCACACTGACGAAATTGACGGAAACGCCCATCTTTTGCTCGTTCTCCTCTAAACACTACATCCATTTGGTAACGCGCAAAAGGAAATGTTAATTCATTCAGGTGACGAGCAATATACGCTGCTAAAGGAACAGTTTGGTCAAATTTCAAAGCTCGTGCTTCTGAACCAGTTTCGCCTGCTTTATCTCTTTCTGCTTGGCGATTTGGTGGTAAAATTGGGTCGATACCGTAAATAATATTGTCGCCTTGATTGCCTTTGGCTTGTAATACTTCTAATCTTTCGACTACGGGAGTTTCTATCGGGGTAAACCCATAGCTTTCATAAACTTTACGGATGGTATCTAGTAAATATAATTCCAAACGTTTTTCACTAGGTAGAAATTCCGGGAAACCACTAGGAGTTGAGAAGTTAATTTTGTCAGTTTTTGCCATGTAAGTAACTTAACTATACTAATTTATATATAATGAACTATCTATTATGCCATAAAATAGTACGTTAACGTAGTGTAACGCACTCAATTTAAATCTAGTTTTGACTTTTTAAATTACTATCTTATCCTTTGTTCTTGAATGAAAGTACGTTGGTAAATTTGATGATTTTTAAACCAATGCCATGTGCGAGCGCGATGGTTATTATCTGGACTAATTTGAATCATTTCATATAAGTATGCTGCTGGGACTGTCTTATAAGAAAACCACAAAATCACAGTAGAATCATCTATTTCCCAAGCTTTTCCTTCAATGCGTTCCGTATCAAACCAAAGGATTTTATCACGATAAGTTGCCGGAAATTTATGTTCTTCTTGTTTACCATCGGCCCATTTGTAGCGATTGATTTGATAGTAAGAATAAGGACTGTTATCGGGAAACTGACAGCTTAAATGAGATTCATGCTTATCTAAAATTTTGCCTTCTGTATCTACAAGTGTATAAGTTCCTACCCAATCGCCTTCATGACGTGCAAGTACTGGCATTTCTTCTCTAATATTAGACATGATGAAACTCCTATAAGTGGTCTGATATTGATTGTGAGGATTAGGTAGGAACGGAGTATTATCCAGCTTATTCTTCTAACATTTTAAAGAATCGGGTAAAGTAATCTGGAAAGGTTTTAGCTGTACAACCTGGGTCTTTAATTACAATTCCTGGAGTCTTCAAGCCAGTAACAGCAAATGCCATTGCCATACGATGATCGTGATAAGTTTCAATTGCGGCTGGTGTAATGGGGCTAGGTTCAACCTTTAGCCCATCTGCAAATTCTTCAACCTTGACTCCTAAGCGACGCAATTCAGTTACAACAGCGCGAATACGTTCAGTTTCTTTATAGCGGATATGTTCGACATTGCGGATGATAACAGGTGAACTGGCAAAAGGCGCGATCGCTCCTAATGTTTGTACCAAATCCGACATATCATTCATATCAATGTCGATACCTTGTAATTGTTCAGGCCCCCTCACCTCGGTGTAATTATCACCCTCATAAATCTGGCAACCCATCTGTTCTAAAACATTCAGCCACAAAATATCACCTTGGCAGGATTGTTTGGTTAAATGGTTAACCCGCACTCGTCCACCAGTGACAGCGGCGGCGGCAAAAAAGTAAGACGCATTGGAAGCATCCGGTTCTATTGTGTAATGTCTGGCTTGATAACGCTGTCCTGCTTTGATCTGAAATTGATTTTCGCCAATTTGATTCACCTCTACGCCAAAATCTGCCATGAGGCGACAAGTCATTTTTATGTAAGATTGGGAAACTAGTGTGCCTTCAACCTCAATAATTGTGTCTTGTTGAGCATAAGGCGCAATCATCAACAATGCTGAGAGTTGCTGACTTGTTTGATTGGCTTTGATGCGAAAATGTCCACCGGAGAACTGCTGACTGTAGATAGTATAGGGCATATAACCAGCGTTACCCTCAAAGTTAACAGTGGCTCCGCCTGTTTGCAACACTGTCAACATATCACCCATTGGTCTTTCTCGCATTCTGGGTACGCCATCTAAGCGATATTCACCATTACCCAGTACCACCAACGCTGAGATAAACCTTGCGGCTGTACCTGCTAAACCCACAAATAAATCCGCCTGGGTTGCTGGAATTTCACCCCCCTTTCCTAATACTTGCATCTGGGCTAAATCAGGATTTAGGATGATAGGAATGCCTAAATTTTCTACACATTTGGCAAAATACTCACTGTCTTCACTAAATAAGGCGTTTTCTAAAATTGAGTCGCCTTGCGCCAAAGCTGCAACGAGTAATGCCCGATTGGTAATACTTTTAGAACCAGGAATCTCTACCGTGGCATCCACTGGGCGATTTAGAGCAGGAATAGCAATGGTATCCACGTTAAACCTCTATGTAGATGGTCAGCTACAACTTAAATATACGTGAGTTCGCGGGATTAAGAAATATGCGGAGTAGGGAGTGGGTATACGAACCGCCCTTCGGGTAACGCTCCTTGTCCCAAAGGGAGACGCTACGCGAACGTCGCTAACGCCACTTTGCCACCCTTCGCACGCGCCAAGACGGCAAGTGGACTCACAAAGTACGCCAAGAATGGAAAGCTACCCATTTAGTGCAGCTTCACATTAAATTGGTATAACTTATGTAAATTATTGGGGGTATTGGGGGTTGCCCGAATTCAATAGACTTGTCCGAAAATTTGTAAACCTCTCCAGGTCTGGCTTTGCATAGCGTTAACATCAAGCCAGAATTAACAATATCATCAGGGTTTGAGATAGTTACTGATAGCAACTATCTGTAAAAATGTTGATAGCTAGTTCATAACTTTCTCCGAATTTACAACTTTTATGAAAATGGCAAAACTAATGCACCAATTCTTAACCTTACCAATCCACAAATGGTAAGAATTACCTGTTCATAAGTTCGAGAATGAAGTGGAAACCTTGTCCTTAGAAATAAGGGTTTTTGGTTTTTTTCTGCTGAAAGTGACAAAAGCGGGATAAGATAGCTATTTTCAGCATTTGACATGAAAAGAATAGAAGTCGAACAAAGAAGCATATTGATTGGTTTGGCAGGTAGTCACGGCTATGGATTAAATCGTCCTGATTCAGATTTTGATTATCGGGGAGTGTTTATTGCGCCCAAAAGATATTATTTGGGATTTGATAATGTAGAACAAAAAGATGCTGGTTGGGATGAACCAGGTATATTTCCTTTTATTGATGGTAATAAAGATACAGTTATCTATGAATTAAGAAAAATCCTCCAACTTTTAGCAGGTGCAAACCCTAATGTTTTGGAATTGTTGTGGCTGGATAAATATCCTGTTTTAACTGAGGTGGGAAAACATTTAATTAAATACAGAAATCTATTTTTGACTAAGAAAGTTAAGCATACTTATTCAGGTTATGCTTTTGCTCAAATCAAAAAAATGGAAACTCATCGCAAGTGGTTGTTAAATCCGCCGCAAAAGAAACCATTACCTACTGATTTTGGGATAGAAGGTGAAGAACCTTTGAGTAAAGATGAGTTAAATGCTTTTTTAGAATATCTTTATATCTTAATTAGAGGGCGAATTGAGTTTTTAGAGGAGGCAGAACAATTATATCAATTACTAACAGCAGATATTGATTTTAAAGGTGTGTTAAACCAACATACTTTACCCAATGAAACGTTAGAATATACAGAAAAGATAACTCATGGTCGCAAGGATTTTATTAGACTGTTACAAAAAAGTCAAAGCTATCAAATTGCTTTAAGAGAATGGAAAGCATATTTATCTTGGCAAGAGAATCGAAATCCAGTTAGGGCTGAAATGGAAAGACAGTCTGGGTTTGACCTCAAACATGGAATGCACTGCATTAGATTACTCCGCAGTGGTTTAGAAATATTGCAGAAAGGAGAGATAATTGTAGACAGAAGAATGGCTGGTGATGTTGATGATTTAAAAGCCATTCTCAAGGGAGAGTATAGTTATGAACAGGTGATGAAGATGGCAGAGGATTTAATTGCACAAATGGATGTTGTTTATGAGCAATCTACTTTGCCTTCTAAACCTGACTTGGAGCAAATTAATGAATTGTGTATAGAACTAGTAGAAATGCAAGGATGGAATTAGTTATTGGTCATTTGTCATTCGTCATTGGTTGATTAACTGTCTGGCGCTATGCTATTAACTATTGACCATTAGACCTCTTGCATAAATAATTTTTTGTCTCACGCAAAGGCAAGGCAGTGCGTTGGGGAGACAGCACCGTGGTGAGGCAACGCGGTCTTGGGGGTTTCCCCCATGAGCGATTGCCGAAAGGCTCTGCCACGCCAGTTGCTACAACGCTTGGAACCCCCCTTCGGGTGACGCTCAAGAGCGTCGAAGATCGCTGCGCTAACGCAGTTGCGTGACTGTCGGCAAAGCCGCCCAACGGACTCTCACCGCAACGCACTGGCTCGACTTGAGGTGACTGTCGTCGGGTTTCCCGACAGTCACGCGACTGCCGCGCAAAGGCAGCCACCTCCGTGCGGGGGTTCCCCCCGTTGAGGAGAGTGGCGCAAAGAAGAAGGCGAAAACAAGGGCTTTTGCAAGAGGTCTATTGACCAATTTAAAGAAAATCAATGAAACCGTAGAGGCTAACTGCAAGCAATAATAATGCAATGAGGCGAGAAACTCGTGTTTGGGGTGAGGGTGCGATCGCTTCTCGAACTAACATAGAAATAGATGCTCCAATTGCATAACTGAGACATAAGAGCATATAAGGTAATTGTTGTGTAACTCCCCAAATACCCAACAGTAATACTGTCAGAATTAGCATCACAAACTCAACAAAATGGGCTGGGTCGTATTGGCTAGACAAAATTAGACTGTTTAACCAAAAGCGCCAAAATCTCATATTTAATAAAAAGGAGTCAGAAGACAGAATTCAGAATTCAGAATACTCTACCCACAAGAGGCATTAGTTTTGATTACGAAAAATATTTATTTTAGTTTTGCCCACAAGGGGCAAGGTTTTAAACCAATATTCATCACCCACTCGTACAGGATTCATGACTTTATTCTGACTCCTGAGTTGTGAATTTATCTTGGTAATCAAGATGAATTTCAGGGCGCAAGGCTACGCGCCCCTAATTTTTACTTTCAGTAGAAATTAGCGCACACCCGTTTTAATTTGTCCTGTGCCGTTTTTCTTGGCTGAATCTTCTTCTGGCAACTCTACACCAAAAACGCGAGCAAAAGCTTTTTCAACTTTGTAGCCAGAATCAATGGACTCTAGGGGGTCTTTCCGCAACCTGTGACGTAGACATAAAGTTATCACGCGCCGGATATCATCAAGGGTGACTTCGGTACGTCCTTCAAATGCGGCTAATGCTTTGGCTGCACGGTTGGTAACAATATCACCTCGCAAACCATCCACATCTAACTCCGAACAAACTTCCGAAATTTTCACCCGCAGGTCATAGTCAATTTTGACTTCTGGTAACAGATTTTGGGCATTGACCACTTTCTGCTGTAGTGCTTCTTGTTCAGTTTTGTGCTGTTCCAAAAATTGAGGCGGATTTTGATCAAATTCCGAGCGTTGTTCAACTATCTGCACCCGCAAGGCTGGTTCTTTGACAGTGTGAATTTCGGCGTGCATCCCAAAACGGTCGAGTAACTGGGGACGCAATTCACCTTCTTCCGGGTTTCCAGAACCAACAAGCACAAACCGCGCTGGGTGACGAATAGAAATACCTTCCCGTTCTACAGTATTCCAGCCACTAGCAGCTGAGTCGAGTAACACGTCTACGAGGTGGTCATCTAGTAAGTTGACTTCATCCACGTAAAGAATGCCTCGGTTAGCTTTCGCCAGCAGTCCTGGTTCAAAGGCTTTCACACCCTCAGACAAAGCTTTCTCAATATCGATAGTACCGCAAACTCGGTCTTCTGTAGCTCCCAATGGCAGGTCTACCATTTGGACTTTCCTGTGGTCTAAGGGAATATCCGCACCTTGGTCTAGCTTTTGGCGAACTTCATCGCTCATCAGGTCGGGGTCGCTGGGGTGACTGTTGAAGGGGTCATTAGCAACTACAGGGATTTCTGGCAACAAATCCGCTAACGCCCGGATAGTTGTTGTCTTGCCGGTGCCGCGATCGCCCATAATCATTACACCACCAATTTTGGGATCAATCACGTTCAACAGCAGCGCCAGTTTCATTTCTTCCTGGCCTACAATTGCCGTAAATGGAAATACCACGCGACGCACACTTGCCGTGGATTGAGCAGTTGGAGTCACTAAATTACCTTAATAATATTTTTTTATTACAGTTCTTTATTGTGCCACAGTTAGGGGCGGGGGAGCAGGGAGTAGCCAGTAGTGTATTTATGAAAAAACTCTGCGAACCTTCGCGTTTTCCTTTGCGCTCCTCTGCGTTTCAAAATTGACTAATTCGGCAATTGGTCAGGGTTAATTCCTAATGCTCTTAACTGTGCTGCTAACTGTTCTGCGCGTTGTTCGGCAGTTTGGGCGCGTTGTTCGGCAGTTTGGGCGCGTTGTTCGGCAGTTTGAGCGCGTTCTGCACCAGTTGGCAATATTTTGCCCTCCTTATCACACCAACGCAGCCAGATATCTTGTTTACCTTCAAAAACACCTTCCCAGAGAGTAAGTCCTAAACCAACTTCTTCTAGCCAAAAAGTTTCCATTTCTACATAATGTCTCACCGCTAGTTGATAAGTACGAAGTATTGGCTCTCCTAAAAGGAGCAGTGGGTCAAAAACAGCATAATAACCTACTGCCATACGAGCATAATCTTGCAACTTACTGCCTAGTTCCTTACCTTCGCGGTTAGAGACAATTTCAATCACTACATCAGGAGCTTTACCAAACTCCCAGGTAAAATAAGTCCGATTCTTCTTTTGTTGCCAGTCATCTGGCATAGTAACATCCAAGCTCAAGAATACATCTGGTACTAAGGGAGGTAAACCAATACTATAGAAAACTCCGACATTAGCAGCTACAATAAATCTTTCGGAACCTGTGGGATTATTCCAAGAACTATATAAAACTTCTGTTAACAAACGCTGTTGTTTTTCCGAGCGAAAGTTATCCACAGGTGTATCATCTTCAATAACGATGTGGCTGATGTCTGGTGCGGGAGCTAGATTATTTGATGATACAGCTTCTTGAACCATATAAAGCGATCGCCTCCTCCATGCGGTTGCCTTTTCTATACTTTAATAGAATCCCCGTGCGACTCGTTGTAAGCGAATCACGGGATAATACCCGCCATCGACTCAACCAGAGAGTGACTAATCCTCAACAATGTCATCAGGGTCAACAACAGGCTGAGAGCGAACGACAAAGCC
>NZ_JAIVFW010000005.1:0-9879 GCF_020829595.1 Nostoc sp. CHAB 5844
ATATTTTTTCCTCAATATGTGCTGCAACTATTTTTTCTCGGATATCCACTGAATATGCTTTCATGACAGTATTATCTTTTTATTTTATTAATACTAACTGTACCTCATATCATTGGAAACTGCTGTAAGTATGAGTTGATTATGCTGAACTGTAAGATTTGCAGACGTTCTTTCTTGTTCCTGGGAGGTGCTTCCCTAGTAAAAGGATTAACATTGGCACTCGTCATTGTTGTCTATGATGCCAAAAATCCTGCTCCGGCAGCTTTAAAACAGGATTGGGCTAGATTTCAACAAGGCGATCGCCGAAAATCTCTGGTGCTTAGATGGGTGAAGTGCGATCGCTTTCTGCATAGATTGATGAGCGGACAGGAAACATATTTATCCTAGCTGGCAATGAAATAGAAATTTTAATTAATCGTGATGGCAATTGGCGATACTTATGAGCAAACCGAACTTTGATGCAATGAGTGAAGCAGAATTACGCGCCTATGTTATCGCACACCAAGATAATCAAGAAGCTTTTTACGCATTCGTAGATCGTTTGACAGCAAAACCACCGACTGCTGTTTATCCTGCTGACATGACACCAGAAGAGATTCATCAGGCAGTATTAGATATTATTCAACAGAAGCAGCGATCGCCAGACTCCGAAAAAACAGCTTAACACCCCACACGCTCATAAATTGTTAACCCCCTTGCTCCCAACCCTAAACAAGGTGGTACAATCTACATCCATGCTAGGGGTGCCTAAATCATCAGGCTGAGATCACACCCTTAACACCTGAGTCTGGGTAATACCAGCGGAGGGAAGCTGTTTATAGAGGATTCAATATGCGGAAAGAATGGGTTGCCAAGCGGCGTGGACAGAGCAATGTAACTCAAATGCACTACGCACGTCAGGGTGTTATTACTGAGGAAATGCACTACGTTGCTCAACGAGAAAATCTTCCTGCTGATCTGATTCGTGAGGAAGTAGGACGGGGACGTATGATTATCCCGGCTAACATTAATCACACCAACCTAGAGCCGATGTGCATTGGTATCGCCTCTAAGTGTAAGGTAAATGCCAATATCGGTGCTTCACCCAACTCTTCCAATCTTCAAGAAGAAGTAGATAAATTAAAACTGGCGGTAAAGTATGGCGCTGATACTGTCATGGACTTGTCCACAGGTGGCGGTAACTTAGATGAAATTCGCACAGCTATCATCAACGCTTCACCCGTTCCTATTGGGACAGTGCCAGTTTACCAAGCGCTAGAAAGCGTCCACGGCACAATTGAAAACCTCACCGCTGATGACTTTCTCCACATCATCGAAAAACACGCCCAGCAAGGGGTAGACTATCAAACCATCCACGCTGGCATTTTGATGGAACATTTACCCTTAGTCAGAAGCCGCATTACTGGGATTGTATCTCGTGGTGGCGGCATTTTGGCACGGTGGATGCTGCATCACCATAAACAAAACCCGCTTTACACCCACTTCCACGACATCATAGAAATTTTCAAGAAATATGATGTTTCCTTCAGCTTGGGTGATTCCCTGCGTCCTGGCTGTACTCATGATGCTTCCGATGCTGCACAATTAGCTGAGTTGAAAACCCTCGGTCAACTCACTCGCAAAGCCTGGGAACACAATGTACAGGTAATGGTAGAAGGGCCTGGACACGTACCAATGGATCAAATTGAATTTAACGTCCGCAAGCAAATGGAAGAATGTTCCGAAGCACCTTTCTATGTGCTGGGGCCTTTGGTAACAGATATTGCTCCTGGTTATGACCACATCACTTCCGCTATTGGCGCAGCAATGGCTGGATGGTATGGTACAGCAATGTTATGCTACGTCACACCCAAAGAACACCTAGGGCTACCCAACGCCGAAGATGTACGCAACGGGTTAATCGCCTACAAGATAGCAGCCCACGCCGCCGATATCGCTAGACATCGCCCAGGCGCAAGAGACAGAGACGACGAACTCTCCCGCGCCCGTTACAACTTTGACTGGAACCGTCAGTTTGAATTATCACTCGATCCAGAACGAGCTAAGGAATATCATGACGAAACTTTACCCGCAGACATCTACAAAACGGCTGAGTTTTGTTCGATGTGTGGGCCTAAGTTCTGCCCCATGCAAACTAAGGTTGATGCTGACGCGCTGACAGAACTAGAGAAGTTCTTGGCTAAGGAACCTGTAGCATAAGCTTAAGATAATTCTCAAAACCTAGTAACGAGGTTTTGAGAATTAAACTGAGTTGAGAGAAGATTATTCAAATGCATAAGATAGAAGTACCTAAAAATATCGAAATAAAAAGAGACTTTGAAGCGGAGAAGCAAAATCCCAAATATACTTACCACAAGATGTGTTTCAATGATGAAATAGTAGGTATTGCAAACTATCGGCTCTTCCAAAATCAAGCCTCTTATTGGTATATAGATGAATTTCTCATTTCAAAACAGTTTAGAGAACAGGGATATGGTACATACCTACTGAATTATATAACTGAAAAAATGTGGAATGTTCGGGAAATTCCTATCCACATTTACCCAACTTCTCAGCAAATACCTAAAGAATATTTTATTAAATGGCTTATTCGTAGAGGTTTTGTTGAAGAACCGCCCCTTGCAACAGGACAAGTGTTTTGTATTCTACACTATACATCTGGATGATTTATGCTTAACAAATCTATTTGCTTTAGATAGCTAAATTTTGAGATAAATCTCTACCTTAAACGGAATAGAAAAAAGATATAGTTAGATTTATTGTAATGGCTTACTGACTATTGCTGATTTCGAAAATTATTTCTCCTTGGCGTAATTTTTCAAGTGCATCAGGCAAGGTAATTATCAAAACTTGACGCAAATTACGGTTAGTAACATTTCCACAAGTCAGCCAAAGAATTTGAGGAGGTATCCCTAGCCGACAAACTAAATCAACGAAATCACTAAGCTGTTCAGCATTTAAATAGGGTATAATAGAAAGCTGAATTCAATCAAACAAGTGGAAGAATGCCAGCAAAAAATCATTTAACTTCCCAGCAAATAGAGAAACTACAAAAAGCTTTAAAACGGGAAGAAAATGGAGAGATAAGAGAAAGAATACTAATTATCTTGTTGCTTAATGATGGAAAAACACAAGCATAGTTTTTGAATGGGTAGAAGCTGGTAATCAAGCCAAAGATTTTGCGGAGAAAGGAGCAAAGATAGTGATCATTCTTGATAATGCAAGTTTTCACAAAAAAAAAGAGTATATCAATAAAATTGCAGCAGAAATGCCGAATATTCATTTAGAGTTCTTCCCGGAATATAGCCCAGATTACAACTTAATTGAATTGGTCTGGCACTCGACAAAAGAATATGTTGCTAATCGGCTATTTAAATCAATTGAAGAGCTAGAATATTTATTACATCAACTTTTAAATGAAGGAGAGTTAATTATTAAATGGGGGCGGAAAATCAAAAATAAAGGTGACGCTGTTATCACAATTTAAATACACAACAGCTTATCTTTTGTCATGATTATGACATCGGCGATTTTTGCAGCTTCAAAAATTTCGATGTCTTTAGCGTCGCGTAGTCCAATATCTCTTAAAGATAAAGCTTCAATAGTAAAAGTATTTGTTACTCAACTTGCTAATGTTGGTGGTAATTGAGCATCAATCCAAATCTTCACGCTGTTAACCGCACAAAATCAGTACGTCGTGCAGCAAACAAAAGGCAAGCTTGAATATCTTCTGGTTCTAGATCGGGAAAATCTTCTAAAATTTCGCTAATGGTGACATTTTTCGCTAACATTTCTAAAATGTCGCTGACTCTAATTCTCATACTTCGGATGCAAGGGCGACCCCCACATTGACCTGGAATTTGCGTAATACGAGTCAATAATTTATTCATTAAGTTAATTATTGATTTAACTATTAAGCAATATTTTATCATAATTTTTATTTCAGAAATTGCTTATGCGCTCTGGTTAACCATTTATTATGATTATTATTCACAGATTTTATTGCTTAAGTAATCTTTGAAAAAATGCGATATCGCATACGATAAAAGTAACTAATTGACAAGTAAGTGCTAATGCGATCGCTTGTGATGAAGGGTGCGATCGCATGATGAAATATGATTTAGTTTAAAGTTCATCAGTATCAATATTTTTCCATTTTCTCATGTCTCCTAAAACATCATCTACAGATTGTTTTTCTAATTATTTAGAACGCTCTTGAGTTTGTAAGGTACGTCAGTACGAATAATTTTTCGGTCTTTATTAACCCAATATTCCAAGTCTTATAGAAATTCTGGCTGAAATACAGCTTCACGATCGCCTTTAATGTCATCCTCAGCACCCATGCAGCCCAACCTTTCAGGAAATATTTTAATATAGCATCAGAATAGGTTTAGATTTGAGCTATTCTCAAAGACTATATGATGCTGAATTTAGTTAGGTATTTTGCTACGATCGCTGTTTGATTGACTTAACTATGATAGTAGTAACTTTATAATAAGTATGTTAGTAAAACGCAAAAGCCGCAGTATCGCTGCTATTCTCGCTTTTTCTGGTACGCTCACCGTTTCAGGGTTGCACAAGTTTTATTTGGGACAGCCTTTGTGGGGGATTTTATATGTTCTGCTTTCTTGGACTCCGATCCCCAAGGTGGCTAGTGCTATTGAAGGCGTTTGGTATCTAGCTTTAGATGAAGAAGCTTTTGACCGCAATTTTAATCAGGGTAAGTCAGCCGTTAAGTTTTCCCAACAAGCAAGTAATCAAGTGGAAACGGTGGCGAATGCTTTGCGTGAGTTAGATGCACTCCGCCAAGATGGTCTAATTTCGGAATATGAATTTGAGCAAAAGCGCCGCCAGCTACTCGACCAAATGTCTTAATAAAAAAGAATTGAGAATTCAGGAGTCAGAATTCAGAATAATTCGGGAGCTTTTACAGGAAAATAGAGATAACACGCGGCTGAAAGTTGTAGAACTTTTGTGTAGTCATTCTGATTACTGATTTCATGATTTCTGGATACTGTTTACGTAAGCAAAGATGATGCACAACTGGCTACCTTTAAACTTCAAGTTACAAAAACTCCGTGCCAAACTGCTCAATGATCCTTACTATCGGTTGCAATCTGGCGAAGAAATTCAAATAGCGGCACAATTGGGTATCCGCATTGATGTTAATCAAGCAACGGTGGATGATTGGTTACGCTTACCGGGTTTGTCGATTCACCAAGCGCGATCGCTTGTCGAACTTTCGCGTTCTGGTGTTAAATTTTACTGTATCGAAGATATTGCCGCCGCTTTGAATTTACCTGTGCAGCGTCTCAAGCCATTAGAGCCACTGCTGCATTTTATTTACTATGACAACGAATCTCTAGTTCATTCTACGCATTTAGTTAACCCTAACACCGCTACAGTCGAGATGTTGGCACAAACCCCATTTATCGATTTATCTCTTGCTCAAGCAGTGGTGGAAAATCGCCTAGCAAATGGAATATACCGTAACATAGCTGATTTTCAGCAAAGATTGCAATTATCTGCTGAAGCGATCGCTCAATTAATGTATTTTCTGCGCTTTTAATTAACAGAAGATTGTTATTTTTCATTTGTGTATATTAAGTTTAACCAAGAGATACCCGACCTTTTCAATAATTCGGGGAGATGAACGTTTCAATTTTGGCAAATCAAAAAGGATTTGATATGGATTTTTTGTGTCTTTGTTGTGTCTGGTAATTAATATAAATTTCTTCTATCTTGCTGACGGTTGGTGATAGATTGTCTTGAATCTGTAGACTCATTAACTAATCGTCAAGAAATGTTAATATTTATCTGGCACTCTTCATAAAAACTTATTTATCAAAATCTTCGCCATATATATCATCTGGGTAAAGAAGTATTAAGAAATTCTTATTAAAAAATATTGCGGCTACTTGATTTTATTGTTAACGTGTGTGTAGCAACGCTGCTGATAACCGCTCTGAATCGAAAAGAGGTAAAAAGTATGAGCCATGTCTATTCAGCCAATTGCTTAAAGTATTGATTTGCAATCTGGAAGGCAGAGGATTTCTGCAATGCAGATTAAAACAAAATATCTCATTGCTAAAAGCTGAATTCTCCTCTGAATTCAACAAGAATCGAGTATTTGTCTTGCCAGTGGGAAATGAGTAGCTGTAATTGTGTCTATCAAAAAGCACAAAACGCGGGGTAAGACTTAAATTCTGGAGATAAAAAACAATGAAGATTCAAGGTAATGTTGCTCTAATTACAGGGGCTTCTCGCGGTATTGGAAAAGCGATCGCCCTAGCGCTGGCGCAACAAGGGATGAAAAAGCTAATCTTGATAGCACGCGATCGCCAAAAATTAACTCAAGTCGCTCAAGAAATTGAAGCGCTGGGAACAGAAGCAGTGATCATGACACTAGATTTAACTCGCGCCACGGAAGTAAATATTGCTGTAGCCCAACTGTGGCGCAATCATGGCCCAATTCATTTACTGGTGAACTGTGCAGGAGTTGCATATCAAACTTCATTCTTGCGTTCCAAACTCCCCCAAGTGCAAGAAGAACTTTCGGTGAATTTGTTGGGAATGTACACCCTTACCAGTTTGATAGCTCGACGCATGGCTAGTCAAAAACAAGGGACAATTGTCAATGTTTCCAGTTTAATGGGGAAAGTCGCTGCACCAACAATGGCAACATACTCAGCGACAAAGTTTGCCATCTTAGGATTTACTCAAGCCTTGCGTCAAGAACTAGCCGAGTACAACATTCAAGTCAAAGCCTTATTACCTTCTCTCACCGATACAGACATGGTGCGTAACTTGCAGCTATTTCGTTGGGTGATTCCTATGACACCTCAACAAGTAGCGCAAGCATTGATAGTCGGATTGCACAATGATGCACCCGAAATTTTAGTCGGATGGCAAAGTCATTTAGCTGTGTGGTGTCAACGCCTCGCCCCTTGGTTGTTAGAGTTGATTTTAAAAATAGCTACACCACCAGCACCCAGAAAGCAGCAAATTACAGAAAGACCAAGTTTATTGAGTAGAATCCATCGTTTTTACGATGTTTTGTTATCTAGAAATGTGACTGGGTTAGTATCTGCACGTAATACCAATTTTAGATGAAGACGCATAGAAAGAACCCCACCGCCTGCGGCATCTCCCCGAACCTGCGGGGAGGTTGGGAGGGGTAAAAATAATGTGCAGCTTCACAGAGAATTGGTATAAGTTTTAAAAGATTATAGGACGCGATCGCCTATTCTGAAATAGGCGATCGCATCTTTAAGAATACAATTTCTCTATCAAGTCTCCTTAATTAGAATTCACGTCTCCACTAGGGATAAAGGGATACAGTATAAAGGTAAAATTTCAGCCTTTATTCTTCATGCTGTCCTTCCCTACGACTGTCCCACCAGAAATTATTGATAACTTGCCGAATATTTCTGGCTGGGAAAAAGAAGTTCTTTCTGTTGTCAACCATAACGAACCTGTTTTTTTACCCTCAACTGATATCAAGTTAGAGGATGTCAATGCAGTATTTGCGATCGCCTTACATATGCACCAGCCAACTATCCCCGCAGGATACAATGGCGAACTGATCAGCAATCTGCAATATATGTTTGAACATCCCCACGAAGGTGATAACCACAACGCTGGGCCTTTTGCTTATTGCTATAGCCGCATGGGTGATTTCATTCCCGAACTCGTCAGCCAAGGTTGCAATCCCCGTGTCATGTTAGATTACTCTGGCAATTTGTTGTGGGGATTGCGCCAGATGGGACGTAACGACATCCTCGACAACCTCAAACGTATTACTTGCGATCAAAAATATCAACCTTACGTCGAGTGGCTAGGAACAATGTGGAGTCATGCTGTTGTCCCTTCCACACCCATACCCGATATTAAATTGCATATTATCGCTTGGCAACAACATTTTGCTGCTATTTTTGGCTGGGAAGCATTAGCGCGAGTCAAAGGCTTTTCGCCGCCAGAAATGCACCTACCAAATCACCCTGATACCCTATTTGAATTTGTCAAATCACTCAAAGAATGCGGCTATCGCTGGTTACTGGTACAAGAACATTCTGTAGAAACAATCAATGGCGAACTTCTTACATACAAACATCTACCACACCGTTTAATAGCTCGCAATTCTCAAGGCGAAACAATTAGCATCACAGCCTTAATTAAAACTCAAGGTTCAGATACAAAATTAGTTGCTCAGATGCAACCATACTATGAAGCTAAAACACTTTCAAAACAACAAATAGGAAATCTATTAGTACCACCAATAGTCAGTCAAATTGGTGATGGTGAAAATGGCGGCGTGATGATGAATGAATTTCCTAGTGCTTTCAAACAAGCTTGGTGGGATATGGTCAATCATAGCGGTGGCAAATCCGGCGTTGTTGGGATGTGTGGCACAGAATATTTAGAGTTAATTGAAGCCGCAGGTTGCAACCCACAAGATTATCCTCCCTGCAAACCAGTAGGACAACATCAAATTTGGCAACGAGTTTCCCCAGATAATTGTCAACCTGAAGCTGTAGAAAATGCCATTCAAGAATTAAAACAAATAAATCCTAACTTTCATATGGATGGTGCTTCCTGGACGAATCATATCAGTTGGGTAAAAGGATATGAAAACGTATTGTCTCCGATGAATCAACTTAGCAGTTTATTTCATGAAAAAATAGATAAATTGCTTCTAAATGATGAACCTAAAGCGATTACTAGGGAATCTCAGTATCGCCAAACATTACTCTATAACTTATTGCTGCAAACTAGCTGCTTTCGTTATTGGGGACAAGGAAGTTGGACAGACTATGCCAAAGAAATTTATCAACGAGGGGAGACTTTGTTGCAAGCTAATTTCTAAAATTTTGTCGAAGTTTTCTAAATTTGAACTACAGTAGGGTGGGCATTATAATGCTCATCCTAAATTAGATTTTTGCAAAGTAAATAACGGCAAAAGAAAGTCAACAAATAAACTTTAGGTAAACTAAGCCATTACTATTCGTCACACCTAATTAAAACAATAGCTAATCTGACTGAGTAACTTGACTCAAACCAATTGTTGCAGTCAATTTTTGTCGTAAGCAACACATTATAAATATAATATAAAGCAACTATAAATCAACTAAGCGGTTATTAAATTTTTATTAAATGTTTACTTAAGTGTCTTAACTGTCTTAACTGTCCTTGCATTCTCATAAAAACTCTGAGACTTTAAAAACTATCAAGCTTGCAAATATACATTTACAAGCCACCTCTACTAGCTATTGAGCAGAGATGTACCACTTTCACCTCGCGCATCTCAGATCAATACACCTCTTTTTGATCAAGGGAGTAGTAGGCCAGATGTGTACTTCAAGACAAGGAACGATAGGTTGATTTTTTCTCTAGAGGCATAAAACAAAATGGCTCAAAAATTTAACGAAATTCTTTTGACTGATGCAGCAGACAGCGTAACCATACAATTGGTTGGTGAAAAGGCCAATATACTCGCAGGTGGCAATGGCAGTGGTGGTGATATCGGCCTGCTCAACCACACAGGTAAACAAACTGTTCACATTGATGGTAGTAGCGGCAATCTCAGATTGGGTGGCAATGGTTCTCAAGGTGATGTGACTCTGCTCAATCCTGCTGGACAAGGCACTGTTCACATTGATGGTGGTAACGGCAATCTCACCTTGGGTGGCAATGCTTCTGAGGGTGACATCACCCTGCTCAATAAAGCAGGACAAGGCACTGTTCATATTGATGGTGGCAACGGCAATCTCACCTTGGGTGGCAATGGTTCTCAAGGTGATGTGACTTTGCTTAATCCTGCCGGACAAGGCACTGTTCATATTGATGGTGGTGGCGGCAATCTCAGATTGGGTGATGGTT